>NZ_JBDGMM010000001.1:0-2130 GCF_057655165.1 Leifsonia sp. Soil_N53
CCTGCAGCGCCGAACGCCGCTCCGGCGTCTCCACTCGCCGCCGCACGCAGCATGGCCAGCGCCGGCGCGGTCGGCAGCGCACCGGCCAGCGACGCCAGCGCCGCCGGCACGGTCGACGACAGCCCAGCGGTTAGCGCCACCACGCCGACCACCAGGGCGACCAGGCGGCCGACACCCCCGAAGGCTGCGGCGAGCGCCTGGTTGAGCACGCCGAACACCGCGCCGACGAAGGCCGCGGCCAGCGCGAAGCCGAGCCACACGTCCGGCCGGAGGCCGAGGCCGAACTGCGCCGCGCCCGCGACCACGAGGCCCTGCGCCGCCCCGATGGCGGCGACGATCCCGGACGACCGCAGTGCGATCCGAGCCGACGGCGTCGTGGAGAGCAGCATGCGCGACGGGACGGCCCGCCGGGCGAGCGCCGTCGCCATTGCGCCGAGCCAGAGCGCGAGGACGGCGTACAGCGGGAGCGTCGCGACGCCCGTCGGGGGAGCCTTCTGGACAGCGACCACCGGCTGCGCGGCCACGGCGGAGAGCGTGGCCATGTCGCTGTCGCTGTAGGTCGGGATCGACTGGGTCGCCTGGTCGAGGCCCGACGCGAGTTGCGCCGCGCCCTGCGCGGTCTGGGTCGCGCCCGACGCGGCGGACGCCGCCCCCGAGCTCAGCGACGCCGCGCCGGAGGCCGTCTGGTCGGCCCCCGCGGCGACCTGCGACGCCCCCGATGCCGACGCGTCGATCCCGTCGACGACCGCCGGCATCGCGTTCGCGAGCGCAGCGTTTCCGGAGGCCACGGCATCCGAGCCGGAGGCGAATGCGGAGACCCCGCTGCTCGCCTGCTGCAGGGTGCCGAGTGCGGCCGTCGCCCGCGTGCACAGCGCCGCCGGTCCCGTCGCGCAGAGCTGCGCGACGACCTGCGCGAACTGATCTGTCGCGGCGCCGACCCGGGTCGAGGCCTGGTCCGCCGCGCCCGCGAGCGCCGCCGACCCGGCCGCGAGCTGCTGCGTCTGAGCGGGCAGGGACTGGGTCTTCGCGCTCAGCGTGTCCAGGCCCGAAGCCAGCGACTGGGCGCCGGCGTCCAGCGACTGCGTCCCGGCGGCCAGGCTCGCCGCGCCGGCCGCCAGCGACTCCGTGCCCTGCGCGAGCGTGGCCGCGCCGGAGGAGAGGGAGGCCGCGCCCGACGCCGCGGACCCGATCTGCTGGTCGATCGTGTTGAAACCGGCGTAGACGTTCTGCAGGTACTGCGCGGTGAGCTGCCGGTCGAGCGCGGCCGTCGCCGCCTGGGTGACCGCCGCGGCCAGGGCGGGGTCGACGAGCGCAGTCGCCGGACTGGTCTGCACGGTCACGGTCGCCTGCGTGGCGCTCGACGCCGCGCCTCCGATGGAGGTCGCGTCGGCCGAGAAGGACGACGGGATGGTGAGCACCGCCGCGTACTGCCCGTTCGCGAGCCCGGCGGCGGCGTCCTTGTCATTGGTGAGCACCCACGTGAAATTGGTGGCGTCCGTCGACGGTGGCGTCTCGGTCGGAGTGCTGCCCCCCGAGGTCGGCACGGTGGAGGCGCCCGCCATCAGCGAGCCGGCGAACTGCCTCCCGAGCGGGATGGTCTTGCCGTTCTGGGTCACCGGGGTGTCGTTGTTGACCACGGCCGCGGTCACCCTGTCGAGGTGCTGGAGGGGCGAGAACAGCCCCCAGCCGAGCACGACCACGACCAGCAGCGGCGCGAGGGCGAGGCCGATCAGCGTGATCGTGCGCGTGCGCTCGGTCCCGGCGCGGGCGTCGAACGGCGCCCGGCCGGCGGAGGGGTCTGTCATGGTGCGCTCCCGTCAGGTGGGAAGGTGCGAGTCGAGTGTGGCGTCGTCGTGCGGGTCCTGGTCGTGCGGGCCCCGGTCGTTCGGGTCCTGATCGTTCGGATCCGGGTCGTCCGCGTGGCGTGGGTGGGGTGCCTCGGCTTCCGCGTCGTCGGCTGCGGCGTGCGGCGCCGGCGCCACTGGTAGCAGGTCGGCGACCGCCTCGGGGGAGGTCGCCGCCAGCACGAGCGCCGCGCCCGCGTCCGCGACCCGTTGCAGCTCCGCCGCCAGGCGCTGCCTCTCCTCGCCCACCACGGCCTCCGCGCCGTCGACCACCAGCACCGCCGGC
>NZ_JBDGMM010000002.1:0-3217 GCF_057655165.1 Leifsonia sp. Soil_N53
ACTTCACCGCCTCCCCCGCGGTCGCCGTGGCCGCGGACGTCGACGGCCTGCGGGTGGAGGTCGGCGGGCCCGCGCTCCTGGAGCTGCGCGGCGCCGCCGAACGCGACATCGCCGCCGCCTGGCGGGCGGAGGGGGCGATCATCCTGCACGTGCTGGTCGACGGCCGGACCGTCGGCGCGCTCCGGCTCGCCGATGAGGTGCGCGAGGAGTCGCTGCAGGCGGTGGCGGCGCTGCAGGAGCGCGGCATCCAGGTCGTGATGATCACCGGCGACGCGGAGGCCGTGGCCGCCTCGGTCGCGGGCGAGCTCGGGATCGACCGCTGGTTCGCGGGAGTCCGGCCCGAGGACAAGGAGTCGACCGTCGCGGGACTCCAGGCCGAGGGGCGCACCGTGGCGATGGTCGGCGACGGCGTCAACGACGCCCCGGCGCTGGCCCGGGCGGATGTCGGGATCGCAATCGGCGCGGGCACGGACGTCGCCATCGCCTCGGCCGGCGTCATCCTCGCCAGCGACGACCCGCGTTCGGTGCTGTCGGTGATCCGGCTGTCGCGGGCGAGCTACCGCAAGATGAAGCAGAACCTGTGGTGGGCGGCTGGCTACAACCTGATCTCCGTGCCGCTCGCGGCCGGCGTGCTCGCGCCGATCGGGTTCGTGCTGCCGATGTCGGTCGGCGCCATCCTGATGTCCCTGTCGACCATCGTCGTCGCCCTCAACGCGCAGCTCCTCCGGCGGCTCGACCTCCGGCCAGACGCGCTCTGACTCTGCCGCGCTCTGACCCAGCCGCCCTCTGACCCTGCCGCGGACGCGCGGGCGCGGACGTCAGGCGGGGCGCAGCGCGACGGCCGCGGCGCGGGCGATCGCGGTGGCGACGGCGTCGAGCGCGGCCGAGTGCAGCGACCACTGCTGCCAGTACAGCGGGACGTCCACAGCTCCCAGTGGATCGAGCTCGACGAGCCGGCCGTCGGCGATCGCCTCGGCCGCCTGGAGGTCGGGCAGCATCCCCCAGCCGAGCCCGAGCAGTGCGGCGCCGGCGAACTCCGTCGACGCAGGCACGAAGTGCCGCGGCGGACGGGCGGACGGCGCGAACCGGGCGAGATAGCGGTCCTGCAGGGTGTCCTTGCGGTTGTAGACCAGCATCGGCGCGACGGCCGCCCGGTCGGCGTCCCAGCCGTCCGGGCACCAGCGTTCCACGTAGCCCGGGCTGGCGAGGGGCCGGTAGCGCATCGCGCCGAGGGCGCTGACGACGCAGCCCTGCACCGGCTCCCGGTCGGAGCCGATGGCCGCCATCGCCGTCCCGTCGCGCAGCCGGTCGATGGTGTGCTCCTGGTCGTCGAGCGTGATGTCGAACACCGCACCTTCGACGGTCGCGAGCGCCGGCAGCACCCAGGTCGCGAGCGAGTCCGCGTTGACGACCAGCGGGATCGGGGTGGCGCCCGCAGCGCCGTCGCCGCCGCCGAGCTCGGCCGCGGCCTCGGCCTCCAGCAGCGCGACCTGACGGGCGAGCCGCAGCAGCACCGCGCCGGCCTCGGTCGCCTGGATCGGCTTGCTGCGCCGGACGAGCACGCGGCCGCTTTGCTCCTCCAGCGACTTGATCCGCTGGCTCACCGCGGAGGGCGTGATGTGCAGCGCCGCCGCGGCACGGTCGAACGTGCCGTGGTCGATCACGGCGGCCAGGGTCCGGAGTTGCTCGGTGGAGGCATCCATCGACAGCAATGCTAATGGTTGGTAAGAAAATCAAGCTGTACTGATGGGAGTTCGTTCCCTATCGTCGAATGGTGCTCTCCGTGTACTTGACCGGGCTCGGCTCGGCCGCCGCCCTCATCATCGCCATCGGCGCGCAGAACGCGTTCGTCCTCCGGCAGGGCCTCCGCCGCGAGCACGTGCTCGCGGTCGTCGCGATCTGCGTCGCGAGCGACGCCGCGCTGATCGCGGCGGGCGTCGCCGGCATCGGGACGCTGGTGAAGGCGGCGCCGCTGGCGCTCGAGATCGTGCGCTGGGCCGGGTTCGCGTTCCTGCTGGGCTACGCGGTGTTCGCCGCCGTCCGGGCGGTCCGACCGAGCACGCTCACGGCGGCGACCGCGGGCGGCGGGACGCTCGCAGCGGCGATCGCGACCTGCCTCGCGATCACCTGGCTCAACCCGCACGTGTACCTCGACACCGTGCTGCTCCTGGGCTCGCTCTCGGCGACGCACGGCGATCCAGGGCGCTGGGTGTTCGGCGCGGGCGCGGCGACCGCGAGCCTGCTCTGGTTCGTGCTGCTCGGCTTCGGCGCGAGGGTGGCCGCCCCGGTGTTCGCACGGCCGGTGGCGTGGCGCGTGCTGGATGCCGGTATCGCGGTCCTGATGGTGGTGCTCGCGATCATGCTGGTGGTGTGACCGGACCTCACCGGACAACGAAAAAGGACCGCCATTCTGGCGGTCCTTCTCGGTGTGGTGGAGCTAAGGAGATTCGAACTCCTGACCTCTTCGATGCGAACGAAGCGCGCTACCAACTGCGCCATAGCCCCGGGGAACTGCTTAGAAACAATAGCACTCTCGCGGTGCCGATTCGAAATCGAGCGGGGCTCAGCTCGCTGCCCGGCGGCGGCGGAGGACCGCGTCCAGGTCGAGCGCGCCGTCGTCGACGGAGCCGACGATCCCCATGGCCGAGTACGCGTTCGGGACGGCCTCCACGACCGCTGCCGAGCGCACGGCGGGCGCCATTTCTGGAGCGACGGGGGCCGCCACAGCGACGGGACGCAGCAGCACGGGCGCGGGCACGGCGGGCGCCGCCTCGGCGACGGCGGTGACCTTCCGCTCGAAGTCGGCGCGGGCGGCCGCGCGGCGCAGCTCGGCGGCGGCGTCCACCGACGCCATCGCGGCTGCGGCCACGGTGCCGGGCGATAGGTGCAGCGGCTTCGGGAGCGGGCGCGGCGTCCAGCTCTGCCGGAGGGCCTCCTGAACCGGGAGGTCGTGCTTGGCGTCGTCGTACAGCGCAGGCGATGCGGGCGCCGCCGGGACGAACGGGACGGGCGCGGGCACGGCCCGGGACGCGCGGGAGAGCCGGCTGAGCATCCCGAGAGCGGTGACGGTGACGACGACGGACGCGGCGGGCAGCAGCCAGGCTCCGGTCGCGAGCAGCAGCGCGCCGCCGGCGGCGACACCCGCCAGCCCGGCGACCAGGACGAGGGTGCAGACCGCACGGGAACGGCGCAGCCGGCGACGGCGCTGCGGAGACAG
>NZ_JBDGMM010000003.1:0-4424 GCF_057655165.1 Leifsonia sp. Soil_N53
AGGCCGAGCCGGGCGGCCCCCTGCCGCAGCGCCAGGTCGCCGGTCAGCAGCACGTCCGGGCTGCCCAGCACGCGCAGGGCGACGTACCCGGCCGTCCAGGCGCCGATCCCGGGCAGGGCGATCAGCCGGGCCTCCAGCTCGGCGCGGGACTCGCCGACGTCGATGACGAGCGAGCCGTCCGCCAGCGCGGCGGCGGCTCCCACGATCGCGTCGATGCGCTTTCCCGGACCGCGCAGCACCTCGCGGCCGTGCTCGGCGATCGCCTGCGCCGTCGGGAACAGCCGGGTGAAGCCGCCGATCGCCACCGGCTCGCCCAGCGCGTCCGTGAGGCGTGCGAGCGCGGTGCGCGCGGCCGGCACCGACACCTGCTGGCCGATGAGCGCGCGGAAGAGGATCTCCTCCGGATCGACCGCGCCCGGCACCCGCATCCCGGGCGCCGCGGCGACCGCGGGGGCGAGCACCGGGTCGGCGGCCAGGGCGGCGTCGATGGCCTCGGCGTCGGCGTCCAGGTCGAGCAGGCGGCGCACGCGCGCCACGAGGGGGGCGAGGTCGGCCAGGTCGGCCAGGCTCGCCTCGCACTCCACCGCGGGAGCGTCGGGGGTGCCGACGAGCGTGAGGCGGAAGGTCGCCGGGCCGTGCGGGAGGCGGAGGACGCGGCTGTAGGCGGGCGTGCCGTCGGCGGCGACCTCCATCGCGGCGGCCTCCATCGCGGCGACCTCCATCGCTGCGACCTCCATCCCTGGAATCGCCCGTGCGCCGAGGAAGGCGAGCAGCCGCCCGCCGTCGAACGGGGCCCTGGCGGGCAGCCGCAGGGTCAGCGACGTGCCGGCCGTCGCGCCCGCCGGGCCGGGCCCGTGCACGATCCCCGGCCGGCGGCGTGCGGACGCGCGGATTGCGCCGGGCGTGACGTGATAGATCTCGGCCATGGTCTCGTTGAACTGCCGCACGCTGGAGAACCCGGCGGCGAAGGCCACCTCGGTGACTGGCAGGTCCGTGCCGGCGAGCAGGAGCCGCGCGGTCTGGGCGCGGTGCGCGCGGGCGAGGGCGAGCGGGCCCGCTCCGAGCTCGGCGGTGAGCACCCGCCCGAGGTGCCGCGGCGTGTAGCCGAGCCGGTGCGCGAGCCCCGGCACGCCCTCCCGCTCGACGGTGCCGTCGGCGATCAGGCGCATGGCGCGCGCGGCGAGGTCGTCGCGGATGTTCCACTCCGGGGAGCCGGGCACGGCGTCCGGCAGGCAGCGCTTGCACGCCCGCAGGCCGGCCTCGTGCGCCGCGGCCGCCGTCAGGTAGAAGGTGACGTTGCCGGCCTTCGGCGTGACCGCGGGACAGCTCGGCCGGCAGTAGATGCCGGTGGAGTGGACGCCGGTGATGAACTGGCCGTCGAAGCGGGCGTCCCTTGCGCTCATCGCCCGGTAGCGCTGCGCGAACACCGGGTCGGAGAGCCGGGCGGCGTCACCGGGTTCGCGGGTGGTCTCCGACAGCGAGCTGGTCATGCGTCCCAGCGTGACACCTGCCACCGACATCCGATAGCGGAAATCGGACATGAGCGCGACCCGGTTAGCATGACGGACATGGATGTCATCGACTGGCTCAGGGCTGCTCTCGGTGAGGACGCGGACGAGGTGCTCTCGGTGGACCCGGACCTCCTCGACGCGGTGCGGGGCGATCAGTCCGGGTGGGTGGCCGACGGGCGCCCGCTCGCGATCGTGAACGCGCGGAGCGTCGAGCACGTGCAGGCGACGCTGCGGGCGGCGTCCGAGTTCCGCGTCCCCGTTGTGCCGCGCGGCGCCGGCACGGGGCTGGCGGGGGGCGCCAACGCGACAGCCGGCTCCCTGGTCCTCAGCGTGGCGGGCATGGACCGCATCCTCGAGATCTCGACGGAGGACCAGCTCGCCGTGGTCGAGCCGGGCGTCGTCAACGGCGACCTCAACGCCGCGCTGGAGCCCTTCGGCCTGTTCTTCGCGCCCGATCCGGCGAGCAAGGCCATCTCGACCGTCGGCGGCAACATCGCCACCAACGCAGGCGGCCTGCTGTGCGCCAAGTACGGCGTGACCCGGGAGGCCGTGCTCGGCCTCGACGTCGTGCTCGCCGACGGCCGCTTCGTGCGCACAGGGCACCGCACGGTCAAAGGCGTGACCGGCTACGACCTCACCTCCCTGCTCGTCGGTTCGGAGGGCACGCTCGGCGTGATCGTCGGCGCGACCGTGCGGGTGCTGCCGTTGCCGCAGGGCGAGCCGACGACGCTCGGGGCGCTCTTCGCGGATGTCCGGGCGGCCTCCGACGCCGCCGCGCGCGTGACGGCCGCGCATCTGCGCCCGGCGATCATGGAGCTGCTCGACGGGCCGGCGCTGGAGGCCATCTCGGCGCACCTCGGCGAGCAGGCCATCCGCGAGGCGCTCGGCGCGACCGGGGGAGCGGCGTACCTGCTCGTGCAGTTCGACGGACCGGGCGCCGCGCCCGACGCCGCGCTCGCGGGCAGGCTCATCGCGGAGACCGGGGGCACGGTGCGCGTCGCCGCCGACGCCGCGGAGGGCGAGCGGCTGCTCGCGATCCGGCGCGCGTTCCATCCCGCGCTCGCGGCGACCGGCACGGTGCTCATCGAGGACGTCGCGGTCCCGCGGTCGCGGATGCCGGAGATGTTCGCGGCCATCGAGCGGATCGGGGAGCGCTACGGCATGGCCATCCCGACCGTCGCGCACGCGGGCGACGGCAACCTGCACCCGAACTTCGTGACAGAGGGCGACGAGATCGGTCCGGAGGTCTGGGATGCCGCCGGCGAGCTGTTCCGCACCGCGATCGCCCTCGGCGGCACACTCACCGGCGAGCACGGCGTCGGCGTGCTGAAGCGACGCTGGCTGGCGGAGGAGCTGGGGCCGGACTCCTACGAGCTTCAGGTGAAGATCAAGTCGGTCTTCGATCCGCTCGGCATCCTGAACCCGGGCAAGGTGTTCGGCTGACGTGCCCCGATGAATGGGCGCCTAAAGAAACAAATGGGCGTTAAAAGACTCGACGCCCGGTGGTGCGGCGATGCCTGCAACGCTCCCGGGTCGTCGAGTTATGCGACTAGCCTGCCCCAGGCTCGCCCGGATTGCAAGACTTTTTGACGCGGAGGTCGCGCACGGGTTGGATGGGTGCATGGCAGAGAACACCAATGAGAAGCCCGAGGTCGACGCTCCCGAGGGTCCGGCCCCCACGACGCTCGAGATCGTGGACATCGTCGAGGGCTCCGGCCCGGAGGCGACCCCCGGCTCCAAGGTCGACGTGCACTACCTGGGCGTCGAGTACGAGTCGGGCGAGGAGTTCGACTCCTCGTGGAGCCGCGGGCAGTCCATCAACTTCCCGCTCAACAACCTGATCAAGGGCTGGCAGGACGGCATCCCCGGCATGAAGGTCGGCGGCCGCCGCAAGCTGACGGTCCCGCCGGCGCTCGCCTATGGCCCGGCCGGCGGCGGTCACCCGCTCTCGGGCAAGACGCTGATCTTCGTGATCGACCTGCTCGGCGTGAGCTGACCTCCAGACCACACCCGAAGGGCACGTGGACGCTGTCTCGACGGCGTTCACGTGCCCTTCGTCGTTCGCGCGGTCAGAGCGCGGGCGGGCGCAGGTGGGTCGGGACGGCGATCCGGTTCCAGAGGTTGATGGTGCCGATGGCGAGGACGAGGTCGGCGTAGCCCTCCTCGCCGAACTCGGCGACCGAGCGTGCGTAGAGCTCGTCGCTCACGCCGCCCTGGTGGATCAGCGTGACTGCCTCGGTCAGCTCCAGCGCCGTCCGCTCGCGCCCGCTGAACCACGGCGACTCGCGCCACGCCGAGACGGCGAACACCTTGCGGAGCGGGTAGCCGCCGTCCTGCAGGTCGACCGAGTGCATGTCGACGCAGTAGGTGCAGCCGTTGAGCTGGGAGGCGCGCAGCTTGATCAGGTCGCCGAGCGGCTGCTCGACGGCGCGGGCGACGTAGCCGTCGAGGTTGATGACCCGGCGGTAGCCGTCGGGGACGGCGGAGGAGAGCTGGACGCGTTCGGTGGGCTGTTCGGTGCTGGCCTGTTCGGTGGTGGCGGTGTCTGTCATGGCTTCACGCTAGGAGCCGGATTGGCTGGTTGTAAGATCCAATCCACCGGGTTTCTATCAGTCCATTAGTCTGCGTCGGGAGGTCACGGTGGAGATCCACGTTCCGATCGAGGGTCGCGGCGACCGTGCCGAGCGCGTCTACCGGCGACTGCGCGACGCCGTCCTGGACGGACGGCTGCGCCGGGGTGAGCGCCTGCCCGCCACGCGCGAGCTCGCGGCGAGCCTCGGCGTCTCGCGCAGCACCGTGTCGACCGCGTACGAGCGGCTCACCGCGGAAGGCTACCTCGTCGCCCGCGTCGGCTCAGGGACCTTCGTCGCCATGCCCGCGCCGGCGACGGAGCGGGCCCCGCGTCGCGCGGCG
>NZ_JBDGMM010000004.1:0-5785 GCF_057655165.1 Leifsonia sp. Soil_N53
CCTGGCGCGACCTCGCCGACCCGCTCTGGGCGGAGCCGCATCCCATCGCCTACGACTTCGGCGTCGGCTCGCCCGACCCCGCGCTGTTCCCTGCCGACGCCTGGCGGCGCGCTGTGGCGGCGGCGCTCCGCGGGCCGGCCCTGCGGTCCGCGCAGTACGCGGATCCCGCCGGGCCCGTGCGGCTGCGCGCCGGCATCGCGCGGCATCTCGGACTCGCGCGCTCCGTGGTGGCCGCGGCCGAGGACGTCGTCGTCACCAGCGGTGCGCAGCAGGCGTTCGACCTGCTCGCCCGCATCCTGCTCCAGCCCGGCGACACGGTCGCGGTGGAGGACCCGGGCTACCCTCCGGTCCGCCAGCTCTTCGAGCAGCTCGGCGCGCGCGTGGTCCCGGTGCCCGTGGACGAGCACGGCCTGCGCGTGGACCTGCTGCCGCGGGCCCGGCTGGTCTACGTGACGCCCTCCCACCAGTTCCCGCTCGGCGGAGTGCTGTCGCTGGACCGGCGCGCCGCGTTGCTGGAGTGGGCGGCGCGCCAGGACGCCGTCGTGATCGAGGACGACTACGACAGCGAGTACCGCTTCGGCGCGAGGGCGCTCGACCCGCTCCAGCGGCTGGACGCCGACGGCCGGGTCGCCTACGTCGGGACGTTCTCCAAGACGATGCTGCCCGGCCTCCGGCTCGGTTTCGTCGTGGCGCCGCCGTCGCTCGTGCCGGCCCTGCGCGGCGCCAAGCGGCTGACCGACTGGCACAACGACGTGGTCACGCAAGCCGCGATGGCGAGTCTGCTCGATTCGGGGGCGTTCGCGTCGCACGTCCGCCGGGCGCGGCGGGTGTACGAGGAGCGGCACGCGCTGATCGGCCGGGAGGCCGAGCGGCTGCTCTCCGGGCGGCTTTCGGTCGTGCCGTCCGCCGCGGGGCTGCACCTGGCGCTGCGGCCGGTGGCGCGCGTGGCCTTCGACTCCGCGCGGGTGACGGCCGCGGCGGCCGTCGCCGGCGTGGCCGTGCAGCCCCTGCCGCGGTTCGCCCTCGGCGAGGGCTTCGAGGGCCTCCTGCTCGGCTTCGGGTCGATCGCGGCCGCGGACATCCCCGACGGCGTCCGGCTCCTCGCCGAGGCGGTGGGCCGGACGCACGCGGGGTAGGTCTGCGCACGCCTGATGGCGCCGCGCGTCAGATAGCGGACCAGCCGCCGTCCGATGCCAGCACGGTCCCCGAGATGTTGGCGGAGTCGTCGCTGAGCAGCCAGGTGATCGCGGCGGCGAGCTGCTCGGGGTGCGCGACCGGCGGGACGTTGGTCTGCATGATCGGGCCGAGCCGCTCGCCGGCGAGCTGCGACTTGAAGGTGCCGTCCACGTTGGTGATGACACCGCCCGGCGCCACCGCGTTGGCACGGACGCCGTTCGGCGCGTAGAAGACGCTGGTGCTCTTGGTGAGGCCGATGACGGCGTGCTTCGACGCGGTGTACGCCGCGCCCGCCGCCGAACCGCGGAGGCCGGCCTCCGACGACACGTTGACGATCGACCCGCTCCCGGCCGCGACCATGAGCGGGAGGACCGCGCGGCTGAGCCGCATGATCGCCGTGACGTTGACGAGGAACACCCGGTCCCACGTCGCGTCGTCGACCTCCGCCGCTGGAAGGAAGCCGTCCATGATGCCCGCGACGTTGGCGAGGGCGTCGACCCGGCCCCCGGCGGCCGCCAGCACCGCGGCGATGGTCTCCTCGCTGGAGACGTCGCCCGCGACCGTGACGATGTCGAGCTCGGGGTTGTCCTCCACCAGCGCCGCCAGGCGGTCGGCCGAGATGTCGCTGCCGACGACGCGAGCGCCCTCGGAGGCGAGGCGGAGGGCGGTCGCCCGGCCGATGCCGGAGCCCGCTCCGGTCACGATGGCGGTCTTTCCGGCGAAGCGTCCGGATCCGTTGCTGCTCATGCTGTCGTACTCCTTGTGTCGATGACCTCGTGGGCGCTCGATGGTGGGCGTCGATGCATTTATAACACCAAGTGCCATAATGGAGGCCATGAATCCGCTGGAAGCCGAACCCGCCCCCCGCCGCCGCGGCAGGCCGGCCGACGTCGACCCCGAGCGGGTCGCCCTGCTGGCCCTCCGGCACTTCGAGGAGCACGGGTACGAGGCGACCACCATGGACGAGCTCGCCGCGCTCGCCGGCATCGGCCGCCGGACGCTGTTCCGCTACTTCCCGTCGAAGCCCGACCTGGTGTGGGGCGGACTGGAGCCGGTGGTGGAGCGGATGCACGCGGTCCTGGACGCGGCGCCGGCGGACGAGCGCCCGCGCGACGTGATCGCCCGCGCCATCACGGAGTCCCTCGACCTCGGCGCCGAGGGCATCGAGGCGACCAGGCTCCGGCTGCGGCTGATGGCCTCCGACCCGGCCCTGATCGGGTTCGGGCTGACCCGGCTCGGGGCCAACCGCGACATCCTGGCGGAGTTCATCGCGCGCCGGCTCGGGGAGCCGGCGGAGGCGCTGCGCCCGCAGGTACTGGCCGACGCGATCAGCTCGGCGAACTTCTCGGCGCTGCTCTGGTGGGCGGTGCGGGGCGAGGGCGACGACCCGGCCGCGACGGCCGTGGCGGCCCTGGACGAGGTGCTGCGGGGGCTGCCCGGCTGACCCGCGGCGCGAGTAGCCTGAGCGCCATGCCGATCGTCAGCGAGTTCCCTCCCGGCACGCCCGTCTGGGCCGACCTCCAGACCTCCGACCGCGCGGCCGCGGCCGCGTTCTACCGCGCGCTGTTCGGGTGGCAGGTCCCGGACGCCGACCCCGCCCACGGCGGCTACGCGGTCGCGGAGCTGGGCGGGACCCCGGTCGCCGCGATCGGGCCGTTCCCGCCCGGCATGCAGCGCCCGGTCTGGACGGTGTACTTCGCCGTGGCGGACATCGACGCGTCCGCGGCGGCGGCCACGGCGACCGGGGGAGCCGTGCTGCTGGCTCCGGGCGATTTGATGCCGGGCGTCCGGATGGCCATCGTCGCCGACCCGGCAGGGGCGGTGCTCGGGCTGTGGCAGCGCGCCCAGGACTCCCCGTGGCTGCGCGACGAGCCGGGCGCGGTCGACTGGCTGGAGCTCGCCGCACCCGACTACGAGAGCACCTTCCCCTTCTACGAGGCGGTGCTCGGCGTCGCGGTGAGCGAGATGCGGGTGAACGACGAACCCTACGGCCTGCTCGACGTCGGCCCCGCGAACGTCGCGGGCGCCACGACCGCCGCGGAGGGCGTGCCTGCGCACTGGCTGGTCTACGTCGGCGTTGCCGACCTCGACGCCGCAGCGGAGGCGCTCACGGGGCTCGGCGGGACCATCCTGGAGCCTCCGGTCGCCGCCGGGGGCGTCGGCCGCTGGGCGATCGTGACCGACCCGCAGGGCGCCGCGTTCGGCCTCCTCGAACCCGATGCGCGCTGAGGTCGGGACGGGCGCTCGCGCGGACGGCGCGGGCATCCTGGTCTGCTAAACTCTTCAGGTTGCCGTCAGAACGGCCGCGGATTAAGAGAGCCCAGGCATCCGGCCCCGGGCACCGCGCAGCGAGAGAAAGGGGATCCCCTCTATGGCACTGGATGCTGAGACCAAGAAGGCGATCATCGAAGAGTACGCGACCCACCCCGGTGACACCGGATCCCCCGAGGTTCAGGTCGCCATCCTGACCAAGCGGATCAAGGACCTCACCGAGCACCTCAAGGAGCACAAGCACGACCACCACTCGCGTCGTGGCCTGCTCCTCCTGGTCGGTCAGCGTCGCCGCCTGCTCGGCTACCTGTCGGACATCGACATCAGCCGTTACCGCGCCCTCATCGAGCGCCTCGGTCTGCGTCGATAACGCAGGTCGCACGCAGGTCGAGCTTCGATCGACAACGCGATCTTCTTGCGAACGGGCCGTCACCTCCGGGTGGCGGCCCGTTCCGCGTTCCCGGCCTACACCGGGCCGGCCGCGCCTCTGCGCCGCGCCGCCGTGACCCGGTCGAGCAGCGTCACCGCCACCAGCGCCGCCGCCACCGCCGCGATCGCGATCGTCACCCCCACCAGCCCGATCAGCGGCGACGCCAGCGGAGCGAGCAGCACCAGGAGGATGGCGATCCCGGTCTTCAGGGGCCGGATGACGACCTCCGGCACCAGCGGAGCGTGCAGCACGTAGAGCATCAGCAGGAAGACTGCCACCGGGATCGCGATCGCGTACTCGGTCGCGATGTCCGGGATCGCCGCGTGCGCTGCGCCCCGCTGCACCGCGACCTCCAGCCCCGCCCCGAGCGCGGCCAGCGACGCGAAAACGAAGTAGTGGCCGTAGCCCCAGTAGAACGACCTCTCGCGTTTCGACCGCAGGCCCTCGGCCGCCGGCTCCAGGAAGTAGAGCCACCAGAGCGCGAAGAGCAGCACCAGCCCGGCGGCCGCGATCAGGACCAGCGCGGGGGAGACGCCGTGCTCCGCCAGCGCGCTCTGCACGCCGATCGCCGAGGCCGACACCGACTCGCCGAGCACGATGATCGTGAACAGCCCGTAGCGCTCGGCGATGTGGTGGGGATGCCAGGAGGTCATCCCCGGCCGCTCCGCCCACACGGGCACCAGCAGCTCCAGCAGCGCTGCGAGCAGGAAGGTCCACGGCTTCAGCTCGACCGGGAGGAACCCCCACGCCACCCAGACCACCTGCACCGCCGCGATCCCGACCGCGTAGCGGGTCGCCGTGGCCCGCCCGTCGGGATGCTCGACGGCGGCGCGGACCCATTGGGCGACCATCGCGAGCCGCATGATGACGTAGCCGATGATGATCGCGGTGAATTCCTGATGCTCGAACGCGGCAGGCACGCCGGCGGCCAGCACCAGCACGCCGCCCATCTGGACCATCGTGGTGAGTCGGTAGGGCACGTCGTCGGTGTCGTACGCCGAGGCGAACCAGGTGAAGTTCATCCACGCCCACCAGATCGCGAAGAACACCATGAGGTACGGGCCGAGGAAGGACAGCGCGTGGCCCTGCTCGCCCGCATGCGCGAGCTGCGCCGACACCTGGGCGACCGCGACGACGAAGGTCAGGTCGAAGAGCAGCTCGAGCGGGCTGGAGACGCGATGCTCCTCGTCGGTCGAGCGACCGGACATCGGGATGCGGAAGGCGATGCTCATGTGCGCAAGCATAGGAGGATGCTCCGCCGCGCCCTCCTCGCCGTCACCGCCGCCTACCTGCTGCTCGTGGCGTGGATCACGCTGAACCCGTTCCCGGCCGACCCGCACCGCAACACACTGCTGGAGGGGCTGCTTGCGTCGTTCGCGGCGACCCCGCTGCTCGCCTGGATCGACTACGACGTGGTGGAGACCACGGCCAACGTCCTGCTGTTCGTCCCGTTCGGCGTGCTGTTCGCGATCCTGCTGGGCCGCTGGCGCTGGTGGCTGGCGTTCGCGCTGGGCGTCGCGACGACGCTGACGATCGAGTTCGTCCAGCTGTTCCTCCCGACGCGGTTCAGCGACCCGCGCGACCTGATCGCCAATGCGCTCGGGACGCTGCTGGGGATCGGGGTGGTGGCGGTGGTGACGGCGGCGCGCGAGCGCCGGAGCCGGGAGCGGGGCGCCGTCGCGGCCGCGTCGCAGCGCGCCTGAGTACGGTGGACCCCGTGCGCACGATCGTGAAGGAACGCCCCGACGCGCCGGCCTCGTTCTTCGAGGCGGAGGCCGCCGGCCTGCGCTGGCTGGCGGAGGCCGAACGCGACGGCGGCGCCCGCGTGGTGCGCGTGGCGGCTGTCGGCCCTGGTCGCATCGAGCTGGAGGAGGTGCCGGAGTCCCGACCGACCGCCGCCGCGGCCCG
>NZ_JBDGMM010000005.1:0-6463 GCF_057655165.1 Leifsonia sp. Soil_N53
CGCTTGCCGTCACGCACGCCGCCGGAGCCGCGGCCTTCGGCGCGCCGCCCGACGGCTGGGACGGCCCGCTGTTCATCGGCCGCCGCCGGCTGCCGGTGGCGCACGAGACGCACTGGGGACGCTTCTACGCCCGCGACCGGGTGCGGCCCTACCTCGACATCGCCGTAGCCGCCGGCAACCTGACCGTGCGGCAGCGGGAGGTCGTGGACAGCGCCCTCGATCGGGTGGCGGCCGGCGGCTTCGACGACCACGAGCCGCCCGCGCGCCTGCACGGCGACCTCTGGACCGGGAACGTGCTCTGGTCGCACGACGGCGCCGTCCTGATCGACCCGGCCGCGCACGGCGGCCACCGCGAGACCGACCTGGCCATGCTCGCGCTGTTCGGCGCTCCGTTCCTGGACGACATCCTCGCCGGCTACGACGCCGCCCGGCCGCTGCGCGCCGGGTGGCGTGAGCGCATCCCGCTGCATCAGCTGCACCCGCTCGCCGTGCACGCGGCCGGGCATGGGCCGTCGTACGGGGCGGCGCTCGCGGAGGCCGCGCGGGCGACG
This sequence comes from Leifsonia sp. Soil_N53, assembly GCF_057655165.1. Taxonomy (NCBI): domain Bacteria; kingdom Bacillati; phylum Actinomycetota; class Actinomycetes; order Micrococcales; family Microbacteriaceae; genus Leifsonia; species Leifsonia sp. Soil_N53. The sequence goes on from NZ_JBDGMM010000005.1 coordinate 552, forward strand.
CTGGCCCTCTGACAGCGGAATTCCGGCCTCCCGAGCACCACGACTGATAGGATTCTTCTGGTCGGCCGAATGCCGACCGCCGGAGCAGGCTGGCAGGAGCTGGTCCTCGGTGGTGGTATCCGGATGCGTCGCAACGACGTAACCGTGTATTTCTACTGATGGCCAGACGGGCTCAGCCCACGCACCCGCATGGGATGCCGCGTACACGGAAGACGTGTCGAACTGCCTGCTCGCTCCATTGTGGAGTCGCGCCCAGACGGGGCTGCGACGTTAAACAAAGGAGAAAGACCTCTTGGAAGGTCCCGAAATCAAGTTCGCCGAAGCAGTCCTCGACAATGGACGCTTCGGCACCCGCACCGTCCGGTTCGAGACCGGACGCCTCGCCCAGCAGGCGCAGGGCGCCGTCGCCGCCTACCTCGACGAGGAGACCATGCTGCTGAGCGCGACGAGCGCCAGCAAGCACCCGAAGGACAACTTCGACTTCTTCCCGCTGACCGTCGACGTCGAGGAGCGCTCGTACGCCGCCGGCAAGATCCCCGGCTCGTTCTTCCGTCGTGAGGGCCGCCCTTCGACCGAGGCGATCCTGGTCTGCCGTCTGATCGACCGGCCGCTGCGCCCGTCGTTCGTCGACGGCCTCCGCAACGAGGTCCAGATCGTCATCACCGTCCTGAGCATCGCTCCGGACGAGTTCTACGACGCCCTGGCCATCAACGCGGCCAGCGCCTCGACCCAGATCTCCGGTCTGCCGTTCTCCGGCCCGATCGCCGGTGTGCGCCTCGCGCTCATCCCCGGCAACGGCCAGCACGCGGACCAGTGGATCGCCTTCCCGAAGGCCTCGCAGCTCGAGGAGGCCGTCTTCGACCTCGTCGTCGCCGGCCGCGTCCTCACCAACGAGGACGGCTCCGAGGGCGACGTCGCGATCATGATGGTCGAGGCCGAGGCCACCGAGGGCAGCTGGAACCTCATCCAGGCCGGCGCCGTCAAGCCGAACGAGGAGGTCGTCGCCCAGGGTCTGGAGGCCGCCAAGCCGTTCATCCGCCAGCTCGTCGCCGCCCAGACCGTGCTCGCCTCGCAGTCCGCCAAGGCGATCGCCGACTACCCGGTGTTCCTGCCCTACTCGCAGGAGACCTACGACAACGTCGCCGGCCTCGCCTACGAGGACCTGGTGAACGTCTACCAGATCGCCGACAAGGTCGAGCGCCAGAACGCCGACGACGCCCTCAAGGAGCGCGTCAAGGTCGCCCTCACCGAGAAGGTGGAGGCCGGCGTGCTCGACGCCGAGGTGCTCTCTCAGTTCTCCGCGGCGTACAAGTCGGTGTCCAAGGTGGTCATGCGCGGCCGTGTGCTGCGCGAGGGCATCCGCATCGATGGCCGTGGCCTGACCGACATCCGCCCGCTCGACGCCGAGGTGCAGGTCATCCCGCGCGTTCACGGCTCGGCGATCTTCCAGCGCGGCGAGACCCAGATCCTGGGCGTCACCACGCTGAACATGCTCAAGATGGAGCAGCAGATCGACTCGTTGTCGCCTGTCACCAAGAAGCGCTACCTGCACCACTACAACTTCCCGCCCTACTCGACCGGTGAGACCGGCCGCGTCGGGTCGCCGAAGCGTCGCGAGATCGGGCACGGCTTCCTGGCCGAGCGCGCGCTCGTGCCGGTGCTGCCCACCCGCGAGGAGTTCCCCTACGCGATCCGTCAGGTCTCCGAGGCGCTGAGCTCCAACGGCTCGACCTCGATGGGCTCGGTCTGCGCGTCCACCCTGTCGCTGCTGAACGCCGGTGTGCCGCTGCGCGCCCCGGTCGCCGGCATCGCCATGGGCCTGATCTCCGACGTCGTCGACGGCGAGGCCCGCTACGCGGCGCTGACCGACATCCTGGGCGCGGAGGACGCGCTCGGCGACATGGACTTCAAGGTCGCCGGAACCAGCGAGTTCGTCACCGCGATCCAGCTCGACACCAAGCTCGACGGCATCCCGTCGTCGGTGCTGGCGGGCGCGCTCAAGCAGGCCAAGGATGCTCGCACGACCATCCTCAGCGTGCTGAACGCGGCGATCGACGCTCCGGACGAGATGGCCCCGACCGCGCCGCGCGTGATCTCGGTCCAGATCCCGGTCGACAAGATCGGCGAGCTGATCGGCCCGAAGGGCAAGACGATCAACGCGATCCAGGACGAGACCGGCGCCGAGATCTCCATCGAGGAGGACGGCACCGTCTACATCGGCGCCACCGACGGCCCGTCGGCCGAGGCGGCCCGCGCCCAGGTCAACGCGATCGCGAACCCGACGAACCCGGAGGTCGGCGAGCAGTTCCTCGGAACCGTCGTCAAGATCGCCGCGTTCGGCGCGTTCATCTCGCTGCTGCCCGGCAAGGACGGCCTGCTGCACATCTCCGAGGTGCGCAAGCTCGCCGGCGGCAAGCGCGTCGAGAACGTCGAGGACGTCCTCGGCGTCGGCCAGAAGATCCTGGTGGAGATCACCAAGATCGACGACCGCGGCAAGCTGTCGCTCGCCCCGGTGCTCGCGGAGGACGCGGACACCCAGGGCCGCGACGCCGCCTCCGAGGGCCCCGTGGAGCCCGCCGAGGGCGCCGTGGAGACCGTCGAGAGCTGAGCTCCCGCTCCACCCGAAGGCCGCGCCGACTCTGTCGGCGCGGCCTTCGTGCTCTCCGCCCGCGGCGAGACGGCGCAAAGTCGCCCGAATTCGCGCGAGAGGGCGGAGAATGCGCCTCCTCGACGTCAGTCGCGGGTGAGCAGCGGCCGCAGGCGGTAGGGGATGAGCTCGCCCATGTCGAGGGAGGTCTCGGCGCGCTCGACGCCGTCGGTGGACTGGATCGCGCCGGCGATCCGGAACAGGTCCTCGGCGTCGGTGCAGACGACGCGCAGCAGCAGGTCGGACGGGCCGGAGAGGCCGTGCGCCTGCACGATCTCCGGGATGCCGGCCAGGTGCTCGACGATCTCCGCGAGCTTCTGCTGCTGCACGTGCACGGTCACGAAGGCCGCGAGCGGGTAGCCGGCGGCCGATGCCGAGATGCGTCGCTCGAACGACAGGAACGCGCCGTTGCGCTCCAGTTCGGCCACCCGCGCCTGCACCGTGTTGCGGCTCAGCCCGAGCCGGTCGGCGAGCGAGACGTTGGTCGACCTCGGGTCGTCGGCGAGCGCGACGAGGATCCTCCGGTCGGTGCTGTCGAACGTGCGCATAGTGTGAAAGCTAGCACCTCGGCGCTCGCCCCGACAGTGCAGGGTGCACGGTCGACACGCCATCGGTTGTGCGCACTGATCGCGGAGCGTAGCCTTTCGGGTAATTCCGGCAAGGAGGCCGGAAGCCGGTCCTGCCTGCCACAAGCGCGCTGACCGGACGCGAGAGTGAAGGTTGCGTGAACCGTGACGATCGACAATCAACCCGACACCCGGCTGGACGACGTCCACCTCCCGGCCGGTGCCGACACCGTTCGGCTTCTGACTCCCGAGGGCGCACGCATCAGCGACGTCCGCTTCGACGCCTGGGTCTCCGACATCGGTCCGGAGCAGCTCCTCGGCCTCTACGAGGACATGGTCGTCATCCGTCGCATCGACTCCGAGGCGACCGCGCTGCAGCGGCAGGGCGAGCTGGGGCTGTGGCCTCCGCTGCTCGGCCAGGAGGCCGCCCAGATCGGCTCCGGCCGGGCTCTGCGCGGCGACGACTTCGTGTTCTCCAGCTACCGCGAGCACGGCGTCGCTTACTGCCGCGGCGCCGGCCTGGTCGACCTGCTGCGGGTGTGGCGCGGCACGACCCAGAGCGGCTGGAACCCGTACGACATCAACATGGCGACCCCGCAGGTCATCATCGGCGCCCAGACCCTGCACGCCACGGGTTACGCGATCGGCATCCAGGCCGACGGCACCGACGCGGCGTCCATCGCCTACTTCGGCGACGGCGCGACCTCCGAGGGCGACGTCAACGAGGCGCTGATCTTTGCGGCCACCTACGCCGCGCCGGTCATCTTCTTCTGCCAGAACAACCAGTACGCGATCTCCGAGCCGGTCGGCCTGCAGGCGCAGCGCCCGATCGCCGAGCGCGCGCCCGGCTTCGGCGTGCCCAGCGTCCGCGTGGACGGCAACGACGTGCTCGCCGTCATGGCCGTGACCCGCTCCGCCCTCGACCGCGCCCGCAGCGGCGGCGGCCCGACCTTCATCGAGGCCGTCACCTACCGGATGGGGCCGCACACCACCGCCGACGACCCGAGCCGCTACCGCGACCCCGCGGAGCTCGACGAGTGGCGCGCCAAAGACCCGATCGCGCGGGTGGAGGCGTACCTCGCGGACGCCGGGCTGCTCACCCCGGAGCGGCTGGCCGGAATCCAGGAGCACGCCGACCGCGTCGCCGCCGAGATGCGCCAGGGCGTCGTCGCACTGCAGGACCCGGACCCGCTGTCCGTGTTCGACAACGTGTACGCCGAGCCGCACACCGGCATCGCCCGGGAGCGCGATCACTACTCGCGCTACCTGCGCACGTTCGTGGGAGGTGACCGATGACGGCACTGACCATGGCCAAGGCCATCAACGCCGGCCTGCGCCGCTCGCTCGCCGAGGACGACCGGGTCGTGCTCATGGGCGAGGACATCGGCACGCTCGGCGGTGTGTTCCGTGTGACCGACGGCCTCCAGACGGAGTTCGGCCCGCGTCGGGTGATGGACTCGCCGCTGGCCGAGTCCGGCATCCTGGGCACCGCCGTCGGGATGGCGTACCGCGGGCTGCGTCCCGTGGTGGAGATCCAGTTCGACGGCTTCATCTACCCGGCGTTCGACCAGATCGTCAGCCAGGTGGCGCGCATGCACTACCGCACCGCGGGCGCCGTGCGCATGCCGATCACGATCCGGGTGCCGTTCGCGGGCGGCATCGGCGCTGCGGAGCACCACTCCGACTCGCCGGAGGCGTACTTCGCGCACGCCGCCGGGCTGCGCGTGGTGAGCCCGTCGACCCCGCAGGACGCCTACACCCTGATCCGCCAGGCGATCGCCTCCGACGACCCCGTGCTGTTCTTCGAGCCCAAGCGGCGCTACCACGCGAAGGGCGAGGTGGACGAGGAGGCCGCGCTGCAGGACGCCCGGCCGATGGGCACCGCCCGCGTGGTCGCCGCCGGCCACGACGTCACCCTGGTGACCTACGGCGGCCTGGTGCAGCTGGCGGCGGACGCGGCGCTCGCGGCCGACGACGAGGGCATCTCGGTGGAGGTCATCGACCTGCGCTCGCTCTCGCCGCTCGACCTGGACACGGTCGCGGCGTCGGTGCGGAAGACCGGCCGGCTGGTCGTCACCCACGAGGCTGCGCTGTCGGGCGGGCTCGGCGCCGAGATCTCGGCGTCGATCACCGAGCGGTGCTTCTACCATCTGGAGCACGCGCCCGTGCGGATCACCGGCCACGACATCCCGTATCCGGCCGCCAAGCTGGAGGCGGCGCACCTGCCCGACCTCGACCGCATCCTGGACGGCATCGACCGGGTCATGGACCGGCCGAACTCGCTGAGCGGGGTGGAGGACTGATGCCGGTCAAGGACTTCGCGCTCCCGGACCTCGGCGAGGGCCTCACCGAGTCGGAGCTGGTGAGCTGGCACGTCGCGGTCGGCGACACGGTGCGGCTCAACCAGATCATCGCCGAGGTGGAGACCGCCAAGGCGCTGGTGGAGCTGCCCGCGCCGTACGCGGGGAAGGTGTCGCGGCTGTACGTGGAGCCCGGCGTCACCGTGGCCGTGGGGGAGCCGCTGGTGGCGTTCGAGGTGGAGGGCATGGCCGGCGTCGAGGAGACAGAGCCCGAGCCCGCCGCTCCGGCGACCCGTGAGCCGGTGCTCGTCGGCTACGGCGCCCGTCCCGACGCCACAGGGAGGCCCGCCCGGCGGGCGCGCCCGGGGCTCGCGGGGCACCAGGTCGCGACCGCACCGG
>NZ_JBDGMM010000006.1:0-6032 GCF_057655165.1 Leifsonia sp. Soil_N53
CTGCTGCCCGGCTTCCGCCAGCCGGCCGGCGAGCGCCTCGATCAGGCGCGGGTCCGGCCCGAGCGCGGCGGTCACGGCCGTGGGCAGCGGGGCAGCGGCGGCGGCCTCCGCCAGGTCGACGTAGACGTGGTAACCGGCCGAGAGCAGCAGCGGGACGATGACGGCGCGATCCGCACGGCCTGCCCGCGCGGCGTCGCCGAGCGCCGACGGCACATCGGGCTGCTCGACGTCCACGTGACAGCCCACGACCTCCACCGGCAGCGACTCCGCGACGGCCTCCACCAGCCGGCGGACGGCGGCGCGGCCCTCCGGGGAGGAGGTGCCGTGCGACGCGGCGAGGACCACCTCGGTCACGGGGCCTCCGGCTCCGGCCCGACCAGCTCGATCTCGATGAAGCCGCCCACGATGCGGGTGCGGAAGGTGCGCAGGGCGAGCGCCGGGTCCGAGAAGCACTCGCCGGTCCCGAGGTCGTAGACCTCCTTGTGCAGCGGGGACGCCACGGTCGGCCGGTCGCCGCGCGAGCCGACGATGCCGCGCGCCATCACGGGTGCGCCGCCCGCCGGGTCCTCGTGCGCGACGGCGTAGACCTCGCGTGGCGAGAGCAGGAACACCGCGATCTGGCGCATCCGGAGCAGCACCGCCTCGCCCCAGGACGGCTCAAGGTCGTCGACGCGGCAGGCCCGCACCCAGGTGCCCGGTGCGGCGTCCGTTCCCTCGGTCAGCTGCGTGATCGTCATGCTCCGACGGTAGGACTCCGATGTTTCCGCGGTCGTCGCCGTGTGTAACGTCCGCGTGAAACCGGGCTCACACCTCCCCGGCGGCCGTGTGCGACCGGTGTTAACGCCCGGTTACACAGCCGAAACGGAAGGGAAACCGCCTCCTTCTAGGCTCGAAAGGCACCGGCCGGGATACCGGCCGGCGCGGCGGCAGCCGCTGAACACGGAAGGGGCGCCCGCATGACGACACGACGCACGGTGATCGTAGGGGGCGGCCCGGCCGCGCACCGCCTGGTGGACGCGCTGGTCTCGCGCGGCGGAGGCGAGGCCCGGTCGATCGTGGTGATCGCCGAGGAGCCCTACCTCCCCTACGACCGGGTCCAGCTGAGCAAGCGCCTCGCCGACGGCGGCGTCGACCTCACCCTCGAGCCGGCCTCGCACTGGGAGGACGCCGCCGTCGAGCTCCGCATCGGGGAGGCGGCGACCGCCATCGACCGGGCGGCCAAGACGGTCACGACGTCCGCCGGGGTGGTCCTCCACTACGACGACCTGGTGCTCGCCACCGGGTCCTCCGCCCCGGTCCCTGACATCCCGGGCGCCGCCGCGAGCCGGGTCTACCGCACGATCGACGACGTCGACGCGCTCGTCGCCGAGGTCGCCGAGCTGCGCGAGCGGCTCGGCCGGGCTCCGCGGGTCGCGGTCGCAGGCGGCGGCCTGCTCGGCCTGGAGGCCGCGGGCGGTGTCGCGGCGCTCGGCGCGGAGGCGGTCATCATCCACTCGGGCGGCTGGCTGATGTCGGCGCAGCTCGACGAGGGCGCCGGCCAGGCGCTGGGGCGGCTCATCTCGGCCCGTGGGGTCGACCTCCACCTGGGCACCCGCCCGCGCGAGATCGTGCTCGGCGACGACGGCCTCCCGGTGTCGGTGCGGTGCGCCGACGGCCGAGCGGTGCCCGCTGACATCGTGGTGTTCGCGATCGGCATCCGCGCCCGCGACGAGCTGGCGAGGGAGGCCGGGCTCGCGACGGTCGAGCGCGGCGGCGTGATCGTCGACGAGGCCTGCACCACCTCGGATCCCGCGATCTGGGCGATCGGCGAGGTCGCCGCAATCGACGGCCGCACCGTCGGCCTGGTCGCCCCAGCCAACGCCATGGCCGAGACGGTCGCCGACCGGCTGCTCGGCGGCGACGCGACGTTCACGACCGTGGACGACGCCACCAAGCTCAAGCTCTCCGGCGTGGACGTCGCGAGCTTCGGCGACGCGTTCGCCCGCGAGGCGGGCGCGCTGGAGATCGTCTACGCCGACCCGGCGCGCGGCCTGTACCAGAAGCTCGTCGTCAGCGACGACGCCAAGACCCTGCTCGGCGGCGTGTTCGTCGGCGACGCTGCCCCGTACGCCGGCCTCCGGCCGCTGCTCGGCCGCGAGCTCGACGCCGAGCCGGCCGCCTACCTCTCGGCCGCGGGCGCCGAGCCTCCCGCCGGCGGCGCTCTACCCGACGACGCGTACGTGTGCTCGTGCAACAACGTCACTGCGGGCACCGTGCGCGCGGCCGTCGCCGACGGCTGCCACGACCTCGGCGAGCTGAAGTCGTGCACCCGCGCCGGCACCCAGTGCGGCTCGTGCGTCCCGCTGGTGAAGAAGCTGCTGGAGGCCGAGCTCACCGCCTCCGGCGCCACCGTCTCGCACGCGCTGTGCGAGCACTTCGAGCTGTCCAGGCAGGAGCTCTTCGAGTCCGTCCGCGTGCTCGGCCTGACCAGCTGGGAGGAGACGATCGGCCGGCTCGGGTCCGGCCGCGGCTGCGACATCTGCAAGCCCGCCGTCGGCTCGATCCTCGCCAGCCAGCACAGCGGCTACCCGCTCGACGGCGGCCGCGGCCCGCTGCAGGACACCAACGACCGCGCGCTCGCCAACATGCAGAAGGACGGCACGTACTCGGTCGTCCCGCGCATCCCCGGCGGCGAGATCACCCCGCAGAAGCTCGCGGTGATCGCGCAGGTGGCGACGGACTTCGGCCTCTACACGAAGATCACGGGAGGCCAGCGCATCGACATGTTCGGGGCCCGCCTCGACCAGCTCCCGGACATCTGGAAGCTGCTCGTCGACGCCGGCTTCGAGTCGGGCCAGGCCTACGGCAAGGCGCTGCGGAACGTGAAGAGCTGCGTCGGCTCCACCTGGTGCCGCTACGGGGTGCAGGACTCGGTCGGGATGGCGGTCTCGCTCGAGCTGCGGTACCGCGGCCTCCGCGCTCCGCACAAGTTCAAGTTCGGGGTCTCCGGCTGCGCGCGCGAGTGCGCGGAGGCGCGCGGCAAGGACGTCGGGGTGATCGCGACCGACAAGGGCTGGAACCTGTACGTCGGCGGCAACGGCGGCTTCCAGCCCGCGCACGCGCAGCTGCTCGCCTCCGACCTCGACGACGAGACCCTGGTGCGCTACATCGACCGCTACCTCATGTACTACATCCGCACGGCCGACCGGCTGCAGCGCACGGCCCGCTGGATGGAGGACCTCGACGGCGGCGTCGACCACGTGCGCGAGGTGGTCGTGGAGGACTCCCTCGGCCTCGGCGCCGAGCTGGAGGCCGCGATGGCCAAGCACATCGACACCTACGAGGACGAGTGGGCGGCGACGCTGCGCGACCCGGAGCGCCTGCGCCGGTTCCGGTCGTTCGTGAACGCGCCGGCCGAGGCCGATCCGTCGATCGCGCGGGTCGAGGAGCGCGGGCAGCTGCGCCCGGCGACCGCGGAGGAGCGCGCGGCGGGCGCCGTGCTGCTCGCCGGGACGACCATCCCGGTGCGGGCGGGCGCCGCTCCGGCGGCGGAAGGAGAGACCCCATGACGAGCGGCAGCACCGGATCGGTGACCCTGGTCGGCGGCGGCCCGGGCGACCCCGACCTCCTGACCGTCGCGGCGGCCCGTGCGCTCGCGGCGGCCGATGTCGTGCTCTACGACCGGCTCGCCCCGCACGAGACACTGGCCGAGCTGGCTCCGGGTGCGGAGCTGATCGACGTGGGCAAGCGGCCGGGCCACCACCCGATCCCGCAGGACCAGATCGAGCGCCTGCTGGTCGCGCACGCCCGGGAGGGCGCCAATGTCGTCCGGCTGAAGGGCGGCGACCCGTTCGTCTTCGGGCGCGGCGGCGAGGAGGTGGAGGCGTGCCGGCGGGCGGGCATCCCGGTGAGCGTCATCCCCGGGGTGACCAGTGCCGTCGCGGTGCCCGCGGCGGCCGGGATCCCCGTCACGCACCGCAGCGCCTCCCGGATGTTCACGGTCGTCTCCGGCCACGCGCCGCTCGCACCGGCCGAGCTGGAGCATCTCGCCGGGCTCGGCGGCACGATCGTCATCCTGATGGGGATCACCAACCTCCCGTCGATCACCGCGGGGCTGGCCCGGTTCGGGATGGACCCCGAGATGCCGGTCGCTGTGGTGGAGCAGGGGTTCTCGACGCGGCAGCGCACGACGTTCGGCGACCTGCGGACGATCCTGACCGAGGCGGTGAAGGCCGGGGTCGGCTCGCCGGCGGTGGTCGTGATCGGCGAGGTGGTCCGGCTCGCACGCGGCGGCGACGCCGGCGCGACGACCGCGCTGGCCGACGCCGCCGCGGTGACCGGAGGCTGACATGGGCGACGAACGCATCGCGGCCTTCCGCCCCGACCAGCTGACCGGGTTCCGGATCGGCGTGACCAGCGACCGGCGCTCGGCGGACCTGATCGACGCGTTCGAGCGGCGCGGAGCGGCCGTGCTGCACGCGCCGACGGTGCACATGCGGCACGCCGAGGACGACGCGCCGGTCATCGCGGACACCGAGCGGATCATCGCGGCGGCGCCGGACGTGCTGCTCGCCACCACCAGCTACGGGATGCGGCGCTGGTTCGAGGTCGCCGACTCGGCCGGGCTCGGCGAGGACCTGCAGCGCGCGCTCGCGGAGTCGACCATCCTGGTGCGCGGCCCGAAGGCGCGCGGGTCGGTGCGGGCGGCGGGACTCGACGACGCGGGGATGAGCGACGAGGAGACCACGGCCTCCCTCGTCTCGAAGGTGATCGCGGAGTTCCCGCCGGGGATCACGGTGGCGGTCCAGCTGCACGGGCAGAAGGACGTCGGGCAGCTGCAGCGGCTGCAGGAGGCGGGCGACCGGGTCATCACCGTCGCGCCGTACACCTGGTCGGTCGCAGAGGACGACGACGAGCGGGCGACCCGGCTCGTGGACGCGATCGCGTCGCGGCAGCTGGATTGCGTGACCTTCACGAGCGCGCCGGCGGTCGACGGCCTCTTGATCGCGGCGCTCGCCCGCGGCAGGCACCCGGAGGTGCTGGAGGCGTTCCGCACCGACGTGGTGGCCGCGAGTGTCGGACCGGTGACCTCGGCGCCGCTGCTCAGCGCGGGCGTCGAGCCGCTGCAGCCGGAACGGTTCCGGATGGGCGCGCTCATCCGCCTGGTCTGCGAGCAGCTGGAGGCGGAATCCACCCGGCGGGTGAGCACCCGGCACGGGGAGGTCGAGCTGCGCGGCACCGTCGCCGTCGTGGCCGGGACCCCGGTGCGGCTGACGCCGACGTCGCTGTCGCTGTTCCGCGCGCTGGTCGCGGCGAACGGCGCCGTGGTGTCGCGCCGGGAGCTGTCCGTCGCGCTCGACGGCGGCTGCGACGAGCACGCGATGGAGGTCTCGCTGAGCCGGCTCCGGCAGAGCCTGGGGACGCCGGGGCTGGTCGCCACGGTCGTGAAGCGCGGGTACCGGCTCGACGTCTGAGCCGTCGCCCCGCCAGTCACACGACGGGCGCGGCGGCCAGGATGGCGGCGATGCGGCCCTTGCAGCCGCCGCAGCCCGTGCCGGCCCTGGTGTCACGGCCGACGCACTCGACGGTGTCGCAGCCGGCGGCCACGGCCTCCCCGATCCGGCCGGCGGTGACGCCGTTGCACCAGCAGACCGTCGCGTCCGGCCCGAGGGGGTCCTCGACGGCGACGGCTCCGGGGTCGGCGGCGTCCAGTCGCAGCAGCGCCGACGGCTCGGCCGGCAGGGCGGCGCCGCGCTCGAACAGCAGCGTCAGCTCCGCACCGGCCTGAGGGAGGCCGACCGACACGAACCCGGTCAGGGCGCCCTCCCGCACCACGGTCTTCAGGTACGCCGCGCGCGACGGGTCGAGCCACACGGTCACCTCGGCGTCCGCGTCCCACGGCTCCGCGCCGTGGTCGCCGCCGGAGACGACGTCGATCCCGGTCGCCTTGAGCATCACTGCCGTCGGCCGCTCGCGGAGGGCGATCGCCGCCTCCACGCCCGCGACGGCTCCCGCCGCCTCCGCCCGGAGCCGGCGCGCGAGCGCGGCCGCCT
>NZ_JBDGMM010000007.1:0-4762 GCF_057655165.1 Leifsonia sp. Soil_N53
CGCCGGCGCGTCGAGCGCGACACCGGTCGCGAACGCCACGGCGCTGGCCGTGTGGCCGGACGGGAAGGACGGCGAGGTCGGCGACCGGTCGAGCCGGCGCGCGATCGGAATGGCGGTGAGCGCCGGGCGGTCGCCGCCGACGAGCTGTTTGCCCACCACGTTGGCGACCAGGCTTGCGAGGCCGAGCGAGACGATCGCGCGCGCCGCCGCCCGCGGCCTCCCAAGGGCGACGAGCACGCCGGCCACGGCGAACCAGAGCGTGCCGTGGTCCGCGGCCCCGCTGAGCAGCCGCCAGAACCGGTCGACGCCCGGGCCGGTCGTGCGGTGGTTGATCCGGCGGGCGACGGCCTCATCGGCACGCACGGCACGGTCGGGGAGGCTGAACCGGGGTCTGCGGCGACGGGCGGCTGACATGGCACCACCGTACCCGCCCGCCCGGCGCCGTCCGCGATGTTCGCAATCGCCGCCCGCCTGGGCGGTAGGATCGTCGACGTGACCACGCACATCATCGCCGAACCCCGCACCGCAGAGACCGACGTCACCGACGAGCACACCGGCCTCGTCCGCAGCCTGAGCGGCACGATCCCGCCGATGCTCGGCAACCTGCTGGCCACTCTCGTCGTGCTGGTCACCCTGGTGCTCGGCGTGATCAGCCTGGTCGCGACCTGGACCGGCAACGCCGACGCGTTCCTCCCGCTCTTCCAGATGACGGTCGCCGGCACCGTGGTGTCGCTCAACGCGCTGTACGCACGCCGCACCTTCAGCTATGTCATCACGCTGATCGGCGCCGTCCTCTGGCTCTGGGTGTCGGTCACGCCGTTCGAGCCGATCTGGCAGGTCGTGCTGCAGGCGGTCACGGTGACGATCATGGCCTTCGGCCTCGTCTTCTCTCTCGCGGCGGTGTCCCTCAGCACGAAGCCCCGCTTCTGACCGGCAGCGAGGCCCCGGGCACCAAGGAGCCCGACGATACGAGCGCGCCGGGAACCCGGCCCGCTGAGCCGCGGCTCGCCCACGCGAAGCATTTCGTCGACCTCAGCCCGCTGAGGGAGTCGCCGGCCTTCGCGCGGCTCTGGCTCGGCGGCGCGATCTCCGGTATCGGCGGCCAGATGACGGTCGTGGCCGTCGGCCTGCACATCTACGACCTCACGCACTCGACACTGGCCGTCTCGCTCGTCGCGCTGTTCGCGCTCGGCCCGATGATCGTGTTCGGGCTGTACGGCGGAGTCCTCGCGGACGCGTTCGACCGGCGCATCGTCGCTCTGGTGACCGCGGTCGTCGCGTGGGCCTCCACGGCGGGGATCGCGACATTCGCCTGGCTGCACATCCAGGTGGTGTGGCCGCTGTACGTGCTCACGACGATCAACGCGGTCGCCACGGTCATGATCGGCGCGACCCGGCAGGCGATCACGCCGCGGCTGCTCCCCGCCCGGCTGCTCCCCGCCGCGAGCGCGCTCGGCGGAATCAGCGCGGGCGTCATGGTCACCGTGGGTCCCGCGCTCGCCGGCCTCCTCGTCGCGAGTGTCGGCATCCCGTGGACCTACACGGTCGACGTCCTCCTGTTCACCGCCGCGTTCCTCGGGATCTTCACGCTGCCGTCGATCCTCCCGGAGGGCGAGCGGCAGCGCGCGGGACTGAAGTCGGTCGTGCAGGGGCTCCGCTTCCTGAAGTCGGCGCCGAATCTGTCGATGACGTTCGTGCTCGACCTGATCGCGATGACGTTCGGCCAGCCGCGTGCGCTGTTCCCGGCGGTCGGCGCCCTGCTCATCGGCGGCGGACCGGTCACGGTGGGCATCCTGACCGCCGCCGGCGCGGTCGGCACGCTCGTGTCGAGCGTGTTCTCCGGCCGGCTCGGGAGCGTGCGCTGGCAGGGTCGCGCGGTGGAGCGGGCGATCATCGTGTACGGCGCCGCGATCCTCGGGTTCGGCATCGTGCTGGCGGTCGTCGCCTTCAGCGGGACGGCCGGCGGCAGCGCGTCGATCGCCGACGCGAACCTCCCCGCGCTCGTGGCCGCGACCGTGCTGCTCGCCGCCTCGGGCGCGGCGGACAACGTGAGCTCGATCTTCCGGATGACCATCCTGCAGGCGTCGGCCCCCGACGTGATGCGCGGACGGCTGCAGGGCGTCTTCACCGTGGTCGTGACCGGCGGCCCGCGGCTCGGCGACCTCTACATCGGCGTGCTCGCGCTCAGCGGCGCGCTGTGGTTCCCGCCGCTGCTCGGCGGCCTCCTGATCGTCGTGCTGGTCGCGACGATCGTGCGCGTCCGCCGCGGCTTCCGCGATTACGACGCCCTCGCCCCCACCCCGTAACTCCCACCTCCTCTCGCCGAGGGGCACGTCGTTGTCACTTTTCGGGCGCACAAGTGACAACAACGTGCCCCTTGGGTGATGCGTGCGGGTGGTCAGCGGGTGCGGGTGCGGATGCGGCGGGCGAGGCGCGGGTAGTCGATGACGAGGCCGTCCTCGTCCACGCCGAGGTCGGCGGTGAAGCCGCTGCCGACGCTCCGGTAGCGCACGACCGAGCGGCCGGCGCCCGGCTCGAACGGCTCCGCCGCGCTGTACGCCTGGCGGCTCGCGACCACCGCGAGGGACGGGAGGTCGACCCAGGCCATGGTGAGCTCCGTCTCCTCCAGGCCGCGCAGCGCGCCGAGCCGGAGGATCGGCATCGTGTTGGTGACCGGGCAGAGCGCCAGGTCGCAGTCCAGGGCGCCGTCCAGGCTCCCGGGATCCGCGATCCCCGCCGCCGCCAGCGGCTCGTCGTGGTACCGGTCCTCGCCGTGCGCGTACGACTCGGCGGCCCACCGGCCGTGGCCGTCGCGGGTGAGGACGAGCCAGCGGGTGAAACCGCGGCCGTCGACCGCGACCGACAGCCGGGAGGTCACCCAGTCCGGCCCGGTCTCCAGCGCCCAGCTCGTGACGTAGTCCGTCGTGCGCGATGTTCCCAGCGCGTCCAGCCGGTCGGGCGCGAACGTGACGACCGCCGCCTCCAGCCGCTCCGGATCCTCGTCGCCGATCCACTCCACGTGCCGCACCGCTCCGCGCATGGCGTCCTCCGTCGCTCGTGCGACCGCTGACGTGGCCGCCCGAGCAGCACGATACGCCCCGCCGCGCGGACCGCGACAGCGCCAGCAGCGGCGGGAACGGGTCAGGCCGCGAGCGTCGTCCTCGGCAAAGGCTGCGGCGCCACCGGGCCGACGTACCGCGACGACGGCCGCAGGATCTTGCCGTCCTCGGCCTGCTCCAGGATGTGCGCCGTCCAGCCCACCACCCGCGCCGCCGCGAACGTCGGCGTGAACAGCTCGCGCGGGATGCCGCACAGCTCCATGACGACGCCGGCGTAGAACTCGACGTTGGTGTGCAGCTGCCGTCCCGTCTTCAGCTCGGCGAGCAGCTGCTGGACGCGCTCCTCGACCTGCACCGCGAAGTCCACGCGGTCCCCGCCGAAGCCCTGGGCGACCTCCCTCAGCAGCACCGAACGGGGATCCTCGGTGCGGTACACCGCGTGGCCGAAGCCCATCACCCGGCCGCCCGAGCGCACCGTGTCGGTGATCCACTCGTCGATCCGGTCCGGCGACCCGATCGCGTCGAGCGTGTCGAGCGCCCGGCTCGGCGCGCCGCCGTGCAGCGGACCGGATAGGGCGCCGAGCGCGCCGCCCACCGCGGCGCCGACGTCCGCTCCGGTGGACGCGATGACCCGGGCCGTGAAGGTCGACGCGTTGAAGCCGTGGTCGATCGCGGCGGTCAGGTAGGTACTGAGCGCGTGCTCGTGGGCGGCGTCGGGGGTGCGGCCGGTGATCATCCGCAGGTAGTCGGCGACGTGCCCGAGGTCGTCGCGCGGCTCCACCGGCGTGCCGCCCTCCGCGTGGGCGTGCAGGGCGGCGAGCAGCACCGGAGTGACCGCCGCGACCCGGATCGCGTCGTGCAGCCGGGCCTCCTCGTCCTCGTCGTAGACCGGCCGCATCCCATCGGCCGCAGCGACCGCGGCGAGGGCCATCCGGAGCCCGGCCAGCGCGTCGCCGGCCGCAGTCAGCCGGGCGATCGCCGGCAGCAGTTCTGCGACCGCATGCGGGATGCGGCGCGCGGCGGCGATGCGGGACCGGAAGGCGGCGAGCTCCCCCGCCGACGGCAGCTCGCCGAACAGCAGCAGGTACCAGGCGTCCTCGAAGCTGCGCTCGCGCGCGAGGTCGATGGCCGAGTACTGGCGGTAGTGGTAGAAGCCCTCCTGCCCGCGCACGTCGCCGAGGGCGGTGCTGGCGGCGACGACGTTGGCGAGCCCGCGCGGGACGTCGATGAGGGTGTCGTTCATGCGGTCCATGCCAGTAGTGTGTACGTGGATTAAGCGTACGTCAACGTTGATCGGATCAATATGAGCGACCTCCCGCGGCTCACCGCCGAACAGACCGCAGAGCGCCTGGGCGTCAAGCTGGAGACCCTGTACGCGTACGTCGCGCGCGGCCTCCTCCACCGCGAGCGCACCGCGGGCGGGTCGACGTTCGACCCGCTCGACGTGGAGGCCTTCGCCTCGGCGCGCCGCCGCCGCGCCTCCCCCGCGCCGGTGCGCTCGGAGGGGCGCCCGCTGATGGTGATCGAGACGGACTTCGCCCTGATCGACGACGGCGAGCTGTACTACCGGGGACGACCGGCGGCCGAGCTCGCCGAGGAGCCGTTCGAGGTCGTGGCGCGCTGGGCGCTCACCGGGCGCTGGGACCCGTCGGCGCGGTTCGCGCCCGGCCCCGGGCTGGCGGCGGCCCGCCGGGTCGCGGAGG
>NZ_JBDGMM010000008.1:0-8792 GCF_057655165.1 Leifsonia sp. Soil_N53
GCCGTCGCGGCCGCACCCGCCGCCGACACCGCCGTCCGCGAGCGCCCGCGTTCGACTCCGCCGGTCCGCAAGCTGGCTCGCGAGCGCGGCATCGACCTCGCCGCCGTCACCGGCACGGGCGAGCGCGGCATCGTCACGCGCGCCGACCTCGACGCCTTCGAGACCGCCGGAGCCGCACCCACGGCCGCGGCTGCGACAAAGGGCGCGCCCGGCGAGCTGCGCATCCCGATCAAGGGCGTCCGCAAGGCGACCGCCGACGCGATGGTCCGCAGCGCGTTCGGCGCCCCGCAGGCGACCGTGTTCCTCACCGTCGACGTCACGCCGACGACCGAGCTGATCGAGCGGCTCCGCGCCCGGCCCGACCTCGCCGATGCCCGGCCCGGCCTCCTCGCGGTGGTCGCGAAGGCACTGTGTCTGGCGGCACGTCGCACGCCCGAGGTGAACTCCCGCTGGGACGAGGCCGCGCAGGAGATCGTCCAGACGCGGGCGGTCCACCTCGGCATCGCCGCGGCCACCCCGCGCGGGCTGCTGGTGCCGGTCGTCCGCGACGCCGACGGCCACTCGCTGGCCGAGCTGTCCGGAGCGATCCGCGACCTGGCCGTGACGGCGCGTTCCGGCAAGACCCCGCCGAGCGCGCTCACCGGCGGCACGATCACGATCACCAACGTGGGCGTGTTCGGTGTGGACGCCGGCACCCCGATCCTGACGCCGGGGGAGGCCGCGATCCTGGCCGTCGGCGCGGTGCGGTGTCAGCCGTGGGAGCACGACGGCGGGATCGCGCTGCGCAATGTGCTGACGCTGGCGCTGACGTTCGACCACCGGATCGTCGACGGCGAGCAGGGCTCGCGCTTCCTCGCCGACATCGGCCGCGTCCTCGCCGACCCCGCCTCCGTCCTCACCCTCGTCTGAGCAGCCGTCGCTTCCGGACTTGTGTACGCGCACCGCGGCGTGTCGCGTACACAAGTCCGGAACTGATGGTGGGGGTCAGGCGTGGAGGGCGGCGTTCAGCTCGACGCCGGTGCCGGAGCGGCGGAGGACCTCCACCGCGCCGGTGAGCGAGTTGCGGCGGAAGAGCAGACCGGGCACGCCGGAGAGGTCGACGGCCTTGACGGTCTGCGGGCGGCCTTCAGCGGTGACGGGCCCGTCGACCACGACCACCTTGGTGCCCGCCGTGACGTAGAGGCCGGCCTCCACCACGCTGTCGTCGCCGATCGAGATGCCGATCCCCGAGTTCGCGCCGAGCAGCGCACGCTCGCCGATCGCGACGCGCTGGGTGCCGCCGCCGGAGAGCGTGCCCATGATGGAGGCGCCGCCGCCGATGTCGGAGCCGTCGCCGACCACGACGCCCTGCGAGATGCGGCCCTCGACCATCGAGGAGCCGAGCGTGCCCGCGTTGAAGTTGACGAAGCCCTCGTGCATCACCGTGGTGCCCGGCGCCAGGTGCGCGCCGAGCCGCACGCGCGAGGCGTCGGCAATGCGCACCCGGTCGGGCGTCACGTAGTCGAGCAGCCGGGGGAACTTGTCGATGCCCGTGACGTGGATGCCGGCGCGCTGCAGCGACGGGCGCAGCCGGTCCAGGTCGGCCGGGAGGACCGGTCCCGCGTTGGTCCAGGCGACGATCGGCAGGTGCGCGAAGATCCCGTCGAGGTTCAGCGTGTTCGGCCGGGCGAGCAGGTGCGACAGCAGGTGCAGGCGCAGGTACGCGTCCGGGGTCGAGGCCGGAGCGGCGTCGAAGTCGATCTCGACCGTCACGATGTCGATGCGGACGTTGCGCCGCGCGTCCTCCACCGCGAGCTCCTCGAACTCGGCGGGGGCGATCCAGCGCTCCCGGCCGGCGGGGAGGCGGCCGAGCCGCGGCTCCGGGAACCAGGTGTCGAGGACGGTGCCGTCGCCGGCGATCGTGGCCAGCCCGTAGCCCCAGGCGGAGTGGGCGTTCGCGGACGCGGCGGACTCGTCAGGAAAGTCGGAAGGCATGCCCCTAGATTAGTAGCGTGACTCTCGACCTCAGCGCCACGTCCATCGACCTCACCCGGCAGATCTGCGACATCGAGTCGGTCTCCGGGGACGAGCGCACGCTCGCCGACGCGATCGTCGCGGCGCTGTCGCCGCTGCCGCACCTGGAGATCATCCGCGACGGCGACACGGTCGTGGCGCGCACGAATCTCGGCAGGGAGCGCCGTGCGCTGATCGCCGGCCACATCGACACCGTGCCGCTGAACGGCAACCTCCCGACCCGGTTCGAGGTCGACGGCGGTGTGCGCTACCTCTGGGGTCGCGGAACCGTCGACATGAAGGCCGGCGTCGCGGTGCAGCTCAAGCTCGCCGCCGAGCTGACCGACCCCGCGATCGACATCACGTGGATGTGGTACGACCACGAGGAGGTCAACGCCGAGCTGAACGGCCTCGGCCGCCTCGCCCGCAACCGGCCCGACCTCTTCGTCGGGGACTTCGCCATCCTGGGCGAGCCGAGCAACGGGGTCGTGGAGGGCGGCTGCAACGGCAACCTCCGGGTCGAGGTGCGGGCTTACGGGCTGCGCGCGCACTCCGCCCGCGGCTGGGTGGGCGACAATGCCATCCACAAGATCGCGCCGGTCCTCGACCTGCTGGCGGGCTACACCGCGCGTGAGGTGGAGGTCGACGGGCTGACATACCGCGAGGGGCTCAACGCCGTCGGCGTCTCGGGCGGCGTCGCGGGCAACATCATCCCGGACGAGGCGATGGTGCACGTCAACTACCGGTTCGCCCCGTCGCGCAGCTCGGAGGAGGCGATCGCCTACATGCACGAGCTCTTCGACGGCTACGAGATCACCGTGGTTGACCGCGCCGACGGCGCCCGGCCCGGGCTCGACGCCCCGTTGGCGCAGGAGTTCGTCGCGGCGGTCGGCGGGGTGGCCAAGCCCAAGTACGGCTGGACCGACGTCGCGCGGTTCAGCGCGCTCGGGATCCCCGCGGTCAACTACGGGCCGGGCGACCCCCTGAAGGCCCACGCCGACGACGAGCGCGTGGACGTGGAGCAGATCGTCTCGGTGGAGGCCGGTCTCCGTGCCTGGCTCAACGGTCCCGGCGCCCGCTGAGGCCGTGGAGGCGGCGCTCGCCCCACGCGGCCCGTGGTGGTCGCGCTGGTGGGTGCGGGTTCTCGGCGTCTTCCTCGCCAGCCGGGTCGTCACCACCGTCATCCTGCTGATCTTCGCCGCGAACCAGGGGAAGAATCCGTGGACCGGCGCGCACCCCGACTACTTCTCGTTCGCGACGATCTGGGACGGCCTCTGGTACAACATCGTCGCGGTCAGCGGCTACCCGGCGTCCCTGCCGTCGTCGGACGGCCTGCACGTGACGGAGAACGCCTGGGCGTTCCTGCCGGGCTACCCGGGCGTCGTCGACGCGGTGATGTTCCTCACCCGGCTGCCCTGGGCGCCCGCGGCAGTGCTGGTGTCGGCGCTGTGCGCGGCCGGGGCCGCCCTGGTGTTCTACCGGCTGACGCTGCGCGTGGGGCTCGGCGCGTCCGCGAGCATATTCGCGGTCGTGCTGTTCTGCTTCTCGCCCGTCTCGCCGCTGTTCCAGCTCGCGTACGCCGAGTCGCTCTACCTGCTGCTGCTGGCCACGGCCCTGCTGCTCCTGGTCGAGCGGCGCTACGGCTGGCTGTTCCCCGTGGTGCTCGCCATGGCCTTCACCCGCCCGAGCGGCCTGGCGTTCGCGCTGGCGGTCGGCCTCCACGTCGTCTACCGCTGGCTGCACAGACGGGAGGATCCGTTCCCGGTGCGGGAGCGGGTGCTGAGCTCGTCGCTCGCGGTCTTCAGCGCCGTCGCCGGGATCGCCTGGCCGGCGATCGCCGCCGTCGCGACCGGGTCGTGGACCGCGTACACCGACACCGAGCTGGCCTGGCGCGCGCCGTACATCGGTTTCACCCACCTGGTGCCGTTCACCCCGTGGTTCCAGGGTGCGGACTGGTGGGCGAGCGTCATGCTGGGGGTCCCCGGCTGGATCGGCGTGATCGCACTCGTGCTGCTGGTCGCGGTGTACGCCGTGCTGCTGTTCTCGCCCGCCGTGCGCCGGCTGGGCGTCGACCTCCGGTTCTGGATCGCCGCGTATTCGCTGTACCTGTTCGCGGTGTTCTTCCCGCAGTCGAGCACCTTCCGGCTGCTCATGCCGCTGTTCCCGCTCCTCGGCGCGATCGCGCTGCCGCGCAACCGCGTGTACCGGGTCGGGATGGTCGTGCTGGCCGTGGCGCTCCAGGTCGGCTGGATCGCCATCTGCTGGGGTGTGGACGGCGCCGACTGGTCGCCGCCGTGATCCGTCGCCGACAGCCGTCTGGCCCGCGGCCCATTGTGCGCGGGGTAGACCGGCGATTTCCCCCGTCCGCCGTGGATGACGGATAATGGACACGACATTCACGAAAGGGGAGCTGCATGGCGGCCATGAAGCCGAGGACCGGGGACGGGCCGATGGAGGCTGTGAAGGAGGGACGGCTCATCATCGTGCGGGTACCGCTCGAAGGTGGGGGACGTCTGGTCGTCTCCGTCAACGATGCGGAGGCCAAGGAACTGCACGATGCTCTCGCGAGCGTGGTGAGCGCTTCCTGACGTTACCCACCTGACGAGATACCCGAGAAGGGGCCCCGAGCGATCGGGGCCCTTTCCTCGTTCGCGGGCTCGTTGCTCGCGGGGTCGCTCAGGGCGTGAGCTTGGTGAGCTGCAGCAGCCCGTCGCCCGCGGGCGACAGCGCGCTGATCACGGCTCCGGAGGCCGCCGTCTCCGTGATGAGCGTGCGGAAGCCGGTCGACAGCGGGTCGCGCGCCGCGGGGTCGGCGACCCGGCCGCGCCAGAGCGCGCGGGCCACCAGCACGGTCCCGCCCGGCCGCACCAGTCGCAGGCCGTGCTCGACGTACTCGATCACCGACTGCGGGTCGGCGTCGACGAAGACGATGTCGTAGGAGTTCTCGTTCATCCGGGGGAGGACGTCGAGCGCGTGCCCCGTGATCAGCCGGACGCGGTTGGCCGCGATCCCCGCCTCGGTGAAGAACGTGCGGGCGTGCTGCTGGTGGTCGACCTCGACGTCGATGCTGGTGAGCTGCGCCTCCGTGCCGCCGTGCAGCAGCCACAGCCCCGACACGCCGACACCGGTGCCGATCTCGACGATGTTCTCCGCCCTGGTCGCGGCGACGACGACGGCCGCCTGGGCGCCCGTGCTCGGCGCGATCGGGTCGACGCCCAGCTCGAGGGACTGCTGGCGGGCTCGGGTGATCACCTCGCTCTCGACGATGATGTCGTCGGCGAATCTCCAGTTCGAGTCCTTGTCAGACACATATCTCCCGTCGGTGGCCTCGGTCCAGAATAGGCCCAGCTGATCCAGCATTCGCGCAGCCGCGCGCGATACTCTTTATGTGTGTTCGGCCTGACCTTCGAGAAGCTCCTGATCGTGGCTGTCATCGCTGCGTTCCTCATCGGGCCGGAACGGCTTCCGCTCTACGCGGGCAAGCTCCGGCAGTTCGTGCGCACGGTGCGCGACTTCGCCGACGGCGCCAAGGACCGCATGAAAGAGGAGATGGGGCCGGAATTCGACGACGTCGACTGGAAGAAGCTCGACCCGCGCCAGTACGACCCGCGCCGCATCATCCGCGAGGCGCTGCTCGACGACGCGCCCGCCCCGTCGGCGATCAAGCCGGTGACACAATCGGCGCTGAACAGTTCGGGATCGGCTCAGCGTGCGAGCCTGCCGCCGGGCACGCTGCCGCCGTTCGATCCCGAGTCCACCTGAGCGCCCGTACAGAATCCGTCGCGCGTCGCTGAGCGGCCTGCGCCCCGATACGACTCTGCATCCAATACGATGCGGGAATGATCGCAACGCAGCAGTCGCTGACCCGGGCGACTGTCGCCCGCTACGCCGTCGGCTCGCTCGGCACCGGAGGCTTCGCGACGCTCCCCGGGCTGGTCCTCGTGTACTACCTCACCGACAGCCTGGGCGTCGCCGCCATCGCCGCGGGGCTCGTCGTGACCGTGGCGAAGGTGTGGGACGTCCTCATCGACCCGGTCATCGGCGCGCGCAGCGACCGGATGCTGGCCGCGCGCGGATCCCGGCGGCCGATGATGCTGCTCGGCGCGGTGGCCCTGCCGGTGTTCTTCCTGCTGACCTTCGCCGTCCCGGCCGGGACGCCCGCCACGGCGGCGGCCGTGTGGGTGTTCGTGGCCTTCCTGCTGACGGCGACGGCGTTCAGCTTGTTCCAGGTGCCGTACATCGCCCTCCCGGCCGAACTGGCGGCCGGTTACGACGAGCGGACCCGGCTGCTCACCTGGCGCGTCGTGGTGCTGACGTTCGCGATCCTGCTGTTCGGCGCCGGAGGCCCCGCACTGCGGTCGCTCGGCGGCGGGAACGACTTCGCCGGCTACTTCCTGATGGCGCTCGTCGCGGGCGTCGTGATCGGCGCCGGGATGCTGGTGTCGGCCTTCGTGGCGCCGCGGCAGCTGCCCGCGGAGGCGCTGCCGCCACGGGAGGGCGTGCTCAGCACGTTCCGCACCAACTACGCGGCGGGGATCGGCGCGCTGCGCGGCAGCCAGCCGTTCCGGGCGCTGCTGCTCACCTTCCTGCTGCAGGGGTTGGCGACCGGCATGATGCTCGCCGGAGCGAACTACGTGGCCACCTGGGTGCTGCACTCGGAGGACGCGGTCACGTTCCTGTTCATCGCGCTGATCGGGCCGGCGCTGCTGGTGACGCCGGCCTGGGGCGTGCTCGCCCGGCGGATCGGCAAGGAGCGCGGGTTCCGGCTGGCCAGCCTCCTGTTCGGGATCGCCGCGCTGTCGATGGTGCTGCTGGTCTGGGCGCCCGGACCCTGGGTCTACCTGCCGGTCGCGGTCGCGGGCGCCGCATACGCGGGCATGCAGTCGCTGCCGATGGCGATGCTGCCCGACGTGATCTCGCACGACGCGCGACGCAACGGTCCGGGCAGGGCCGGGACGTTCGGCGGGATGTGGACGGCGGGGGAGACCACCGGCATGGCGCTCGGCGCGACCGTGCTCACCATCGTGCTTGCGCTGACCGGGTACATCGCGCGGTCCGCGTCCGACGCTGCAGCGGCGGCCGGGGGCGCGACGCAGCCCGCGGCGGCCGTGGTCGGGATCGTGCTGAGCTTCAGCGTCATCCCGGCGGCGATCATCGCTGCGAGCCTGGTGTCGCTGTCGCGGTACCGGCTGCGGAGAGGAGACATCGATGACATCCTTTGACCGCGACGCCATCCTCAGCCGGCTCGCCGGCCTGCGCGCCGCAGACGCGCCGACCCACGGCGGGCGCGTGCTGAGCTACGTGTACGACTCGGGCATCGCCGAGCTGGACGAGCTCGCCGCCGCGGCCGTTCGGATGGTCCAGCCGGTGAACGGCCTCGACCCGACCACGTTCACCTCGGTCGCCGTGATGGAGCGCGAAGTGCTCGGGTTCGCCCGCGAGCTGCTGCACGGCGGCGACGATGTCGTCGGCTCTGTCACGTCGGGGGGCACCGAGTCGTGCCTGCTCGCGGTGAAGACCGCGCGCGAGGCGTGGCGGGCGCGCGGCGGCTCCGGCGTCCCGCGCATCGTCGCGCCGGCGACGGTGCACGCGGCGTTCCACAAGGCGGCCGAGTACTTCGGGCTGGAACTGGACCTCGTGCCGGTCGACCCGGGCACCGGGCGGGTGGCGGCGGCACGGCTGATCGAGCGGCTCGGGCCCGACGTCGCGCTCGCGGTCGTCTCCGCGCCGTCATACCCGTACGGGTCGCTCGATCCGGTCGAGGAGGTCGCGGCGGCATGCGACGACGCCGGGGTCGATCTGCACGTGGACGCGTGCATCGGCGGCTGGATCCTGCCGTTCTGGCGCGAGCCGGACGGCTCGGCGCTGCCGCTGTGGGACTTCCGCGTCGCCGGCGTGACGAGCCTGTCGGCCGACCTCCACAAGTTCGGCTATGCGCCGAAGGGCGCGAGCGTCCTGCTGCAGCGCGGCCGTGACCGGCAGCGGCTGCAGTACTTCGCAACGACCGGCTGGCCGGGCTACCCGGTGGTGAACCCGACGCTGCTCGGCTCCAAGTCGGCGGGCGCCCTCGCGGCGTCGTGGGCGATCATCCAGGCCCTGGGCGCCCGCGGGTTCGCGTCGCTGGCGGAGGCCTGCCTGCGGGCCACCCGCACGCTCGCGGACATCATCGGCGACATCGACGGCCTGCGGGTGGTGGGGTCGCCGACGGGACCGCTGCTCGCCGTCGCGACCGACGACTCCGTGCCGGAGGACCGGCGCGTCGACCCGCACCACTGGGCCGACCGGGCGCGTAGGCGCGGCTGGCACCTCCAGCTGCAGCCCGGGCTGACGCAGGCCGACGGCACGCACCTGCCGCACACGACTCACCTGACGATCACGCCGGTCACGCGGGACCGGCTGGACGAGCTGGAGGCCGCGCTGCGGGCGTCCGCGGAGGACGTGCGGGGCGTGCCCCGCGTGGACGCCGCCGCCGCGCTGTCCGCGCTGCCGCCGCTCGGCGACGGGCTGATCGGTGTCGGGCCGCTCGACTCGGACACCGCCGCCGCTCTGCTGCGCGCGGTCGGGATCGCCGGCGACGCCCCCGGCCTCCCGGACGAGCAGGCCCCGCTGCTGGCGCTGATCGAGGCGCTGCCGCGTCCGGTCACCGAGCGCCTGCTGGTCGAGCTGCTGGCCCGGATCGTGGAGCCCGGCTGACGCCTCCGGCGGCCGCCTAGCGGGTCGACAGCGGGAGCTTGCGGCCCGGGAGGTCGCGCGGGCGCGCGGCCAGCCCGGCGGCGACGGCGCGGATCGCCGCTGCGGCC
>NZ_JBDGMM010000009.1:0-8263 GCF_057655165.1 Leifsonia sp. Soil_N53
GGTCTCCTCCGTCAGCCGCTGGTCCTCCAGCATCCGTGCGGCGTCCTCCGGCAGCTCCAGTTTCGTGATCCCGGCCGCGGCGCGCACGACCCGGCGGTAGCGGGCGGCCTCGCGGTCCTGGAAGATCGCCCCCCAGGTGAACTGCGGGATCTCGCGCATCGCGACCGTCTCCGGGAACAGCACCGCCGAGTTGGTGTCGTAGCCGGGAGTGAAGTCAACGAAGCGCAGCGCGACGAAGAGCTTGTTGCCGTAGTCGCCGGCCTCCAGCGCCGCCACGAACTCGGGCCAGATGACCTCGACCAGAACCGCCTCCACGAACCGGTTCGTGCTGCCGTTCTGCGTGTACATCGGGAACACCACGAGGTGGCCGAGCCCGTCGGCGCGGTGCTGCTGCGGCTGGAACGCGTTCAGCGCGTCCAGGAAGTCGGGCACGCCGAAGCCCTCGTCCGCCCAGCGGGCGAAGTCGCGGCGGAGGGCAGAGAGGTACGCGGCGTCGTGCGGGAAGAACGGGGCGAGCTCGGCGACGGCGTCGACGATCGTGCCGGTGAGCCGGGCTGCGTCGGGCTTGTCGGACTCCTGCTCGACCGAGCCGTCCTTCACCTGCAGCGACTGGAGGGCGGTCGCCGCCTCCTTGAGGCGCAGCCACGCGGGATGCGTCGCGACCTCGCGCACGGGGCGGGCGTCCTCGACGACCTCGGGCTCCCCGACAATGGCTCCAGCAGTGAACTGCGGGACGAATTGAGACATGACGAACCTCCCGTCGTGCGATAGGCCGCGCTCGCGGCACTGCGATCGGGCGCCGTTGCGGCGCTCTGGATCGAGCCTAACCGCGAAGACCGGACGATTTCTTGACTGTTTCGGCGGAAACCTGCGCGTGGAGGCGCAGACGCGCACGAAAATGTCGCCGCGTCATGGTCGCCCACCGAGCGGGTCTCTTGAGCATGAACGCACGCACGAACACCCTCGGCGGGTCGCACGTCGAGCGCATCCTCGCGATCAGGTCCGGCGAATGGGTCCGAATCTCCTGCGACTGCGCCATCGGAACGGATCACACTTACGGCGAGTGGCTCGAGCTGTTCGGGGTCCCCGCCGCGCCGGTCACTGCCGCGGCGGTCACTCCGTGACGAGCTGCGCCGAGATGACCAGGTTGTCCACAGACACGGTCTGCGCCGGGGTCTGCAGGCAGGTGAGCAGGACGAGCCGGCCGGCCGCGTTCGCCCAGACCGCGTCCGCAGCGCCGACCTCGGGCTTGTAGACCTTCTCCGAGCCCGTCACGCGGTAGTGCAGGCCGCCCACGTACACATCGGCGCCCACCGCGACGGACGCCGAGCCGGCCTCCAGGTCGGTCAGGAAGTTCCCCGGGCAGACCGCTCCGCCGCGGCAGGAGTGCATGACGACGAACACGGTCCCGCTGCCGGCGTGGGCGAGCCGGGCGCCGTAGTTGCGGACCAGGTAGGCCGAGGAGAACCCCGGCGGGTCGATCACCCCGTCCACCTCGTCCAGCTCGCCGAGCGGCACGGCGAGGCCGGCGGACGGTACCCGCAGGGTCCTCCCGTCCACCTGGCCGACGGCGTGCGTCCGCTCCCGCACGGCCTGTGGCGGCGCGGGGAGGTCCACCGGGTTGCCGTGCATGTCGGTGGGGAGGCTCCGTGCGTCGAGATACGACGTCAGCGCGAATCCGCCCGCCACGACCGCCAGCGCGCACAGCAGCCCTGCGATCGTCACGCGGACAGGGCCCGGCCCGCGGCGGCGACCCGCGACGCCTCGCCTACGCACGCCGCCCTCCCCGCCCCCGGCCGGACCACCAGAGGTAGCCGCCGCTCGCGGCCGCCGCGCCCGCGAAAGCCGCCGCCCACCACGGGAACCCCGGGCCGGCGGGCGCCTCGTGCCCGCGCGCGATCGCGCTCGCCGGCGCGGGCGTCACCCGTTCGCCGGTCACCAGGATGCGCTGGCTGTTGATCCCGAGCGGCGTACACGTCACGAGCGTCACGAGGTCCTCGCCGGGCACCGGGTCCAGCGTCCGGGTCTGGTCGGGGTCGACCACGGTGACGCTCGAGACCCGGTAGGTGAGCGTCTCCCCGAAGACGTACAGGGTGAAGAGGTCGCCGTCGGCCACCCGGTCCACATTCGTGAACAGGGTCGCGGAGGCGAGCCCGCGGTGACCGGCGAGCACGGCGTGCGTGCCCCGCCCGCCGACCGGGAGGGACGTCCCCTCCAGGTGGCCGACGCCCTCCGCGAGCGTCGCGTCGCTCGTGCCGTGGTAGATCGGGAGGTCGGCGCCGATGGCCGGGATGACGATGCGGCCCATCAGGCCGTACCGGTCCGCGGCCAGGAGGCGGTCGTAGTGGTAGCCGTGCGGCGGGTCCGCGGCGGTGCCGACGGGCACGTGCCCGTTCGCGTTCACCGCGCCTCCGCCGCGGAGGGCGGCGTTGTAGTCCTCGGCCGCCTTCAGCGCGGCGAGGCGCCCCGCCGGCCCGGCGGCCGTCACGGCGTCGCCGTACCGGGCGATCCGGGCGGCCTCCCCGGCTGCGCTGAACCAGCTCGCCGTCGCCGGGTAGAGCGTGACGCTCACGCCGACGAGGGCCAGCGCGGCGATCGACGCCGACACGGCGGAGAGCCGCCACCGCGTGCCGGTGACGGCTCTCCTGGACCGGGCCCTCTGGGGCCGAGTGAGGGTCACGCGGCCGGCTCCTCCCGGCCGCCACGACGACGGAGCACCAGCACTGCGGCGCCGACCGCGAGGCCCGCCAGGGCGAGGCCGCCGCCGACGAAGATCGCAGTGCCGGCCGATCCGGTGAGCGGCAGCGCGATCGGCGGCGCCTGCGGGTCGGTCACCGTCACCGTGGCGTTCGCCGTGGAGCCGGGGAGCACCGTGACGGCGTAGCCGCCCGACGCCTGCGCGAACGCGGGCGCTATCACGTAGCCGGCCGGCGCCTGCGTCTCGACGAGGTAATAGGTCAGGTTCGGGCCGGTCCCGTCGTTCTGGGCCTTCAACCCGTCGATCGCGACCTTCCCCGCGGAGTCGGAGGTGAAGGTGGTCGCCCCGTCCACGGCGACCGGGTCGGTCAGGCTCCGGGCGTCGGACGCCGAGGTGAACACCTGGAACCGTGCGCCCGACAGGGACTTCCCGTTCGGGTCGACCTTGTGCAGCGTCAGCGCGCCCCAGGTGTCCTCGGCCGAGTTCGAGGGCGTGGTGATGGCCGACCCCGTTGCGGTCGAGATCGACTGGTTCGCGATGTTCCGGATGGTCCCGTCGCCGACCGCGTTCACCACGGTCGGGATGGTCGCGGTGATGACGGTCGCGGGGTTGGTCGTGAGCAGAGCGAGGCCCGAAGCGGTGAAGTCCACCGTCACGGTCTGGCCGGACACGGTCACGGCGTAGTCCGTCGGCTGCAGGGCGATCGCGGCGCCGGTCGCGGACGCCAGCGACACCGTCACCGCCGCGGGCGCCGGCGGCGTCAGCCGGGCGTCCAGCGCATCCGTGAGGGAGTACTGCGTGAACGCGTCGCCCGCCACCTGGTTCGGCACGGTGGAGGTCACCGTCCAGTCCACGGTCGACCCGACGCCGTGCGCGGTGGCGTCGTCGACCGTCTTGACCGGTGCGCCCTGCACGGTGTTCTTCGGGTAGACGAACACGTTCGTCAGCCAGTTGCCGCTCTGCGGCAGCGGCAGCGTCACCAGGAACGGCGCGCCCAGCTCCGTCCCGGCCGGTGCGCTCGTCTCGGTCAGCTCGTACACGGCCGGGGTGGAGGTCGTGAACGAGCTGACCCCGGAGCCATCGGTGGCCGGGAGGACGGCGGCGGCGCCCGTCGTGTAGACGGTGGCCCCGTCGGTGACCTGCCCCGAGGCGTCCACCGTCAGGCCGGCCGCGGTCGTCCAGCCGGCCGGCGTGGTCAGGTCGACCCCGTTCACCGGGGCGATGCTGAACACGACGCCCGGGATCGGCGTGAGTGCGCTCGTGCTCCTGGCGGTGCCGTCGGCGACGGTGCCGCCTCCTGGCGGGTTCTGGAGCTTCGTGATCGTCAGCGTGTACGGGCCGGCCGGGGCATCGCCGCCCGTCGTGTCGGCGCTCGCCGGGACCACGTACGCCGTCGCCGCCAGCAGGGCGAGGGCGCCTGCGCTTACCGCCGCGGTCAGGCGCCGGCGTCGCGCGGCGGCCTTCGTCTTCAGTGCCATCTGGGTTTCCTGTTCTCGTCGGGTTGTCGGGTCGGGTCGGGGGCTCATCGGGTGCTCGCGGCACGCAGCCGGCGGCGCACCTGCCAGGCGGCCAGCGTGGCCGCAGCGGCGAAGATCCCGATCGCGGCGAGGGCGAGGGCGTCGGTGCCGACGCCTCCGGTGAGCGGCAGCACGATGGCCGGAGCGTCCGGCGTCTGCGCGTGGTACTGGTCGTCGTCGCCGACCGGCGTCCCACTGAGCAGCCCGGTGCCCGTCACGGTCGCGTCGTCGGCGTGCGCCGCGTCGAAGCCGAGCGCGATCAGGGTCGCGGTGCAGTGGAACGAAGCGCCGACCGCGAGCGGGCCGTCCCACCGGGTGCCGGCCGACCCGTCCGGGAAGACGCAGCTCAGCCCGGTCACGGTGGCCGAGCCGGTGATGATCCTGTCGCTCACGGTGACGTCCGTCAGCGGTTCGCCGCCGTCGTTCGATACGGCGAACGTCAGGCCGGTGGCCTTCGCCGCGTCGATCGTCACCGCCTCCGCCGCCGTGGGCGCGTGGTGGCCGGCGGCGTCGGTCTTGGTGATCGTGACGCTCGGCGGCGTCGCCACCCGGATGCCGACCTTCACCGGCTCTGCGGGCAGCAGCGGGCCGCTCGGGCCGGACGCCGCGTAGGCGAGCGAGTTCCACGCGACCTGGCCGGGCGCGGCCGACGCCGGCAGGTTCATCCCGTAGCCCACCTGCACCGTCTGCCCCGGCTGGAACGTCAGTGCCGACGCGTCGAAGCGGACGGCGCGCACCGCGGACCAGTCCGTCACCTGCCCAGCGGTCAGCCAGGTCGTGTCGCAGCCCGCCGGCTGGCCCGGATAGACCTCGGGCCGGCACGGGTTCGAGCTCAACGAGTAGGTCGCGGTCACTCCCGTCGGGAGGGTCGGCGCGCCGGCGAGCGTCGGCTGGAACTCCGAGCCGCGCGCCACGGCGCTCTGCCCACCGGACACGCCGGTGTCGCCGGTGTACGGGAAGACGTCGTAGACCACCAGGCCGGTGATCGGCGTCGATCCCAGCGAACCGATGTTCAGCCGCCACTGGGCGGTGCCGCCGGCCGGCGAGGTGCCGACGGCGGGAGAGCCGGGCACCGAGAACAGGAACTGGCTGTCGTACTGCCCCTCGACCTCCTTCTGCGCCCCGGCCTGCGCCGACGTGCCGGTCGCGAAGGAGGCGGTGGACGTGCTGCCGGTGCCGACGCTCGGGGTCCAGGTCGGATCGGCGTCGTTCCACACGCTGGCCGTGTTGACCTGCGTGGAGGCGCCGACGCCCGGGTTCACCACCGTCGCGAACCGGATGGTGAAGGCTCGCTGCCGGTCGAGCAGGGTTCCCGGCTGGAACGTGAACGTGAGCGTCCGCCCGTTCTGGGCGACCGTCATACCCGCGGACGTGAAGTCGGTGTCGTAGCCGAGTCCGCCCGCCGCGCTGGTGACGACCGCGCTGCCCGGCACGTAGGAGACGCCGGCGGGCAGCGTGTCGGTGACCCGGATCGGGACGTCGAGGTAGTGCGGGTCGCCGGCGGCGCCTGTGTTCGAGACGAGCAGGCTCCACGGCGCGACCTGTCCGGCGAGCAGCGCGTTCGGGCCGCCGGTGTACGACTTGGCGATCAGCAGGCTCGCCGCCGTGTTCTTGAAGTAGGCGACGGCGCAGGACTTGTCCGTGTCGCCGACACCGAGCAGGGTGGTCGCCGGTGCGTTGGTGAGCGACCACTGCGCGCAGTTCGTCTGCGTCATCGGCACGTAGCCGTTTCCCGCGGTCAGCCGGCCGTTCACGACGATGATCAGCGTCTTCGTCGGGTCGACACCGGTGGGAGGCAGGGCGATCGAGTAGCCGCCGATCAGCCAGCCGGCGGGAACCGGGTAGGGGACCGATCCGTCCGTCGTCTTGGTGACCGTGCGCGTCGAGCCGTCCGCGAGGAAGAACGTGAACACCGAACCCGGCGGGACGTTCTCGAACGAGCTGATCGTGTAGCCGGGATCGGTGCAGCTCTGCGGCAGCGAGTTGCTCAGCGGCGCGCTCCCGCACGGCGGGTAGTCGTAGACCGTTCCGCCGACCGGCACCTGCCCGGTGTTGGCGACCTGGAGCAGCCAGCGGAACGCGTCGGTCTTGAAGACCGCGCCGGCGGCGATGTTGTTCGGCGACACCGACTTGGCGAACGAGCCGGACGCCCGCGGGTTGTTCGCGAAGGTGTGGCTCACGCTGGAGGTCGCCGACACCGTCGACGGATCGGTGACCGTGGTCGCCGAGAGCTTCGCCGTGTTCGTGACGGTGCTGGTCGGCCCGAACGTCGTCGACGGGAAGGTGACGTGCACCGTCACGCTGAAGTCCGGGCCGCAGCAGTTGTTGCTGCCCGCGCTGGACGGCCAGGTGACCGTGTTCGCCGCCGGGTCGTACACTCCGCCGTTGGAGGCGCTGACGAATACGGCTCCCGCCGGGAGGGTGTCCACGAGGACCGGGTTCGTGGTGTTCCAGTCGCCGTTGCCCGGGACGAACTTCACGTAGTCTCCCGTGATCTGGTACGCGGTCACGCCGTCGAGGACCGACGCGCCGAGCAGGACCTTGGCGACGCTCACCCCGGTCTTGGCCGTGATCACGATCGGCGTCGCCGTGGCCGTCGCGGGCGCGGCGGCGGAACTGGAGCTGAACGTGGCCGTCGCCGTCAGTCTCGACTGATCGGGCGTGGAGCCTGCGGCGGTCTTGCACGCGAAGGTCAGCTGGCCCGACGCCCCGACCGGGATGCTGTTGCCCGCGCCGGTGCCGACGAAGCCGCCCGAGGTGGGAGCGAAGTCGCCGTTGCCCGTCGACCCGCCGACGGTGCAGGTCACCGGGTTCCCCTGCGGCGAGAGCGCGGCGATCGCGATCGCGATCCGGGCGTCCGCGCACGACGTGACCGCCGGGTCGACCGACGAGCACTGGTAGTTCACCAGCCACTGCGCGGTCGCGCCGGAGGGGATCGGTGTCGTCGCGGGAGCGATCGTCACCGACAGGGTCGCGGTCGGGCCGGCCGCGAGCGCCGGACTCCCCGCGGCCAGGGCGGCCACGCACGCGACGGCGGCGGCCAGCAGTGCGCTGAACCGGCGCGCGGCGGGCCGGGTGAACGGGACCATTGCGGGATCCTCCGGGGTCGGGGTCGGGGTCGGGGTCGGGGTCGGGGTCGGGGGTTCGGGTGCGGGTGCGGGTGTGGGTTTCGGGTGCGGGGTGCGGGGTGCGGGTTTCGGGTGCGGAGTTCGGGTGCACGGTGCGGGTGAGCAGCACCGGGGCGCAGGACGGGAGACGCGACCGGGTTGTGCGTTCTGGTGTTAGGGAGCCGTCTGGTGCGGAGCTGTGACGCGAGGAGCCGGATTCCGTGCTGTGAATTCGCTGAGCCAGTTGCCCCCGCCGCCGTAGCCGCCCCGGCCGGGCCTTCCGCAGCCCGGGTGCCCACCCGGGTCGGTCGGGGCCGTCGGAGCGCGGTCGAGCGTGACGTGCGAGCTGGCCGGGGCGCTCGTCCGGCTCCCGTCCGTGGCGGTCGCGCTGAGCGTGTACACGGCGTCCTCCGCGCCGGAGACATCGAGCACGACGGACCACGTCCCCGCCGGGGTCGCGATCGCCGTCGCCTCCGCGAGAACCGCTCCCGTCGCGTCGACCAGGGCGACAGCGACGACATTCCCGGCGTCAGCAGTGCCGGAGACGACGGGGAGGTCCGACCCGATCCGGGCCGCCGGGTCGAGGATGACCGGCGCGGGGAGCGCGAGCACGGGAGGCTGCGCCGCGACGACGGCCGCAGGGCCCTCGCGAGCCGGGGTCGGGCCGGGGTCGGGCTCCTGCGGAGGAACCGGCTCGGCGCCGGGTTCGGGCGCCTCGGGACTCGCAGAGGAGCCGTCGGCATCGGGGAGGTCCGGCGCAGCCGGCGCCGGCGGGGCGGTCTGCGCCGGGACAGGCAGGGGCACCGTCTCGCGCGGCGCGGCAGCGACCGTGCCGGTGACCGGCGGCGTCACGGGCTCGTGCGGCGTCACGGTCAGTGCGACGGCGACGATCGACGTCGCCGCGACCACGGCCGCACCCGCGACGACCGCGGACGCTGCCC
>NZ_JBDGMM010000010.1:0-7096 GCF_057655165.1 Leifsonia sp. Soil_N53
TCGATCGCGCGCCGCCGCCCCACCGTGAGCAGCCAGCCGACCGGGTCGCGCGGCGCCCCGGACGTCGCCCAGCCGACGAGCGCCTCGGCGAGCGCCTCCTGGGCGACGTCCTCCGCGAGCGCGAAGTCGCCCGTGTAGCGCGCGAGCGCGCCGACGATCCGGGCGGACTCCATTCGCCACACCGCCTCGACGGCGCGGCGCGCATCGGACGGGGTGCGGGCCGTCAACGGCGGCCTACAGCTGCCCGGTCGCCTCGCGCCACGCGCGCTCCTTCTGGATCCACTCGTTGTCCTGGGGGAACTCGTCGATCGTGGTCACGCGGCGGATCTCGACCTTGCTGCCCTGGATGTAGGGCATCCGCTTGGTCCACTCGACGGCCTCCTGGGCCGAGGCGACGTCGAGGATGTAGTAGCCGTTGAACAGCTCCTTCGTCTCCCCGTACGGGCCGTCGGTGACGACCGGCGCCTCCCCGGTGAAGTCGACGACCACGCTCTCGGCGGGGTCGAGACCCTCGGCGGCGAGCAGCACGCCCGCGCGGATGAGCTCGTCGTTGAACCGGCCCATCGCGTCGAGGACCTCGGCGAAGTCGACGTTGCGGAACGCCTCCTCGGCCTCGGCGGTCGGACGCAGGACGAGCATGTACTTGGCCATGATTTCTCCTTGTTGTGGCGGGTCCCTTCGACCCTCTCACCCCCGAGGTCGGGTGGGCCAGCGCGAAATCGACACGCGCCGGAAGAATTCTTCGGTCAGGGCTGGAGGCGTTCGATGCCCTGGAGGATGAGGTCGAGGCCGGTGGCGAACTCCTCGTCGTAGTCGTAGCCGGCCTGCGCCAGCTCGGCGACGACCTCCAGCAGGTACGGGAAACGGAGGGCCACCTCCGGCGGGAGGGTCTCCTCCTTCGCGGCCGCGGCCTGGCCGGACTCCTCGGGGGTGTCGAACGGGAGGGTCTTCTCCTGCAGTGCGAAACCGTAGACGTACGCGTCGAGCACCGAGGTGGCGTGCACGGTGGCGCGGAACGAGAAACCCGCCTCGCGCAGGCAGCCCATCATCGCGTTGTGCGCGGCGAGGTTGGCCAGACCGGGGCGCATGCGCGACTCCATCAGGCCGACGGCCCAGGGATGCCGGCGGAGCGCGGCGCGCAGGGAGACGGCGCGGGCGCGCATGGCGTCGTGCCACGGGATCGCCGGCCCTCCGCTGTCGGCGCCGCCGATGGCGGGAGGTTCGACCTCCGCCCAAACCAGGTCGACCATTCCGTCGATCAGCTCGTCCTTGTTGGCGACGTGCTTGTAGAGGGCCATGGGGACCACCCCGAGCTCGGCGGCGAGGGCGCGCATGGAGAGCGCGTCGAGGCCTGCGGTGTCGGCGCGGTCGAGCGCGCGCGCGAGCACGGTGTCGCGGGTGAGGCGAGGGCGTGGGGATGGGCGCTCCGGCAACGGATTCTCCTGGGCTCGCTCGATGGGTGTTGACAAGGTGTACGGCGTACACCTATCGTTCCAGGTGTACGGCGTACACCCATCAGCTTAGTCAGCATCACCCGAAGGCGAGAACCCCATGACCGTCGACACCGTCGCTCCGACACCCGCGACCTCCGCAGCCACCGCCGACCGGCGCCGGTCGCTCACGGCAGGCGTGCTCTTCCTCGTCACGTTCGTCTCGGCCATCGCCGGCGTGCTGCTCTACGCTCCGGTGCTCGACGACCCGGAGTACGTGCTCGGATCCGGAGCGGACACGCGCGTGCTGCTCGGCGTCCTCTGCGAGGCGGTGCTGATCGTCGCGAACCTCGGCACCGCGCTTGCCCTGTTCCCCGTCCTCCGCCGGCGCGCGGAGGGCCTGGCGCTCGGCTATGTGGTCGCGCGCATCGTGGAGTGCGTCTTCATCGCGGTCGGCATGCTGTGCTTGCTCACGGTCGTGACCCTGCGTCAGCATGCGGCAGCGATCGGCGATCCGGACGCCCTCGCCGTGTCCGCGCAGACCCTCGTGGCGCTGCGGAACTGGACCTTCCTGCTCGGGCCGGGCTTCGTCGCTGGCCTGGGCAACGGCGTGCTGCTGGGCTGGCTGCTGCTCCGCACCGGCCTGGTGCCGCGGCCGATGGCGGTCGTCGGCATGGTCGGCGGGACGCTCGTCGCGCTGTCCGGGATCGGCGTGCTGTTCGGACTGTGGAGCCAGGGCTCCGGAGTCTCCGCGGTGGCGACGCTGCCGGAGATCGTGTGGGAGGCGTTCTTGGGGATCTACCTCACGTTCGTGGGGTTCCGGACGCGTGGACGGGGTGGCGTGCAGGCTCAGCCCTCGGCGGCGTGACGCCCCCGGCGCTGCGCCCCCGCGCCCAGCCGGCCGTCGTGGAGGTCCAGCACGCGATCGGCGCGGGCCATCAGCAGCGGGTCGTGGGTCGTCACCACCGCGGCGACGCCGCTGCCGTGGACGAGGCCGATCAGGAGGTCCATGATCTGGCGGCCGGTGACGCTGTCGAGCTGGCCGGTCGGCTCGTCGGCGAACAGCAGCGGCGGGTCGGCGGCGAGGGCGCGGGCGATCCCGACGCGCTGCTGCTGGCCTCCCGAGAGCTCGGTCGGGCGCTGACGGGCGTGGGCGGCGAGGCCGACGCGGTCGAGGAGCTCGGCCACGCGGGCGTCGCGCTCGGCCGGGTCGGTCCCGAGCAGGCGGAGCGGGATCTCCACGTTCTCGGCCGCCGACAGCACCGGGATGAGGCCGAACGACTGGAAGACGAACCCGACCCCGCGCCGACGGAGTTCGACGAGCGCGGCCTCGTCGGCGGTGGTGAGCTCCACTCCGTTGACGACGACGGTGCCGGCGGTCGGCCGGTCGAGGCCGCTCAGCACGTTCAGCAGCGTGGTCTTGCCGGAGCCGGACCGTCCCCTGATCACGACCAGCTCGCCGCGGTGGACCTCCAGGGTCGCCTCGGCGAGCGCGACCACCGGGCCGGCGGCCGTCTCGAACACGCGGGTGACGCCCTCGGCGACCAGCAGCGGGCCGTCCGGGTGCGCGTCGACGCGGTCGGCGATGGTCTCGAGAGTTGTCATTCGGCGGCCTCCTGGTCCTGACGCGATGGCTCGGGCGCAGCGTCGGCGCCCGCGGCACCTCCACTCGCCCCTGCCGCGTGCGGCCACACCCCGACATGGTCCGCCTCCAGCGCCAGCCGCACCCTCTCGTGCATCCGGAGTGTCGTGAGGTACTCGTGCGGCAGCTGCAGGCGGCCGACGCGGTCGAGGACCGCGTACTCTTCGGCGATCGTGTGCTCGTCGCCGTCCGCCGTCACTCCGGTGCGGCGCAGCACCTCGGTGGAGGTGCGGCCGTCGCGGATCTGGACCGTTCGGGCGACGTGCTCGGAGACGGTCGGGTCGTGGGTGACGATCAGGGTCGTGACCCCGAGTTCGCGGTTGACGCCGCGCATCGCCTCCAGCACGTCGGCGCTGGTCGCCTCGTCGAGCTCACCGGTCGGCTCGTCGGCGAGGAGGACGCGCGGCTCGTTCGCGAGACCCACGGCGATCGCGACGCGCTGCTGCTCGCCGCCGGACAGCTCCGACGGGCGGCGGTCGGCGCAGTGGGAGACTTCCAGCAGCTCCAGCAGGTCGGCGGAGCGGCGCTCCCGGTCGGGCGTCTTCGCCAGCGACATCGCCAGGGCCAGGTTCTCGCGCGCTGTGAGGTAGCCGAGGAGGTTGCGGGAGGTCTGCTGCCAGACGAAGCCGACCGTGCGGCGGCGGTAGTCCACCCGCTCGCGCGACGAGAGCGTGAGGAGGTCGCGGCCGGCGACCGACACCTGCCCGGCGGTGGGCTTGTCCAGGCCGGAGAGGATGCCGAGCAGGGTCGACTTCCCCGAGCCGGACGCGCCCACGATCGCGACGAGTTCGCCGCTGTCGACGCTGAGGGTCAGGCCCTGCAGCGCCTGCACCTCCACGCCGTCGGCGGTGAAGATGCGGACCAGGTCGGCGCAGCGGATGGCGGCGTCGGTTTCGGTCATCCCGGTCACTCCGATCATCCCGGTCATTGTCCTCCTGTCGTGGGCAGGTCGCCGGCGGCGCGCAGCACGGCCGCGGGCGAGGAGCGGCGCGCGCCGGCCAGCGCGACCAGCGTGGCGAGGGCGGCGATCGCGGTGAACCCGGCCAGCGCGGCCGCGCTCAGCAGCGGGTCCCGGACGATCGCGGGCTGCACCGGGCTGCCGGTGAAGCCGCGCAGGTCGAGCGGGCCGAGCACCACGCCGGGCAGCAGGAGGCCGACCACAGTCCCGGCGATCAGCCCGACCACCAGCACCGGCCCGAGCTCCCACGCCAGCACGCCCGCGGTCTGGCGCGCGCTGAAGCCGACCGTGCGCAGGGTGGCGACCAGCCGGACCCGGGCCGCGGTGTTCATCACGAGGGTCAGCAGCAGCGCGGCGACGCAGAGCAGGGCGGTGAGCGCGATCGAGAGCAGCGCGACCGCCTCCGTGCCGGCCACCAGCGGCGAGGCGTGCAGGGCGGCGCGTTCGGCCACGGCGTCGCCCACGACGGCGCCCGTCCCGCCGATGCGGGCGAGCGCGGAGTGCACGGCGGCCCCGTCGGCGCCGGGCGCGAGGGCGACCAGCACGGTCTGCGGCGAACCGGTGACCTCGCTCGAGCGCGGCAGTGTCGTGCGGTCGATGATCGCCCAGCGGGTGTCGCGCACGTAGACGCCCGGCGCGAAGTCCAGCTCGGTCACGGCCAGGTGCACGTTGCTGCCCTGGCCCACGATCAGCGCGCTGGTGACCGGGATGCGGCTCTCCCAGCCGCCGAGCACCGCGCCGGTGCGGCCGGGGAGGCCGTGGCCGAGCAGGGTGGCCAGCCGCGCGGGCGCCGGGAGGTCGCGCTGGACGGCCGCCAGCTGCGCCGGATCGACGAGGTAGCCGGAGACGATCTGCGTCGTGCCGGCCGCGCTGATCGCCACGCCGCCCGCCCAGTCCACGGTCGCCGTGGCCGCGACGCCGGGGATGCGGCGCACCGCGGCGAGCTGGTCCCGGTCGAGGGTGGAGGCCGCGGTCAGCGACAGGTCCGAGCCGACCCGGGCCCGCGCGCCCTCGTCGAGCCCGTCGCGCGCGGTCGCGAGCACGCTCACCGAGAACAGCGCGATGCTCGCGCCCGCGACCAGGGCGAAGACCGGCCAGAGCAGGTGGCCGCGCGTGCCGGATGCGCCCCGCGAACCGGCCGCCCCGAGCGAACCGGCCGCACCGAGGAACGCGACGGCTCCCCTGCCTCGCCGCAGCGAGCCGGTCAGCCAGCCGAGCGGCACGACCGTCACCCGCAGCACGACGACGCACGCGGCCAGCGCCACGAGCACCGGAGTGAGCGCGGCGAGCGGGTCGACCTCCAGCCCGCCGCCGGGGGACGACAGACCCCGACGCGCGAGCAGCACCACGCTGAGCGCGGCGAGGCCGAGCACGATCACCTCGGCCACCCACGCCCAGCGCGACCGGGCGGGCGGCCCGGCCGGCTTCGGCACGAGCGACCCGGCCGCGAGGACGAGGGCGAGCGGCGGCGCCAGCGCACACAGGGCCGCGAGCAGGACGGGCAGCAGCACGGGCGCGGCCTCCGGTGTCACGGCGAGGGCGATCACGAGGCCGGCGGCCGCGGCCGGGACCGACGCGAGCGCACCGTCGAGCGCCAGGCTGCCGCGCAGCCGCCACGGGGACGCGCCGCGCGCCGCCATCAGCGCGAGCGCCTCCCGCCGCCGGGACACGACGAGCCGGGCGCCGAGCGCCAGAACGGTCAGCGCGACCACGAGCGGCCCGGCGGCGAGGATGGCGAAGAGCGTGTTCGCGGGCTGGGCGCGGGACTGGAACGCGTCGAGCGGGGTCGGGAGGCTGGTGCCGAACGTCAGCGGCACCCGCGCGTCGCCGAAGCTCGCGACAGGAGGCAGCGCCAGGAAGCTGCCGAGCGCGCCGCGGACGGCAGGGAGGTCCTCCGCCCGGAAGCCGGCGGGCGGCACGGCGAACCACAGCGAGGCGACGGTGCCGTCGAACGCGGGGGCGACCACCGGCCACGAGCCCGCGTCCAGCCAGGCCACCGCGCCGAACTCCTTGCCGGAGTCCCCGGCGTCGACGAAGTGGCCGTGGGCGCGGACGGCGTCGAGGTTCCAGAAGTCGCTTCCGGCGTCCTTCGGCTGCACCAGGCCGGTCAGCTTCAGCCGCAGCGAGGGCTCGGTGGCGATCGGGCGCGTGGTCCCCGGCGTCCAGCCGAGGAGCTTCGCCGCCTCGGGGGTCAGGACGACGTCCACGGTCGCGCCCGCGGCGAGCGGAGAGGCGACAGGGCTCGGCCAGGCGCCGCTCACCAGCTTCGCCTCGCCGCGCAGGCCGCGGTAGGCCTCCACACCGACCGAGTAACGGCTGTTGCTCGCGGCGCCGGCGGGCGAGGCGACCGCGACGTCGTAGCTGCGCGCCGAGCTGTCGCCCGGGCCGACGACGGCGCGCAGCGGCGGCCGCATGCCCTGCCGGACGGACCGGGCGACCTGGGGGAGGTCGCGCCAGACGTCCGCCGCATCGAGCGCCGGGCCCGGAGTGAAGGAGCCGGTGCGGATCGACGTGGACACATCCCGGCCGCCGGCGCCGGCCTGCGCGAGCTCGTGGCGCAGCTCGCTCGTCAGCAGCTCGCTCGCGACCCGCGGCCAGGCGGACAGCGCCGTCGCGGCGACCAGGGTGACCAGGGCGAGCAGGAGGAGGCCGCCTCGGAACGCGCGCAGCGCGCGCAGGGCGAGGCCGGCGTCGGAGAGGTGGGAGGCGCCGCGGGCCATCAGCGCGTCTCCTCACGGTAGGCGGTGTCGGCGGCCTGACGGCGCACGGCGACGCCGTACCCCCACACCGCGACGGCGAGCGCCGCGGCCAGCGCCACCGCGCCGACGGCCATCCCGACCGGATCGACCCGGCCTTGCACCGACAGCGTCGACGGTGCGGTCACGACCGACAGCCGGGCCAGGGTGTTCCCGACGAGCAGCACGACGACGATCCCGCCGGCCAGCCCGAAGACGCCGGCCGCGCACGCCACGCCGATCACCTCCAGCCGCCGCGCCCTGGCCTGCTGGCCGCCGGACAGGCCGACCGCGCGCAGCACCACGACCTCGCCGCGGCGACGACGCAGGG
>NZ_JBDGMM010000011.1:0-7215 GCF_057655165.1 Leifsonia sp. Soil_N53
CCTGGCGCAGCGGCGCCCGCAGGTCGGCCGCGCGCGCCGCGGTCATCAGCTCGATCGCGAGCACGCGGGTCAGCCCGTCGAGCGCGCGGCGCAGCTTGCGGGCGGCGGCCCACCCCATCGACACGTGGTCCTCCTGCATCGCGGAGGACGGGATGCTGTCCACCGACGCGGGCGCGGCCAGTCGCTTGAGCTCCGACACGATCCCGGCGGCCGTGTACTGCGCGATCATCAGTCCGGAGTCCACGCCGACCTCGTGCGCGAGGAACGGCGGCAGCCCCTGGTTGCGCGCCGGGTCGAGGAAGCGGTCGGTGCGGCGCTCCGACATGCTCGCGACATCCGCGACGACGATCGCGAGGAAGTCCAGCACGTAGGCGACGGGCGCGCCGTGGAAGTTGCCGTTGGACTCCACCCGTCCGTCCGGGGTGAGCACCGGGTTGTCGATGGCGGAGGCCAGCTCGCGCTCGGCGACCATCGTCGCGTGCGCGACGGTGTCGCGGGCGCCGCCGTTCACCTGCGGCGAGCAGCGCAGCGAGTAGGCGTCCTGCACGCGCGTGCACTCGGGGCCCTTGTGGCTCGCCACGAGCGGGGAGCCTGCGAGCAGTGCACGCAGGTTCGCAGCGGAGACCGCCTGACCCGTCTGGGGCCGCAGCTGCTGGAGGTCGGCGGCGAACACCGCGTCGGTGCCGAGCAGCGCCTCCACGCTCATGGCCGCCGTGATGTCGGCCGTGCTGAGCAGCCGGCCGAGGTCGTGCAGCGCGAGCGCGAGCATCCCGAGCATGCCGTCTGTGCCGTTGATGAGCGCGAGGCCCTCCTTCTCGGCGAGGACGACGGGCCGGATGCCGGCGGCGGCGAGTGCGTCGGCCGCCTCCACCAGCTGTCCGCCGACGCGCACCTGGCCCTCGCCCATCGCCGCGAGCGCGCAGTGGGCGAGCGGCGCGAGGTCGCCGGAGCAGCCGAGCGAGCCGTACTCGCGCACGATCGGCGTGATGTCCGCGTTGAGCAGGGCGGCGTAGGTCTCGACGGTGCGGCGCTGGGCGCCGGTGCGGCCGGTCATCAGGGTCGCCAGCCGCAGCAGCATCAGCGCGCGCACGACCTCCCGCTCGACCTCGGGCCCCGATCCGGCGGCGTGCGAGCGGACGAGGGACGCCTGCAGTTGCGCGCGGCGCTCGGCGGGGATGAAGGTGGTGGCGAGCGCGCCGAATCCGGTGGAGATGCCGTAGTGCGGCTCCACGTCGTCGGCGAGCGCCTCGACGATCGCGCGGGAGGCTTCCACGGCCGCGAGCGCGGCGACATCGAGTCGCACGGGGGCGTCGTGCCGGGCCACCGCGACGACCTCGGCGATGGTGAGCGGGCGTGCGCCGACGGTGACGGGCGCGGCGTCGGCGCCGTCCCGAGGGGTGGTTGCGGAGGTGGAACCGGTGGTGATGGCGGACATGCTCCGATCATGCGCCGGGGCCCGTCCCCTGCGCTCGGGGGTTAGGCTCATCGGTGTCCGGGATACCAGACACGGCCGAAACGGGAGCAGCGCCGCGTAGAGGGAGGAACAGCCATGAGCAAGGTCCCCGCAGCGGAGAACACCCTGCGCATCCTCGGCTACCTGGCCACCCAGCG
Source organism: Leifsonia sp. Soil_N53 (assembly GCF_057655165.1). Classification (NCBI taxonomy): domain Bacteria; kingdom Bacillati; phylum Actinomycetota; class Actinomycetes; order Micrococcales; family Microbacteriaceae; genus Leifsonia; species Leifsonia sp. Soil_N53. The sequence goes on from NZ_JBDGMM010000011.1 coordinate 1,612, forward strand.
CGGTCCCGTCCCCGCCGCCGCGATCGCGGCCTCCCTCGGCCTGCCGCGATCGACGGTCTACCACCTGCTGACCGTGCTGGCCGAGCACGGCTTCGTGCTGCACCTGCCGGAGGCGCGCCGCTACGGGCTCGGCGTCGCCGCCTACGAGCTGTCCAGCGGGTTCTCCCGTCAGCAGCCGCTCAGCCGGCTCGGCCGGCCGATCGTCGCCGCCCTGGTGGACGCGATCGGCGAGTCCGGTCACGTCGCGGTGCTGCACGGCAGGGACGTCGTCTACATCGTGGAGGAGCGAGCCCCGCGGCGGCCGCGGCTGGTCACGGACGTGGGAGTCCGCCTCCCCGCGCACCTGACGGCGAGCGGCCGCGCACTGCTGGCCTCCCTCCCGCCGGGGCAGCTGCGCGCGCTGTACCCGGACGCCGACGCGTTCGAGGACCGCACCGGCGCCGGACCGCACTCGTACTCCGAGCTGCGCCGGCTCGTCGCCGAGGCCCGCGAGCGCGGCTATGCGACCGAGGACGGCGACGTGACCCCCGGCTTCGCCTCCGTCGCCGTGTCGGTGCGCGACCACGCCGGCTGGCCGGCCGCGGGCATCGCCGTCACCTTCCCGCGCGAGAACGTGCCGCCCGACGAGTGGGACGCGCTCGCCGCGCGGGTCCGCGACGCCGCCGCCGAGCTCTCCCGCCGCATCCGCGGCACCTGAGGGCTACTTGAGCGTGACCGTCGTGTTGTGCTCGGCGCCGTCGCGCACGTAGTCGACCTTCACCTCGTCGCCGGCGTCGCTGGTGACCTGGATGGCCGTCAGCACGTCGATGTCGGTCGCCTGATGGCCGTTCACCGCCGTGATCACGTCCCCGACCCGGAGGCCGGCCTGCTGCGCTGGACCGCCCGACACCACCGACTGCACGAAGAGGCCGCCCGTCACGCCGAACGCGGCCGCGGCGCCCGGCGGGATCGGCACCACGGTGATCCCGGCGGTGGGATGGGAGGCCTCGCCGTGCGCGATGAGCTCCTTCGCGATCGGCAGCGCCAGCGACTCCGGGACCGCGAACCCGATCCCGACGCTGCCGGTGCTCGCCTGGCCGCCGGAGCCCGGCACCGTCGCGATCGCCGTGTTGACGCCCACGAGCCGGCCGTCGCAGTCGACGAGCGGGCCTCCCGAGTTGCCGGGGTTGATCGACGCGTCCGTCTGGATGGCCCCGGCCAGGATGGCGTTCCGGTCGTCCTCGCCCGGCACCGGGACCGTGCGGCCGAGGGCACTGACGATTCCGGCGGTCACCGTCGACGAGAGGCCGAGCGGCGCGCCGAGCGCGACCACCGGCTGACCGGCGGCCAGGCCGCCCGAGTCGCCGATCTCGATGACAGGCAGCGGCTCGTCGTCCTTCACCGTGATGACGGCCAGGTCGGTCTTCGGGTCGCGGCCGGTCAGCTCGGCGGGCAGCTCGTGGCCGTCGCTGAACCGCACCGACAGCTTCGCGCCGGACGCCGCGTCGGAGATCACGTGGTTGTTCGTGAGGATGTGGCCGTCGCCGGTGATGATCTCGCCGGTGCCGTTGCTCGACCCGCGCGGGCCGGTGACGCTGATCGTGACCACGCTCGGGAGGACGCGGTCGGCCACCCGCGCAGCGTCGCAGGTGCCGCTGCGGCCGGCGGAGAGCGCGGCGACGGTGAAACCTCCGGCGATCATCCCGCCGCCGATGAGCACGAGGGCGGAGCCGACGACGAGCAGTGCGATCGTCCAGCTGCGCAGGGTGGGTTTCTGCTCTGTCACGGTTTCCCCTCGTCGACGGTGGCGCCAGGCTAGCGGGGCGGCAGGGCGAGGAGAAGGGGTGTTCTCGCCCGCCCGGGAGGCCGCTACTCTTCGGGCATGGTGAGATTCCTGATCCGAGCGGCGATCTTCGTGGTCACCGCAGCGCTCGGCCTGCTCATAGCCTCCTGGATCCTGCCCGGGTTCCATCTCGACTGGGAGGGGCTCCTGGTCGCCGTGCTGGTCTTCGCCGCGGCGCAGAGCATCCTCGCGCCTTTCATCTTCAATCTCGCCCGCAAGTACGCGTCGGCGCTGCTCGGCGGGATCGGGCTCGTGTCGACGCTCGTCGCGCTGCTCGTCGCGTCCCTGCTGCCGGGCGGCATCCGGGTCGACGACTTCGTGACCTGGATCCTCGCCGCGCTCGTGGTCTGGGTGGTGACGGCGCTCGGCGGCTGGCTGCTGCCTCTGATCTTCCTCAAGAAGAAGGTGGCGCAGCGCACCTAGCCGGGGTCAGAGAGTCTTGGCGTAGCAGACCGAGTGCGGGTCGCCCACGTACTCACCGAAGTTCGGGATGCGCGCGTAGCCGCGGCTCTCGTAGAGCGCGATCGCCGCGTGCTGCAGCGGCCCGGTCTCGAGCTGCACGGCGGCCACGCCGGCGCCGGCCGCCTCGGCCTCGACCGCCCCGAGCAGGCCGGCCGCCAGGCCGCGGCCGCGCGCGTCCGGGTGCACGAACATGCGCTTGAGCTCGGCGCTGCCGTCGCCCTTGCGCACCAGCGCGGCCATCCCGAGCGCTGTGCCCTCCTCGTCGCGCCCGACGAACACGGTCACGCCCGGGCGCTCCAGCTCGGAGACGTCCAGCAGGTAGCAGCTCTCGGCGGGGTAGAGCGCGAAGGTGAACTCGTCGCTCAGGCGCAGCAGCTCGGCGACGCCGGGGGAGCGGGCGGGCTCGGCGGACACGCGCGTGGTCATCCGTCGATGCTAGTGGCGACGTGTTTCGGGCGGGTTTCCGGCGCTCAGCCGGCCGAGCGCGCCTTCTGCCGCGAGATCCCGCGCGCGACCCACTCCAGCCGGCGCAGTGCCTCCCGGTTGCGGATCCAGAGGATCGGGTCGGCGATCACCGTCGGGATGCGGGCGGCGATCCCGGTGATGGCGTACTCCTCCATCCGGACCAGGCAGCCCTTCCCGCGCGGCTGCACCTCGATGAGGACGCGCTCCGTGCCGACTGGTCGCGTCTTCGCCTCCAGGCTGAAGCGCCGGGGTGGATCCCACTCATCGACCCGGGTCTCGTCGTTCAGCACGAACGGCCAGATCCCGATCGAATGGTGGAGCTTGGAGCCCGGCTCGGGGAAGCGGCCGTCGGCCCCGCGCATCCGCGAGGCCCCCACCACCCAGGTGGGGAAGACCCACGGGTCGGCGAGGGCGGTGAAGACCTCCTCGGGCGTGCAGGCGAAACGGCGGACGTTGACGGACATCAGGCGATCTCCTCTTCGATGGAGCCGGTGGTCTGGTTGAAGCCGCTGGCGGGCGCCCCCGGCGATGCCACCGGCAGGTCAGGGGCGAGCGACGGCATCCGGGTCATCCCGAACTCGTGCCGCAGGGCGCTGCGCGCGGCGTAGTAGCCGGCCAGCCCGTGTACGCCCGGCCCGGGCACGGCGGAGGACGACGCGAGGTACAGCCCGCGGCCGGGCATCCGCCACGGGTCTGTCGACGGCACCGGGCGCAGGATGAGCTGCGACAAGTCGGGCATCCCGGAGGAGATGTCGCCGCCGATGTAGCTGGGGTTGTAGCCCTCCAGCTGGTGCGCGGTCTTCGTGGCGCTGGCCAGGATCAGGTCGCGGAAGCCCGGGGCGAAGCGCTCGATCTGGCCGATGACGGCTTCGCTGCGGTCCGACGTGGAGCCGCGCGGGACGTGCGTGTACGCCCAGAGCACGTGCTTGCCCGCGGGCGCCCGCGAGGCGTCGAAGAGCGTCGGCTGCGAGACGAGCACGTACGGGTCGTCGCTCTCCCGGCCGGCCGCGACGGTGCGCTCCGCCCGGGCGATGGCCGCGCGCTCGCCGCCGAGGTGGACGGTGGCGGTCTCCCTCAGCTCGGGGTTCGTCCACGGCACCGGCCCGGACAGCGCGAAGTCGATCTTGAAGACCCCGTTGCCGTCGCGGAAGGCGGCGACGCGGCGCAGGTAGTCCGCGGGCAGCCGGTCCTCGCCGAGCCGCGCCGCGATCGCCACGTGGGTGTCGAACAGGACGGCCCGGGCGTCCGGCAGCTCGCCCAGCGATTGGATGTCGGTGCCGGTGATCAGCTCACCGCCGTGGGCGCGGAGGTCGTCCACCAGTGCGTCGGCGATCGCCTGCGAACCGCCGACCGGGATGGGCCAGCCGCGGGCGTGCGCGTAGGTCGCGAGCGCCAGCCCCGCCGCGGCGCCGGCCAGGTTCGGCAGCGGCAGGGTGGTGTGCGCGATCACGCCGGTGAGCAGCGCGGAAGCCTTCTCGCTGCGGAACGGGAGGTTCCACCACGGGCCGCCCTGCGACAGCGCGGCCAGGCCGAACCGGGCGGCGACGAGCGGATGCCGCGGCAGCTGCAGCAGGGAGGAGCCGGTGAACTGCGCGACCGCGTCGGCGTTGCGCACCAGCGGGCCGAGGAGGGCGCGCCAGGCCGGGCCGTCGGGGCCGAGCGCGTCCGCAGTGCGCTCCAGGTCGAGGTAGGCGAGCGCGGCCTCCCCACCGGGCAGCGGGTGCCCGTAGGAGGCGGTCGGGGTGATGAACGGCACCCGGTCGGCGAGGCCGAACCGCCGGAAGAAGCCGGACGCGAACGCGAGCGGGTGCACGGCGGAGCAGATGTCGTGGCGGAAGCCGGGAAGCGTGACCTCCTCGGTCCGCATCCCCCCGCCCGCCGTGGCGTTGCGCTCGTAGACGTGCACGCTCAGCCCCGCGCGGGCAAGCGTGACGGCGGCCGCGAGCCCGTTGGGGCCGGACCCGATGACGATCGCGTCGACGGAGGTCATGCCCCCATGTATACCCCGGCCGCGGGCGCGCGTCAGGGAGTCCGGAACCGGCAGCCGCTTCCCAGCCTCGATCCTGTATCGTTGGGAGGTCGGCTCTTGACACCGCGCCACTTTTTGACGCGCGGATGGGTTTGTAAGTCAAGCGGGCCGGTTCCGCAACCAGTTGGTTTCGCGGATTCATCACGATGTGAACGGCCCCAGGCGATGTCTGCCGGGGATTCTCCGGTGCGCTTCAGCGCGCCGCCGCGCATTTCAGAGAAAAACCCAGGAAGAACACGCATGCCCCCGTACAAGAAGAACAACGACCGACGACCGTCGCAGCCCGGCGCGCCCAAGGGCGCCGGCTCGCGCAGCCCGAAGCACCGCGGCTACCGCGAGGAGGCCCCCGACGCCGGCAAGAAGAACCGCTGGAGCGCCGAGGACCGCGCCGCCCGCGGCCGCGACACCTACGGCAGCCGCGGCGACTCTCGTGGCGCCGCGCGCACCGGTGGTGGCGAGCGCCCGAACTGGGAGCCGCGCGGCAAGGACGCCCGCCGCACCGAACGCGAGTGGGACAGCCGCGCCAACGCGGGCCGCCGCGAGGACGACCGTCCGCGCCGCAGCTTCGACCGCGACGACCGTGCGCCGCGCCGCGACTCCGACGATGGCCCGCGCCGCAGCTTCGACCGGGACGACCGCGCCCCGCGCCGGGAGTTCGGCGACCGCCCGCGTCGCGACTTCGACGACCGTGCTCCGCGTCGTGACTCCGGCGAGCGCCCGCGCCGCAGCTTCGACCGGGACGACCGCGCTCCGCGTCGCGACTCCGACGAGCGCCCGCGCCGCAGCTTCGACCGGGACGACCGCGCTCCGCGTCGCGACTCCGACG
>NZ_JBDGMM010000012.1:0-12106 GCF_057655165.1 Leifsonia sp. Soil_N53
GGCCAGCCCGGCGGCGACGGCGCGGATCGCCGCTGCGGCCGGATCCTGCGGGTCGGTGACCACGATGGGCGCGCCCGTGTCGCCGCCCGTGCGCAGCGGCACGCTGAGCGGCACGCTGGCCAGGAGCGGCACCGGCACGTCCTGGCCGGCGGAGAGCCGTCGCGCCACCTCCACGCCGCCGCCGGAGCCGAACAGCTCCAGGACGCTGCCGTCCGGCTGCACGAGCCCGGCCATGTTCTCGATGACGCCGACGATGCGCTGGCCGGTCTGGCGAGCGACCACGCCGCTGCGCTCGGCGACGTCGGCCGCCGCCGGTTGCGGGGTGGTGATCACGAGCACCTCGGCCTGGGGCAGCAGCTGCCCGACCGAGATGGCGACGTCGCCGGTGCCGGGCGGGAGGTCGAGCAGCAGCACGTCCAGGTCGCCGAAGAACACGTCCCCGAGGAACTGCTGTATGGTGCGGTGCAGCATCGGCCCGCGCCAGGCGACCGCCGCGGACGAGGAGTCCACGAACATCCCGATCGAGATGACCTTCACGCCGTAGGCGACCGGCGGCAGGATCATGTCGTCCACGCGCGTCGGCCGCACAGCGACGCCGTCGGCGTCGGTCAGCCCGAGCAGCCCGGGGATGGAGAAGCCGTGCACGTCCGCGTCGATCAGGCCGACCCGCAGGCCGCGCTCGGCGAGCGCCACGGCGAGGTTCGCGGTGACGGTGGACTTGCCGACGCCGCCCTTGCCGCTGGTGACGGCGTAGACCCGGGTCAGCGAGTCGGGTCCGAACTGCTGGGCCCGCGCCGCGCGCCCGCCGCGCAGCTTCTCGGTGAGGGCCGCACGCTCGGCGGGCGTCATCACGGAGACGTCGACGGTCACGCCGCTGACGCCGGGCACGGAGGCGGCGGCGGCCCGGACATCCCGCTCGATCTTGTCGGCGGCCGGGCAGCCCACGATGGTGAGCTTCACGCGCACGGTCGCGTGCCCCTCGGCGTCGACCGCCACGCCGCCGATCATGTCCAGCTCGGTGACGGGCTTGCGGATCTCGGGGTCGAGGACGCCGGAGAGGGCGCGCTCGACGAGGTCGGCGACGCCGGCCTCAGGCACGCGCGCGCCCGGTCTCGGTCGTCTCGCCCTTGTCCAGGTCCTCCAGCAGCGCGCGCAGCTCGGCCCGGATGAAGTCCTTGGTCGCCATGTCCCTGACCGCGAGCCGCAGGGCCACGACCTCCCGTGCCAGATACTCGGTGTCGGCGAGGTTTCGCTCGGCGCGCTGCCTGTCCTGCTCGATCTGCACGCGGTCGCGGTCGTCCTGCCGGTTCTGCGCGAGCAGGATCAGGGGCGCGGCGTACGACGCCTGCAACGAGAGGACGAGGGTCAGGGCGATGAACCCGAGCGCCGCCGAGTCGAACCGCCACGGGTTCGGGGCGAGGGTGTTCCACGCCATCCAGGCCACCACGAAGATCGTCAGGCCCAGGATGAACCACGGCGTGCCCATCGCACGCGCGATCCACTCGGTGAACCGGCCGAACCGGTCGCTCTGCTCCAGCGGGTCCCTCCGGGGGATCACCGAGGTGCGGAGGCCCTTCGGGGCGTCCAGGCTCTCGTCCCGCTTACCTCGTGCCACTTCCGCCCCTCCTTCCGTTCACGATGCGGATACTGCCGGTCTCGTCGGACGGGGGCTTCACAGGCTCGTCCTCGTCTTGACTTCGCCAGTCGTCGGGCAGCAGGTAGTCGAGGATGTCGTCGATGGTCACCACCCCGACGAGCCGGTGCTTCTCGTCCACGACGGGGACGGAGACGAGGTTGTAGCTGGCGAGGATGCGGGACACCTCGGCGGCGGAGGTGTCGGCGGTCACCGGCTCCAGGCTCGGATCCAGCAGGGTGCCGAGCCGGACGTGCGGCGGGTAGCGCAGCATCCGCTGGAAGTGCACGATGCCGAGGAAGCGCCCGGTCGGCGCCTCGTAGGGCGGCAACGTCACGCAGACGGCCGCGCCGAGCGCCGGCGCGAGCTCGTGTCGGCGGATCAGGGCGAGGCCCTCGGCGACAGTGGCGTCGGCCGAGACGATGATCGGCTCGGTGGTCATCAGGCCGCCCGCGGTGTCCGGCGCGTAGCTGAGGAGCATGCGGACGTCGTCTGCCTCCTCGGGCTCCATGAGCTCGAGGAGGTGCTCGCCGCGCTCGTCCGAGAGCTGCGCGATGAGGTCGGCGGCGTCGTCCGGCTGCATCTGGTCGAGCACGTCGGCGGCGCGGTCGTCGTCGAGCTGGGCGAGGATCTGCACCTGCTCGCTCTCCGGCATCTCCTCCAGCACGTCGGCGAGCCGGTCGTCCGGCAGCTCCTCGGCCACCTCTAGCATCCGCTGCGTCGGGAGGTCGAGGAGCGTGTTCGCCAGGTCGGCGGGCTTCAGCTCCGAGTACGTCGCGATCAGCTGCTCGGCGGATTGGGCCTCGCCGCGCGCCTGCTTCTCGTGCACCTCGTTCCACTCGGCGAACGTGGTCGGGCCCTTGCCGAACGGGGAGGCGCCCGACTTGGGCCGGCGGACGAAGAGCTGGCTCACGGCCCACTCGCCGGTCGCGGACTCCTGGATGGCGACGTCCTCGATCGTCGCTTCGCCGGTCCCGTCGGTGAAGACGACCTTGCGGCCGAGGAGCTCTGCGATGACCCGGACCTCGCCGCCGCGCTGCTCGAAGCGGCGAACGTTGATGAGCCCGTTGGTGATGATCTGACCGCTGGAGATGCTGGTCACCCGCCCGATCGACAGGAACACCCTGCGCTTGCCCGGGATCTCGACGATGAGGCCGACCACGCTGGGCGGATCGTCCTTGCGGTAGACCACCAGCACGTCGCGCACCTTGCCGACCCGGTCGCCGACCGGGTCGAACACGCTGGTGCCGGCCAACCGGGCGACGAAGATGCGGGTACTCACGTCTAATAACTTAAGCCCTAGCAGCCGGGCGCACGGTGAGGATGGGACAATGACGGGATGACCACACCCAGCCCGCTCGGCGGACGCAACCGGATGCTCTTCCCGACCATGCCACGGGGAGAGGTCGTGGCCACGTACGAGACGTACCTCGACGCGCAGCAGGCCGTCGACGTGCTGGCCCGTGCCGACTTCCCGGTGGACAAGGTCTCCATCGTCGGCAGCGACCTGAAGAGCGTGGAGCGCGTGACCGGAAAGCTCACCTGGGGGCGCGTCGCGCTCGCCGGCGCGGCCTCCGGAGCGTGGCTCGGCATCTTCTTCGGACTGCTGCTGCTCATCTTCTCGCCGAGCGTGAGCTACGCGTTCGTCATCGCCGCGGTGCTGATCGGCGCGGGCTTCGGGATGCTGTTCGGCATCGTCTCGTACGCGATCAACCGCCGCCGCCGCGACTACACGTCGGTGATGCAGGTGATCGCGACGAGCTATTCGGTGCTGGTCGACTCCGACCTGGTCAACCGGGCGCGGAACCTGCTCGGCGGGGTCGCCGACGTGCCGGCCGCGCCGGCGTCGTGGGCCCCGCCCGCGCACCCGTCCGACCCGCCGCCCGCGCCGGCGCAGCCCGAGCCGCCCGCGAGCGAGCAGCCGCCCACCCCGCCCACGGCCTGACACGATCGAGGGGCACGTCGTTGTCACTTTTCGAAGCGAGAAGTGACAACGACGTGCCCCTCGGTGCGTGAAGGAGGGGGATGGGTGGCGCTGCGGGGGTGCGAGGGCGCAGGATCGGGGCGGCAGCGGCCGCAGGCACCTACCGCAAGGACGCCGACCTCGGCGTCGGCTGCCAGTCCGGCAAGATCTTCCCGCTCGGGGAGGGCGTGACAGGGGAGGTCGTGCGGGCACGAGCAACCGTGGTGTTCGAGGAGTACGCGCAGGTCCGCGGCGGCCACATCGAGGGCGCAGACCGCGACCTCCTGCACGCCACCATCGGGGTGCCGATCCGCTGGAACGACGCGATCATCGGCGTCGGCATCCACGGCGAGCCGGGGCGGCGGCGCGCGAAGATCGAGCCCTCGAACGCCCTGGTCGACATCCTGCTCGACCCGGTCGTCGCCGACCTGCCGTTCGAGCGCGGGGACCGCGTCGCGCTGATGGTCAACGGGCTCGGCGGTACGCCGATCAGCGAGCTTTACATCGCGTACGGCCACGCGCACGAGCAGCTCGCCGCGAAGGGCATCACGGTCGGCCGCAGCTATGTCGGGGAGTACTGCACGTCGCTCGACATGGCCGGAGCCTCCATCACGCTCGTCCGCCTGGACGACGAGATCGAGAGCCTCCTGGCCGCCCCCGCCGAGATCGGCCTGCGCATCTTCTAGCCACCGAGACGTGAGTAATCGCGGGTATCCCCGGAAGGATTCCCGCGATTAGTCACGTTTCGCCAGTCAGGAGAGACGGCGCACCCAGGCCTCCACGTCGTCGGCCGTGCGCGGGAGGGCGATGGAAAGGTTCTCCGCGCCGTCCGCGGTCACCAGGATGTTGTCCTCGATGCGCACGCCGATGCCGCGGAAGCGCTCCGGGACCGTGAGGTCGTCCGGCTGGAAGTACAGGCCGGGCTCGATCGTGAACGTCATTCCCGGCTCCAGCTCGCCGTCGAGGTAGAGCTCGCGGCGGGCCTGGGCGCAGTCGTGCACGTCGAGGCCGAGGTGGTGGCTGGTGCCGTGCACCATGTAGCGGCGGTGGTACTGGTTGTCCGCCTGCAGCGCCTCCTCCGCGGATACCGGCAGCAGTCCCCACTCGGCGGTGCGGCGGGCGATGACCGCCATCGCGGCCGCGTGGATCTCACGGAAGCGGATGCCGGGGCGCACGATCGCGAACGCGGCGTCCGCGGCCTCCCGCACCGTCTCGTAGACCAGGCGCTGGGTCTCGGTGAACGTGCCGTCGATCGGGAGGGTGCGCGTGATGTCGGCGGTGTAGAGGCTGTCGACCTCCACGCCGGCGTCGATCAGGATCAGGTCGCCCGGCACCACGGGGCCGTCGTTGCGCGTCCAGTGCAGGATGCAGGCGTGCGGGCCGCTGGCGGCGATCGTGTCGTAGCCGACCGCGTTGCCGTCGAGCCGGGCGCGCGCGTTGAAGACGCCCTCCACGATCCGCTCGCCGCGCGGGTGCGCGACGATACGGCCGAGGTCGGCGACCACGTCGTCGAAGCCGGCCGCGGTGGCGGCGATCGCGCTGCGCAGCTCGGCGAGCTCGTACGCGTCCTTCACCAGGCGCAGCTCGGAGAGGTCGCGGGCGAGACGGTCGTCCTCCGCGTGGTCCTCAGGGTCGCGGGCGGCGTCGCCGACTTCGGCTCCGGCCTCGGCCGCGAGCACCAGGCGGGCGGCGTCCACCCGGTCGGTCAGCTCCGGGTCGGCCTCCCGCAGGACGAGGGTGGCGGCGTCGACCGCGTCGAGCACGGCCTCCACCTCGGCGATGCCGCGGGTCGGGAGGTCGAGGTCGCTGGCGACCTGGGCGAGCGACGGGCGCGGACCGATCCAGAACTCGCCGATCTCCGGGTTCGCGTAGAACTCGTCGGAGTCGCGGCCGGCGCGCTCGCGGAAGTACAGCGTCGCGACGTGGCGGCCGTCGTGCGGCTCCAGCACGAGCACGCTGCCGGGCTCGGCGTCGGAGCCCCAGCCGGTCAGGTGCGTGAACGCGGAGTGCGCCCGGAACGCGTAGTCGGTGTCGTTGGAGCGCTGCTTGAGCCGGCCGGCCGGGATGATCAGCCGCTGCCCGGGGAACAGCTCGGACACCCGGGCGCGCCGGGCGGCGGCGTAGGCGGCCTGCTCGCGGGAGCCGGGCAGGATCTCCGGGCGCTCGGCCCAGTTGCTGCCGATGTACTCGCGGAAGTTCTCCGATCCAGGGGTGGTGGAGCGGTTGGCCGTGGCGCGCGGCGCCTCCTCGCGGTCGGCGGGAGCGGGCGCTGTGGTGTTCTCGGACGACATGGCGACCATTCTTCCACTCCTAGGATGGTGGGCATGGCTGATGCGCGACGGTTCCGCGGTCCCGTCGACCTCCACACGCACTCCAGCGTGTCGGACGGCACGGAGACCCCCGCCGAGCTGGTGCGCGCCGCCGCGGCCGCCGGACTCGGCACGGTCGCGCTCACCGACCACGACTCGACGGCGGGCTGGGCGTCCGCAGCCGAGGCCGGCGCGGAGGTCGGCATCACCGTCATCCCGGGCATGGAGCTCTCCACCCGCATCGAGTTCGCGAGCGTGCACATGCTCGGCTACCTCTTCGACCCGGCGGACGAGGCGCTCGTCGCCGAGACCAGCCGCATCCGTCAGGGCCGGATGCGGCGTGCGGAGGACATGGTGCGCCGCATCGCCGAGGACTACGACATCACCTGGGCCGACGTGCTCGCGCAGGCGACCGAGGGCGCGACGGTCGGCCGGCCGCACATCGCCGACGCGCTCGTGGCCCGCGGACTGGCCGCCGACCGCAGCGCGGCCTTCGCCGGCATCCTGCACTGGCGCAGCGGCTACTTCCGGCCGCATTACGCGCCCGACCCGGCGACCGGGATCCGGCTCATCCGGGGCGCCGGGGGAGTGCCCGTGCTCGCGCATCCCGCCACGAGCAGCCGCGGCGTCATCCCGGAGGACCGGCTGCGCAGGCTCGTCAAGGCCGGGCTGTTCGGTTTCGAGCTCGATCACCGCGAGAACCGGCCGGAGGGCGTGGAGGTGCTGCGCGGCTATGCGGCCAAGTACGGCCTGCAGATCACCGGCTCCAGCGACTACCACGGTGCGGGCAAGCCCAACCGGCTGGGCGAGAACACGACGGATCCGGCCGTGGTCGACCTGATGATCGAAGAAGCGACAGGCGCGGCGCCCTTCTACGGATGAGCGCAACCTCCCGTTAGCCTGGTCCGCGGGGATCAGGAAGCGAGGTACGTGTGTCTCGGCGACTCTGGACGTCTTCTTTCGCTGCGGCTGTGCTGGTCGGCGCCCTGACGGTGGCGGGAGGAGCGGCTCCCGCGAACGCGGACACCTACCCCTCGTGGGACGACGTGCAGGCGGCCAAGGCGAACGTCGCCGCGGCCCAGGCCGAGGTCGACCGCATCAACGGGCTGCTGGCGTCGCTGCAGGCGTCGGCCAACGCGGCGGGCGACCTGGCGGTGAAGCGCCTCGGCGAGTACGGCCAGGCCGAGGCCGCGCTCACGGCGGCGACGGCGAAGGCGCAGGACATCGGCCAGCAGGCGCAGGCCGCCGCGGCACGGGCGGACGAGCTGCGCGCCCAGAGCGGCAAGTTCGCGGCCCAGCTCACCCGGTCCGGGACCTCCGACGTGTCGATCCGGCTGTTCCTCGGCGGTGCGGGCGCCTCCGAGGGGACGTCGGCGGCGGGCTCGCGGCCGTCGTTGCTGTACCAGCTCGGCGCGGTCTCCAAGCTCGCCGACCAGGCCTCCGGCCTGTTCGCGCAGGCCGCCGCGCAGAAGAACGTCGCCGCCGCGCTCAGCGAGCAGGCCTCGGCGGCGCAGAAGATCCGCGACCAGCTCGACAAGGAAGCGCAGAAGGCGCTGCAGGTGGCGAACGACGCCAAAGCGACGGCCGACGCCCAGCTCGCCGACCAGAAGCAGCACGCCAACACGCTCTACTCGCAGCTCGCGTCGCTGCAGAACACCGCCGCGGCCGTCGAGCAGCAGCGCGCGGCGGGACTCGCCGCGGCCGCCGCCGCAGCGCAGGCCGCGAACCCCGGCGGCGGGGCGGACGGCTTCGCGCCCCCGCCCGGGATGAACGTCGACCCCGCGGCAGCGCAGGCGTACGCCTCCAGCCGGCTGGGCGCGTACGGCTGGGGTCAGGACCAGATGGGCTGCCTGATCAAGCTCTGGAACCACGAGTCGGGCTGGCGCGCGGACGCGTACAACACCTCGAGCGGCGCCTACGGCATCCCGCAGGCGTGGCCGGCGAGCAAGATGGCCTCGGCCGGACCCGACTGGATGACGAACCAGAACACCCAGGTGAACTGGGGCCTCGACTACATCAACCGGGCCTACGGCTCGCCGTGCGCGGCGTGGAACTTCGAGATGAGCCACGACCCCAACTGGTACTGACCCGCACCGGGCGTCGAACGGACGGAAAATGCCGCCTGCCGGAGTCGGCAGGCGGCATGTTCCGTCAGTGCGAGTGCGCTCAGCTGGCAGGCGTGGCGGGGGAGCCGCCGCGCGAACGGCGGCGACGTCGGCGCGGCGCGCTGTTGCCGTCGCGGTGCTGCGATCCGCCGCCGTCGTGCGTGCCGGCCGCGGGCGACTTGTGCTCGTCGCCGGCTGCTGCGGAGTCGGCCGAGCCCGTCGAGCCGGTCGAAGCCGCTGCCTGGTCGGAGCCCCCGGTGCGGGTGCGGCGGCGGTTGCGCGAGCGCTGGCCGTCGCCCTGGGCGCTCTGACCGCCGGGGCGGGAGGAGTCGTGCCGGGCGCCGTCCTGCGTCTCCGGAGCCTTGACGGCCGGGGTCGACTTCAGCCGGCCCTTCGCGCCCTCCGGGATGTCGAGGTCGGTGTACAGGTGCGGCGACGACGAGTAGGTCTCGGTCGGATCCGGCTGGCCGAACTCCAGCGCGCGGTTGATGAGGGCCCACTTGTGCAGGTCCTCCCAGTCCACGAAGGTCACGGCGATACCGGTCTTGCCCGCGCGGCCGGTGCGGCCGGCGCGGTGCAGGTAGGTCTTCTCGTCGTCGGGGATGGTGTGGTTGATGACGTGCGTGACGTCGTCCACGTCGATGCCGCGCGCGGCGACGTCGGTGGCGATCAGCACGTCCTTCTTGCCGGCCTTGAAGGCCGCCATCGCGCGCTCGCGCTGCTCCTGGTTGAGGTCGCCGTGGACGGCCGCGGTGTTGAAGCCGCGGTCGCCGAGCTCCTCGACCAGCTTGGCCGCGGCGCGCTTGGTGCGCGTGAAGATCACGGTCTTGCCGCGGCCCTCGGCCTGGAGGATGCGGGCGACGACCTCGTCCTTGTCGAGCGAGTGCGCCCGGTAGATGAGGTGCTTGATGTTCGCCTGGATCTGGCCCTCGTCGGGGTCGCTGGCGCGGATGTGGATCGGGCGGGTCATGAAGCGGCGGGCCAGCGCGACGATCGGGCCGGGCATTGTCGCCGAGAACAGCATGGTATGACGCGTCGCCGGGGTCTGCGCGAAGAGCTTCTCGATGTCGGAGAGGAAGCCGAGGTCGAGCATCTTGTCGGCCTCGTCCAGCACCATCTCCTTGACGTGCGAGAGGTTCAGGAGGCGCTGGCCCGCGAGGTCGAGCAGTCGGCCGGGGGTGCCGACGACGATCTGCGCGCCGGCCTTGAGCTGGGCGATCTGGCCCTCGTACGCCTTGCCGCCGTAGATCGCGGTGACCGCGGTCGGGCGGTTGGAGGCGGCCTGCTCCAGGTCTTCGAAGACCTGGACGGCGAGCTCGCGGGTCGGGACGACGACGAGCGCCTGGACGCCGGGCTCCGGGTCCAGCCCGAGGCGCTGGATGATCGGGAGGCCGAAGCCGAAGGTCTTGCCGGTACCCGTCTTGGCCTGGCCGATGATGTCCTGGCCGGCGAGGGCGAGCGGGATGGTCTGGGACTGGATCGGGAACGGCTCGAAGATGCCCTTGGAGGCGAGCGCGTCCACCATGTCCTGGTCGATGTTGAGTTCTGAGAAAGTCACGTAAGGGTGCCTGTCGGTTCGAATAGTGAGTTCCACGCCCTGTTCTCGTCGCAGGCGCAGGGCCGTCGATCCTGCGCCGACGGCACCACAAGCTTACTGGACCTCCCCGTTACACTGCTGTACGTGTCAACGTGGTTCACCAGACGCCGGCCCACGGTCGAGCTGCCCCGCCTCAACCAGCGGATGCCTCCGGCGACGGTCCGAGTCGACCTGCACGAGGTGATGCCCGACCTGCTGCCCTATCTGGGCCAGGCGGCGTACCTGCAGCTCGAGCAGTTCCAGACGCTGTCCAGGGTGGCTGCCGACACCGACGCGCTCGCCGCGAAGGAGGTCGTCTCCGTCGCCGCCGGCCTGGCGATCTCCAAGCATCAGGGCATCGTCGCGGAGATCCGCCGGCGCGGCGACGAGCCCGCGGAGGCCATGCGGCCGTTCGCGGAGGAGATCGAGGGCTTCCGCGCGCTGCTGGTCGGTTCCGACTGGCGCGAGACGCTGCTGGCCGCGCTGATGTCGGGCGGCCTGCTCGACGACTTCTTCATCCGGCTGGCCGGCGGTCTGCCCGGCGACGTCGGGCCCCGGATCCAGCAGCTCCTGGGCGCGGACTCCGGTCAGGAGGCCCTGCTGGAGGTTCTGCGCGGCGAGATCGCGGCCGACCCGCAGCTCGGCTCCCGGCTGGCGATGTGGGGACGTCGGCTGGTCGGCGACACGCTGCTGGTCGCGCGGTCGGCCCTGCACCTCTCGGGGAACCGGGCGGCCGACGAGGAGCGGATCGAGCCGATCTTCACCGAGCTGATCGCGGCGCACACCCGGCGGATGGATGCGCTGGGCCTGACGGCCTGACGGCCGACCCGGCGGCGCGGCTCAGCGCGCAACAGCGGCGCGGCTCAGCGGGCGACGGCGCCGCGCGCGAGGGTGTGCAGCAGCTTCTCGTCGTGGGCCGTGCGGAGCCTACCGATCACGAGGTCGGCCACGACGACGACGACGGCGGTGCCGACGAGGGTGATCCACCAGATCCAGCCCCCGTTCCACTTCAGGCCGGCCCAGGTGAGGGCGACCCAGAGCACGCACGCGACGCTCACGCCCAGCGCGGGGATGAGCACGGAGCCGTGCGTGTGACGGTTGGGCAGGAGGTACCGCGCGCCGAGGCCGAGGATGGCGCCGGCGAGCGCGACGAAGAGCAGTTCCACGCTCGGGAATCTAGCCGACGAAGCCGATGCGGCGCGACTCCTCGGTGCCGACCTCGACATACGCGATGCCCGCGGTCGGGACGATGTAGATCCGGCCCTTGTCGTCCGAGAGCTTGAGGATGCCGGTGCCGCTGGCGATGCCGGCCTGGATCTGCTCGGTGAGCTCCTCGGCCGACTGGGCCGACTCGAAGCTGAGCTCGCGGGGGGCGTTGACGATTCCGATACGGATCTCCACGGGATGTGCCTTTCGAATCAGACCAGCGGGGTGCGAGTTCAGACTACGGCACGCGGCTCGCGGGCTCGGATCGCGTTCTCTGTCGGCGGACGCCGATACCGTGAAGTCATGTCCACCCGAGGTTTCCGTCCGCGCGCCGACGACGCGGCCGGCGGCCTCGCGGAGCCGCTCGACCCCGCGCAGCGCGAGGTGCTCGCGCTGCCGGACGGGGCGTCGGCCGCGGTGCTCGGCGCGCCGGGCACGGGCAAGACGACGGCACTGGTGGAGGCGATCGCCGAGCGCGTGCACGAGCGCGGTTACGCCGCGTCGGAGGTGCTCGCGCTGAGCGCCTCCCGTGCCGCGGCGACCGCCCTGCGCGACCGCATCTCGCTGCGGCTGGGGGTGCCGACGCCCGGCCCGCTGGCCCGCACGGCGACCTCCCTCGCGTTCCAGCTCGTCGGCGAGCAGTCCAGACGCAACGGCTGGGAGCCGCCGCGGCTGCTCACCGGCGGCGAGCAGGACCAGATCATCACAGAGCTGCTGAGCGGGCACCTGGAGGACGGCACCGGCCCGGTCTGGCCGGCGTCCCTCGGCCCGGAGGTGCGCGTCCTGCGCGGGTTCCGCACTGAGCTCCGCGAGCTCATCGGGCGGTCCGCCGAGCGCGGCGTGTCGCCCGCGCGGCTGGCCGAGCTGGGCGCGATCGCCGGTCGTGACGAGTGGCGGGCCGCGGGCCGCTTCATCGCCGAGTACCAGAGCGTCCTCGACAGCTTCCGCGGCGGCTACGTCGACTCCGCCGAACTGATCGCATCGGCCGTGCCCGTCGTCCGCGAGGGCAGCTCCCTCGACGGGCTCCGGGCGCTGTTCGTCGACGACCTCCAGGAGGCCACCGTCGCCACGATCGCCCTGCTGCGCGCCGTGGCGGCCCGCGGCATCGCGGTCATCGCGTTCGGCGACCCCGATGTGGCCTCCACCACCTTCCGCGGGGCGGAGGTCGCGGCGCTCGGCCAGCTCGGGTCGCGGCTGGGCGTGCCGGTGACGCGCGTCGTGCTCGGCACCGCGCACCGGCAGACCCCGGCGCTCCGCGAGCTGACCTCCCGCGTCACCGAGCGGATCGGCGCCGCGGCCGCCGGCGTGCACCGG
>NZ_JBDGMM010000013.1:0-9318 GCF_057655165.1 Leifsonia sp. Soil_N53
GGTGCTCGGCCAGCACGTCCGCGGCCGTGCGGCGGCCGGAGCGCACGTCGGCGGCGAGCTCGGCCGCTGACGGGAGCTCAGCCGCCGAGGGGAGCGCGGGGGCGCCGGGAGCGCGGAAGGGCGTCACGGCACCTCCTTCACCCCGTCGAGGAAGCGGCGCTCGCCGTGGGCGCGCATGGCCCGGCGGATGCGCTCGGGCTCGCGGCTCTGCAGCGCCTCCAGCAGGTCCTCGTGGCGGCGGCAGCCCTCCCGCAGGCTCCCGCTGGACGCGGCCTCCGTGGTGAGGTTGCGCGCCATGTGCAACTGCATCTGCTCCATCAGCGTCTGGTAGGTCTGCGCCAGCCGCTTGTGGCCGGACAGCCCGACCAGGATGAGGTGGAAGTCCTTGTTGGCCTCGATGACGCCCACCTGGTCGCCGGCCCGCGCGGCGGCCCACATGGCGTCGACGGCGACCTCCAGCTCGGTGAAGTCGACGCGGTCGAGCCGCTCGAAGAGCAGGTCGAGGGCGAACGACTCCAGCACCGTGCGCAGGCTGTAGATCTCGGCGGCGTCGTCGTCGCCGAGACCGGCCACGTGGTAGCCGCGCCGGGGGGATTGCTCCAGGATGTGCTGGGCCGCGAGGATGCGCAGCGCCTCCCGCAGCGGCGGCCGGCTGATGCCGAGCTGCACGGAGAGGTGCTGTTCGAGGATGCGGTCGCCCGCGCTGAGGGCGCCGCTCGAGATGAGCTTCTTGATCTCGTCCCCGGCGAGCTCCACGAGGCTCTTCTGTTCGATCATGGGCAAAGACTACTGTCTACAAAACCGCATCGCGACCACACGTTTCGCGTTACATGGATTTTACAATGCGGAAATCCGAGGGCAACCGCGCGGCTGGAGTCTGTCTTTTGTAGACATAAGCTCCTC
Source organism: Leifsonia sp. Soil_N53 (assembly GCF_057655165.1). Taxonomy (NCBI): domain Bacteria; kingdom Bacillati; phylum Actinomycetota; class Actinomycetes; order Micrococcales; family Microbacteriaceae; genus Leifsonia; species Leifsonia sp. Soil_N53. Next base: position 904 of record NZ_JBDGMM010000013.1, read on the forward strand.
CTCCCTTCGATCCCCCCACCGAAGGTCCACACGCACCCCAGCCAAGAGGAATCCGACATGAAGATCCGCACCTCCCTCCGCCCGGCCCGACCGCGCGCTGTCCTCGGCGTCGTCCTCGCCGCGTCCGCGGCCCTCGCCCTCACCGCCTGCAGCAGCGGAGCCTCCGCCAGCAGCGACACCGTCCCCTCCGCCTCGCTCCAGCTCAACTACCTCGAGAACGTGCAGTTCGCGGGCAGCCTGGTGGCCGAGGACAAGGGCTACTACAGCAAGAACGGCGTCAAGGTCTCCCTCATCGCGGGCGGCCCCAACCTCTCCGTCGAGCCGGTCGTCGCCGGCGGCAAGGCGCTCGTCGGCATCACGCACACCGCCACCGCGGTCAACGCGATCAACAACGGCGCCGGCCTCACCATCATCGGCGCCGGATACCAGAAGAACCCGTTCTGCATCGTCTCGCTGGCCGGCAAGCCCATCACCAAGCCGAGCGACCTCATCGGCAAGAAGATCGGCGTCTCCGCCACCAACCTCCCGGTCTGGAACGCCTTCCTCAAGGCGAACGACATCGCGCCGTCGAAGGTCACGGTCGTCACCATCGACTTCGACCCCACCCCGCTGGCCACCGGCGAGGTCGACGGCTTCGTGGCGTTCTACACCAACGAGCCGACCATCCTGGAGGAGAAGGGCATCAAGGTCTCGACCATGCTGCTCAACGACTTCGGCTATCCGCTGCTCGAAGACGTCTACGTCGCCCGCACCGCCGACCTGAAGAACCCGACCAAGCGGGCCCAGATCGTCGACCTGATGAAGGGCGAGGCGCAGGGCTGGAAGGAGGCGGTCTCCGACCCGAACCTCTCCGCCGACCTCGCCGTCAACAAGTACGGCAAGGACCTCAAGCTGAGCATGACGCAGCAGGTCTCCCAGGCGACCAAGCAGAACGACCTCGTCGTCTCGCCCACCACGCAGCAGCACGGGCTGTTCTGGATGTCCGACGCCGACATCCAGAAGACGATCGGCTCGCTCAAGCTGGGCGGCTCCGACGCCAAGGCGTCGATGTTCAGCGACGAGATCCTCAAGGACGTGTACAGCGGGACGTCGAGCAAGTGAGCGACTTCTCGGACGGTATCGAGCTGCGGTCGGTCTCCAAGGAGTTCACGACCAGGGCCGGCGCGGTCCTCGCGCTGGACGACGTCGACCTGAGCACCCCGCGCGGGAGCTTCGTGTCGCTGATCGGCCCCTCCGGCTGCGGCAAGTCCACCATCCTCCGCATGCTCGCCGATCTGGAGAGCGTCACCCGGGGCGACGTGCGTGTGCACGGCGCCCCGCCGGCGGAGGTGCGGAAGGCGCACCGGCTCGGCATCGCGTTCCAGGACTCCGCGCTGCTGCCGTGGAAGTCGGTGCGCGACAACGTGCGGCTCCCGCTCGAAGCGGCCGGCCTGAGCGACGATGGCACGGTCGACGAGCTGATCTCGCTGGTCGGGCTCGGCGACTTCGCGAAGTCCAAGCCCTTCCAGCTCTCCGGCGGGATGCGCCAGCGGGTGGCGATCGCCCGCTCGCTGGCGCACCGCCCGGAGGTGCTGCTGCTCGACGAGCCGTTCGGCGCGCTCGACGAGATGACCAAGCAGCGGCTGAACTTCGAGCTGCTGCGGGTGTGGGGCGAGCTGCGCACCACGACGCTCATGGTCACGCACTCGGTGATCGAGGCCACGCTGCTCTCCGACACCGTGGTGGTCATGTCGCCGCGTCCGGGCCGGATCACCCAGGTCGTGCCCATCGACCTGCCGCGTCCGCGCACCCGCGAACTGCTGTCGACCCCGGAGTTCCTGGAGTACACCGCGCTGCTGACCCGGCTGCTGTTCGGCGACGAGCAGGAGCGCGCCGCATGAGCACGCTCCGCGCCGCCGCCGTGACCGGCCGCGCCCCCGCCTCCGGGGTGCGCGGCCCGGGGCCGCTCCCCGCCGCCGCCCGCCGGGCCGGGCTCTCGCTCACCGGCGTCGGCCTCATCCTCGTGCTGTGGGCGGCCGTCGCCACGCTGTTCGGCGGCCGGCTGAAGATCATCCCGGAGCCGTGGACCGTCATCGGCCAGCTGTTCCACGACGGCTTCTACCTGCCCAACCTGGAGGTCACGCTGGGGGAGGCCTTCCGCGGCTTCCTCATCGGCAACGCGGCGGCGCTGATCGCCGGCGCCGCCTGCGTGCTGTGGCCGCGGGCGCGCGGGGCGGTGATGCAGGTCGCCGCGGCGAGCTACTGCATCCCGGCCGTCGCCATCGGGCCGCTGCTGGTGGTGTTCGTCAGCTCGGACGTCACCAAGGTCGTCATCTCGGCGCTCTCCGTCTTCTTCGTGTCGGCCTCGGCCGTCCTGCTCGGGCTGTCGCAGACCTCGTCGAGCGCGCTCGATCTGGGGCACACGCTGGGCGCGTCACGGCTCTTCGTGCTGTTCCGCGTCCGCGTGCGCTTCGCCGTGCCCGCCGCCGCGGCCGGCGTCGCGCTGTCCATCCCCGGCGCCCTCCTCGGCGCCATCGTCGCCGAGTACCTGGGCGGGGACAGCGGGCTCGGCGTGGCGATGGTGCAGGCGCAGCAGGCGTTCGAGGTGCCGCGGACGTGGGCCATCGCGCTGCTGGCCACGCTCATCTCCACGGCCGGTTACGGCCTGGTCTCGCTCGCCGCCCGCCGGCTCCGGTTCACCGCCGTCAACAACGAGGCCGCGGGCGCCGCGACCGCCGCCCGGTCCGGCCGGCGCGGCTGGACGCGGACCCTGGTGCGCGTCGTGACCGGCGTCGCCGCGGTCGTCGTGGTCTGGTACGGCCTGGTCTGGGTGCTCGGCCTCGACCCGTACCTGGCGAAGACCCCGGGGGACGTGGTGGCCTACTTCTTCTCCGGCCCGCACGCGGCCGCGAACCGCGGCACGGTGCTCTCGGCGCTCGGGTCCACCCTCGGCGACGCCGCGGGCGGCTACGTGCTCGGCACGGCGCTCGCGCTCGCCGCCGCCGTCGTGGTGCTGCTCTCCCGCACCGTGGATGCGATGTTCACGCCGATCGCGATGGCGCTGCGCTCCATCCCGCTGGTCGCGATGACCCCGCTGGTGGGGCTGGTGTTCGGGCGGGGCTTCCTCGGCGTCACCGTGCTGACGGCGACCATCACGTTCGTGCCGACCTTCGTGAACGTGGTCACCGGGATGCGGCAGGTGCCGCGGTCCAGCGAGGACCTCATGCACGCGTACGACGTCGGGTGGCGGCGCACCATCCTGATCAGGTCGTTCTACGCGCTGCCGGCCCTGGCCTCCAGCGCCCGCGTGGCGATCCCCGGCGCGATCCTCGGCGCCGTGCTCGCGGAGTACCTCGCGACGGCGACCGGCCTCGGCCACCTGATCGCGCTGTCGTCGATCAACTCCGACTTCGCAGCGCTCTGGGCGACGGTCACCGTCACCACCGTGCTGTCGATCGTGCTGTACGCGGTGCTCACCGCGCTCGAGTCCGTCGCCCTGCGGCGGCTGAGCGCCTGACCGCCGCACTCTTCTCCATCCCAGCTCCACCGCTTCACCCCCGGTCCACCGATCCGCCATGAAAGACGCGTGCATGAACACTCAGCTGGTCCCGCGGACGACGATCACCGTCGTCCCGATGCTCACCCCCAACGACACGAGCGCGGTGACCCGCGCGCTCACCGACGGCACGGTCGACCCGCACGCCGTCGTCGCGATCATCGCCAAGTCGGAGGGCCACGGCCTCTACAACGACTACGGGAGGCTGTTCTGCGAGCTGAGCCTGCGCGACGCCCTCGCCGCGGCCCGCGGGGTCGAGCCGGCGGAGGTCGCGGACGCCGTCAGCCTGATCGTCTCGGGCGGCAGCCCCGGCGTCATCAGCCCCAACGCCGCGATCGTCTGGCAGGAGTGGGTCCCCGCGGGCGAGGCCGACGGGCTGCCGGCCGGCGGCGGCGTTGTGGTCGGGCGCGCGCACACCGAGGACATCCTCCCCGAGGAGGTCGGCCGCACCGGCCAGGTGGCGAAGGTCTCGGCCGCCGTCGCCGAGGCCGTCGCGGCCGCCGGGATCACCGATCCCGCCGACGTGCACCTGGTCATGGTCAAGGGGCCGGCGCTCACCCAGCGCGTCATCGACGAGGCTCGCGCCGCGGGCATCCCGCTCGTCACCGAGGACCCGGGGATCGGCCCGATGGGCTCGATGTGCTGGTCGAACGACGCCGCGGCGCTCGGCGTCGCCGTCGCCCTCGGCGAGGTGCCGGAGGGTGCGGTCACCGACGACGTCATCCGCCGGGACTGGTCGCTCTACAGCTCGGTGGCGGTCACCTCGGCGGGAGGGGAGAAGCGGCGCGGCGAGGTGCTGGTCGTCGGCAACCGGGCCGACTCCGCGTCGGCCATCCGCGTCGGCCACGCGCTCACCGCCGACTTCGCCGACCTCGGCGGGGTGCTCGGCGCCCTGCGCTCCGCCGGGCTCGACTTCGGCGAGCTGCCCGACGAGGCGGCCCGCGAGCGCATCGTGCACGTCTTCGCCAAGTTCGCCCTGCCCGGCAGCGACCGGCTGCGCGGCGAGCACATCACCCTGCTCGACGACCACGAGGCGCACCACGTCGCGAAGACCGTGGGCGGCGCGCTCGTGGTCAGCGTCACCGGCCAGCCGAAGGTCTTCGTCTCGGGAGGCGAGCGCAACTCCCACATGGGCCCTCCCGGAGCCAACCCCGTCGCCGCCGTGGTGCGCCGATGACCGCTGCCGAGCCGCGCTCGGCCGCGCGGCGGCTGCTGGCCAAGGCGGACCTCTTCCTCGTCGGCATGATCGCCACCGTGGTGCTTGCGACCCTGCTGCCCGCGACCGGGGCGGCGGTCCCGATCGCCAAGGGCGCGAGCACGGTCGCGATCGCGCTGCTGTTCTTCCTCAACGGGGTGCGGCTGTCGACGGCGGAGGCGCTGCGCGGGCTCCGGCACTGGCGGCTGCACACGACCGTGGTCGTGGTGTCGTTCCTGGTGTTCCCGCTGCTGGGCCTCGCCTTCCAGGTGTTCGTGCCGTGGCTGCTGTCGCCGGCGCTGTACGTCGGCGTGCTCTTCCTCTCCACGCTGCCCTCGACCGTCCAGTCGTCGATCGCCTTCACCTCGCTCGCCGGCGGCAACGTGTCCGCCGCGGTGTGCGCCGCCTCGCTCTCCAACGTGCTCGGCGTGTTCGTCTCGCCGTTCCTCGTCGCCCTGCTGCTCAGCAAGCACGCCGTGGTGTCGCCGGAGAACATCCTCACCCTGTGCGCGCAGATCATCCTGCCGTTCGTGGCCGGCCAGCTGCTGCGGCGCTGGCTGGCCGGCTGGGTGGGCAGGCACCCGGCGAGCATGCGGATCGTCGACCGGGGCTCCATCCTGCTCGTGGTGTACAGCGCGTTCAGCGAGAGCGTCGTCAGCGGGATCTGGCGGGAGCTCTCGCTGCTCTCCGTGCTCGCGGTGATCCTGGCGGATGTGCTGCTGCTGGCCATCGTGCTGTGCCTCACCTGGTTCGGCTCCGGCCTGCTGCGCTTCGACCGCGCCGACCGGATCGCGATCATGTTCTGCGGGTCGAAGAAGAGCCTCACCACCGGCGTCCCCATCGCGGCCGTGCAGTTCCCCGGCCCGGCGCTCGGGCTCACCATCTTCCCGCTGATGCTGTTCCACCAGATCCAGATCTTCGTGTGCGCCGTGCTCGCCCGGCGCTTCGCGCAGACGACCGCCGCCGACACTGCGCCGGCCGAGAGCGCGCCGGCCAGCGCCTGACCCCGCCCGAGAACGAAAGGAGACCTGATGCTGTTCAGCCCGTCCGACCGCGACAAGCTGCTGCTCGCCGTCGCCGGCATGGTCGCGCGGGACCGCCGCGAGCGCGGCGTCCTGCTCAACTACCCGGAGACCGTCGCCTACCTCTCCTGCTGGGTGCTGGAGCGCGCCCGCGAGGGGGCGAACGTGCCCGATCTGATGCGCGACGGACGTGCGGTGCTCACCCGCGCCGACGTGCAGCCGGGCATCCCCGAACTCATCCCCGACCTGCAGATCGAAGCCACCTTCCCGGACGGGCGCAAGCTCGTTACGATCACGGAGCCCATCGCATGACCGCCTTCGCCGTCCCACGTCCCGTCCTGCCGGGGGAGGTGCGGCTGCTCGACGAGCCGGTCACCATCAACGCCGGCCGGGAGTCGCGCACGCTGCTCGTCGTGAACACCGGCGACCGGCCCGTGCAGATCGGGTCGCACTTCCACTTCGCCGACGTCAACGAGGCGCTGGCATTCGACCGCGCGCAGGCCGTGGGCTTCCGGCTCGACATCGCCGCGGGGACCGCGGTGCGGTTCGAACCGGGCGTGGAGCGCGAGGTGCCGCTGGTCGCGCTCGCGGGCGAGCGGCGCATCCCGGGGCTGCGCATCCGGACCGGAGACGAGGGAGACCGATGACCGCCATCGACCGGCACGCCTACCTGCACCTGTACGGCCCGACCGTGGGCGACCAGGTGCGCCTCGGCGACACCGACCTGTGGATCACCCCCTCCCGCGACTACACCGTCGGCGGCGACGAGGCGGTCTTCGGCGGCGGCAAGAACATCCGGGAGTCGATGCTGCAGTCGATGCTCACGAGTGCGGAGGGGGCGCCCGACCTGGTGATCACCAACGCGATCGTGCTCGACCACTGGGGTGTGGTGAAGGCGGACGTGGGCGTCAAGGACGGCCGGATCGTCGCCGTCGGCAAGGCGGGCAACCCCGACGTGATGCCGGGCGTCACGCCCGGGCTGGAGATCGGCGCGAGCACCGAGATCCTCTCCGGCGAGGGCAAGATCCTCACCGCGGGCGGCATCGACACCCACGTGCACCTGCTCGGGCTGGAGGCGCTCGCCGAGGCCCTGGCCTCCGGGATCACCACGGTGGGCGGCGGCGGCACCGGCCCGGCCGAGGGCTCCAAGGCGACCACGGTGACGCCGGGACCCTGGAACCTGGCCACGATCCACCGCGCACTCGACGCGCTGCCGATGAACTTCCTGCTCTACGGCAAGGGCAACACCGTGCGGGATGCGGCCATCGACGAGCAGGTGCTCGCGGGCGCCGCGGCGGTGAAGGTGCACGAGGACTGGGGCTCCACCCCCGGCGCCATCGACGCCGCACTGCGGGCCGCCGACCGCTGGGGCATCCAGGTCGCGCTGCACGCCGACTCGCTCAACGAGGCCGGGTACGTGCAGGACACGCTCGCGGCCATCGGCGGGCGCGGCATCCACATCTTCCACGCCGAGGGAGCCGGAGGCGGGCACGCGCCGGACATCATCACGGTGGCCTCGCACGAGAACGTCATCCCAGCCTCCACCAACCCCACCCTGCCGTTCACGGTCAACACGGTGGCGGAGCACCTCGACATGCTCATGGTGTGCCACCACCTCAACCCGCGGGTGCCCGAGGACCTGGCCTTCGCGGAGTCCCGCATCCGGGCCACCACGATGATGGCGGAGGACGTGCTGCACGACCTCGGCGCGCTGTCCGTGACCTCCTCGGACGCCCAGGCGATGGGGCGGATCGGCGAGACCATCACGCGGACCTGGCAGGTGGCGCACGCGATGAAGGCGCACCTCGGCGCCTCCGGCGGCGGCGAGCCTGCCGACAACGCGCGGGCGCGCCGCTACGTGGCGAAGTACACGATCTGCCCGGCGATCGCGCACGGCATCGCGCACGAGGTCGGCTCCATCGAGGCCGGCAAGCTCGCCGACCTGGTGCTGTGGAACCCGGCGTTCTTCGGCATCCGGCCCGACGTCGTGGTGAAGGGCGGCGCGCTCGTTCTCGGCCAGATGGGCGACCCCAACGCCACGCTGCCCACCCCGCAGCCGGTGTGGATGCGCCAGGGGCTGGCCGCCTCCGCCAGCGTCGCCCCGACCCTGTCGACCACGTTCGTCACCCAGGCGGCCATCGACGACGGGCTCGCGGGGAGGCTCGGGCTCACCCGGCGGCTGTCGGCGATCTCCAGCACGCGCGGCGTCGGCAAGAGCGACATGCCGAACAATGCCGCCCTCCCCGCCATCTCGGTCGACCCGGAGACGTTCCTGGTGACGATCGACGGCGAGGAGATCCGGCCCGCCCCCGCGACCGAGGTGCCGCTCGCGCAGCGGTACAGCCTGTTCTGACATGACCGTCGCACCGCCGCGGCCCGTGTCCGCCCTCAGCCTCCTCCTCGCCGACTCCCGGCTGCCCTCGGGCGCGTACGCGCACTCGGCCGGGTTCGAGGCGGCGGTGCAGGCGGGCGCGACCCTGGCGGACGTGCCGGGGTACCTGCGGGCGCGGCTCGCGACGGTGGCGTCGACGGATGCGGCGGCGGCGGTGCTCGCGGCGCGGATCGCGGCGGAGGCGGATGTCCCCGGCGCGCATGCCGCCACCGCCTTCGCCGAGCTCTCCCGCTCCGTCGCCGCCCGCACGCCGTCGGCGCCGATGCGGGCC
>NZ_JBDGMM010000014.1:0-10329 GCF_057655165.1 Leifsonia sp. Soil_N53
CGGCAACGCCGGCGGTCGCGACGCCGGAGGCCGGAACACAACAGGCAGCACGGCCGGAGGTCGTAACGGAGGCGGCCGCAACGGCGGCGGCCAGAACACCGCGGGCAGCACCGCCGGCGGTCGCGACGGCGGTGGCCAGAAGGGCGCGGGCGCCTCGCAGGCGACCGGCGCCTCGCACAGCGGCGGCTCGTCGCGCGGGAACGCCCCGCGTCAGGGCATGCGCGTCGGCGACCTGGTGAACGCGGGCACCACCCGCGGCCGCGGCACCCGCCGCGCCCGCGGCTGACCCGCACCACCCACTCCACACACAACGGAGGAGATCCGGCGAATTCGTCGCCGGATCTCCTCCGTTGAGTGCTTTTCGGGGTCTCGCCGGCCGGATCTCCTCCGTTGGCTACGTCGTCGCGCGGGTCGCGAGCGACGCGATGCCGGTCTCGATCCCGTCGATGAGCAGGCGGAAGCTGCGGTCGAGGTCGTCGGGGAGGCCGAAGCCGCCGCCGAGTTCGAGCGTGATGAAGCCATGGAGGGCGCTGCGCAGCATCCGGATGGCGTCGACCGTCGCATCCTCGGGCAGCCCGAACCCCCTCAGCGCGGCGGTCAGAACGGCGATGGTCTCGCCCGCACGCGCGATCAGCTCGGCGTCACCGTCGGAGCCGAGGTCCGGCGCGACCTGCGTCGCGGCGTACCGGCCGGGATGGTGGTGCGCGTAGGCGCGGACGGCGTCCGCGGCCGAGTGGATCGCCTCCGACCCGGAGCGGCCGATGGTCGCCTGCGCGAGCACGGCGGTCAGCTCGGCGACGCACTCGGTCGCGACCGCGCGACGCAGGTCGTCGAGGGAGGTCACGTGCTTGTAGAGGCTCGGCACCGCCACTCCGGCACGGGAGGCCACGGCCGCGAGGGTCAGCCGGTCGAGGCCGTTCACCCCGCCGGCGTCCACGAGCTCCAGAGCCACCGCGACGACGGCCGCGCGCGTCAGCCCCGCCCTAGGCACGGGCGCCCTCACTCATGCGCCGCACCCCACCCGCTCGCCCGCCGCTCCGCGAGGAACCGCAGGGTCGCCGGGACGATCACGTCCGGCCGCTGGGCCTGCGGGTAGTGGCCGGACTCCGGCACGCGGACGACCTCCGCGCCCTGGGACTCGATCCAGTCGGCTTCGACGGCCGGGTCACGGTAGTCGGGGTCGAGGGCGCCCACGAAGGCCAGCATCGGGGCCTTCACCTCGGGCAGCCGCGGCTCGACGACCGAGTGGGTGAGCTGCAGGGTCAGGTGGCGGAAGGAGCGGAGCCGGCCCGGCTCGCTCATGTTGCGCTTCAGGTCGGCCGCGTGCTCCTTGAGCCACGGAGCGGTGCGGCCCTTGTTGATCGAGCGGTAGTAGGCCGACCAGAGCGCCGGGCCCCACGGGCCGGTGAAGAGGACCCGGTACATGCCGTGGATCGACGCGACCGCGAAGCGGCTCATCGCGGGGTCGCGCAGCAGCGGGCCGTAGAGCACGAGCCCGGCGATCGCGTCGGGGCGCTCGGCCGCGGCCCACGCCGCGGCGGCGGCGCCCATCGAGTTGCCGAGCACGACGGCGTCGCCGCCCAGCTCGTCGATCAGCGCGATCAGGTCGCGGGCGGTCGCGATGTCGCCGAACTCGCGGAAGGTCGTGTCCGAGTCGCCGTGGGCGCGCAGGTCGGTGACCGCGACGCGGTAGCCGGCCTCCAGCAGCGGGCCGGTCAGCTCGCGGTAGATGGAGCGCAGGTCGCCCATCCCGGGGACGGCGACGACGAGCGGGCCGGAGCCCTCGACGGTGTAGCTGATGCGTCCCTCGGGGCGCTGCAGGAACCGGACCTGCGAAGCGATGGAAGTGTTCATAGCCCTAAAGCTAATACCATTAGCCAACGAACGCAAGAACTTTTCTGCGAACGCGTCAGATCAGCTTCCCCACGGAGGCCATGGCCGCCTTGACCAGCGCACCGCGGCCGCCCTCCAGTTCTTCGCAGACCGTGTGGGAGACCGCCTCCCCCGGCGTCATCCAGGTGATCTCGAGGGCGTCCTGGCGCGGCTCGCACGTGCCGCTGACCGGCACGACGTACGCGAGCGAGACCGCGTGCTGCCGCTCGTCGGTGAACGCGGACACCCCGGGCAGCGGGAAGTACTCCGCGACCTGGAACGGCACCGGGCTGGCCGGCAGCAGCGGGAACGCCATCGGCCCGAGATCCTTCTCGAGGTGCCGGAACAGCGCCTCGCGCAGGGTCTCGCCGTACATGACGCGGCCGGAGACGAGGGTGCGGGTGATCTCGCCGACGGCGTTCGCCCGCAGCAGCACACCGACCTCGGTGACCTGGCCGAGGCCGTCCACGCGCACCGGCACGGCCTCCACATACAGCAGCGGCAGTCGCCGGCGGATCTGCTCCAGCTCGATGTCGCTCAGCCAGGCTGGGCCGGGCTGGACGCCCTCGCCGTCGAGCGGGTCGGGGGTCGGGTCCGGGTCGGGGGTGCGCACGCTCATGCACTGATCCTACGGATGCCCGGCGCAGGCGCCACCGCACAGACCGATCTGTGGACTGCGCCGCGATCTGGGGGGATGTGGAGGACAACATGTCGTGAGCAGAATGGAGCATGCCCTTCCCCGCTCCCGAGCTGCACCTCGACCACGAGGCCGTGCTCTGGTCCGCCGGCGAGGCCGACCGCGTCGGCCGGCCGCGCCTGATCCTGCTGCACGGCTACGCCTCCGACGAGGCCGACCTGTTCGGGATCTCGGCGTATCTGCCGTTGGAGCCGGTGATCGCCTCGCTGCGGGCGCCGATCCCGGAGGGTCCCGGCTTCGCGTGGTTCTCGCGCTTCACGAACATCTCGGTCGACCCGCTCGCCCAGAACGCCGACGCCGCCGCCCGCGCGGTGCTCGACTGGCTGGACGAGCAGCCGGACGTCCCGACCGGCCTCCTCGGCTTCTCGCAGGGCGGCGCGCTCGCGATCCAGCTCATGCGCCTGGCGCCGGAGCGCTTCGACTTCGCCGTCATGCTGTCCGCGTTCGTGGTGCAGGGCACGGAGGACGGCGATGCCGCACTCGCCGAGCGCAAGCCGCCGGTGTTCTGGGGCCGCGGCACGCACGACGACACCATCCCCACCGCCGGCGTCACGCGCGCCGCCGAGTGGCTGGAGGCGCACACGACGCTCGACGCGCGCATCTACGAGAGCCTCGGGCACGGGATCTCGCCGCTCGAGCTCGGCGACATCTCCTCCTTCATCCGGACGCACCTGCCGCGCTGACCGACGGCTCCCCTTGGCCGCTGTCGGTGGGCGGGAGCAGGATGGAGGCGATGAGCGACGTGCTCGACCGGTTCTCCCCCGCGACCCGTGAATGGTTCCGCGGGGCCTTCGCCGCGCCCACCGAAGCGCAGACCGGGGCCTGGGACGCCATCTCGAAGGGCAGGCACGCCCTGGTCATCGCACCGACCGGCTCGGGCAAGACGCTGGCGTCGTTCCTCTGGGCGATCGACCGGCTCGCGAGCGAGGAGCGGCCGCCCGACGCCCGTCCCGGCACGCGCGTCCTCTACATCTCGCCGCTGAAGGCGCTCGGCGTCGATGTGGAGCGCAACCTGCGCGCGCCGCTCGTCGGGGTCACGCAGACCGCACGGCGACTCGGCGCTGAGCCTCCGCACGTCTCGGTGGGCGTGCGCTCCGGCGACACCTCGTCGGCCGATCGCCGCGCGCTCGTCTCGTCGCCGCCCGACATCCTGATCACCACGCCGGAGTCGCTCTTCCTGATGCTCACCTCGCAGGCGCGCGAGACGCTCGCGACCGTGGAGACCGTGATCGTGGACGAGGTGCACGCCGTCGCGGCGACCAAGCGCGGCGCCCACCTCGCACTCTCGCTGGAGCGGCTGGACGCCCTGCTCGAGAAGCCCGCCCAGCGCATCGGGCTGTCGGCGACCGTCCGCCCCCCGGAGGAGGTGGCGCGGTTCCTCGGCGGCGGCTCGCCGGTGGAGATCGTCGCGCCTCCCGCGGGCAAGCGGTTCGACCTCCGCGTGGTCGTGCCGGTGGAGGACATGAGCGAGCTCGGCACCTCGACGTACGCGAGCGACAACGACGACGGCTCCGCGCCGCAGGCCGGTTCGATCTGGCCGCACGTCGAGGAGGCCATCGTCGAACGCGTGCTGGAGCACCGCTCCTCGATCGTGTTCGCGAACTCCCGGCGGCTCGCCGAGCGCCTCACCGCCCGGCTCAACGAGCTGTACGAGGAGCGACTGCTCGGCGGCGAGGCCGGCGCCGCGGCCTCCCGGCCGCCCGCCGAGCTGATGGGCGGCTCCGGGCAGACGAAGGGTTCGGCCGCCGTGGCCGATCCCGAGTCGCTCGTGCTCGCCCGCGCGCACCACGGCTCGGTCAGCAAGGAGCAGCGCGCCCTCATCGAGGACGACCTCAAGTCCGGGCGGCTGCGCTGCGTCGTCGCGACCTCCAGCCTGGAGCTCGGCATCGACATGGGCGCCGTGGACCTCGTCGTGCAGGTGGAGGCGCCGCCGTCGGTCGCGAGCGGGCTGCAGCGCGTCGGCCGCGCCGGCCACCAGGTCGGCGAGGTGTCGCGCGGAGTCGTTTTCCCCAAGCACCGCGCCGACCTCATCCACTCGGCGGTCGCCACCGAGCGGATGGTCGCCGGCCTGATCGAGACGATGCGGATCCCGACGAATCCGCTCGACATCCTCGCGCAGCAGACTGTCGCGGCGACGGCGCTGGAGCCGCTCGACGCCGACGACTGGTTCGACACCGTGCGCCGCAGCGCTCCGTTCGCGACGCTGCCGCGCAGCGCCTACGACGCGACGCTCGACCTCCTCGCCGGCCGCTACCCGTCGGACGAGTTCGCCGAGCTGCGCCCCCGCATCGTCTGGGACCGCGACGCCGGCACGCTCACCGGCCGTCCCGGTGCGCAGCGGCTCGCGGTGACGAGCGGCGGCACCATCCCCGACCGCGGGATGTTCGCGGTCTACATGGTCGGCGAGCGTGCGAGCCGGGTGGGCGAGCTGGACGAGGAGATGGTCTACGAGTCGCGCGTCGGCGACGTCTTCGCGCTCGGCTCGACGAGCTGGCGCATCCAGGAGATCACGCACGACCGGGTGCTCGTCTCACCCGCGTTCGGCGAGCCGGGGAGGCTGCCCTTCTGGAAGGGCGACGGCATCGGCCGGCCCGCGGAGCTCGGCGCCGCGGTCGGGGCGTTCGTGCGCGAGCTGAGCGCGGCCTCCCCCGCCGACGCCGAGCTGCGCTGCGTGGAGGCCGGGCTCGACGCGTTCGCGACCGCCAACCTCCTCGCCTTCCTGCGCGAGCAGAAGGAGGCCACCGGGCACGTACCGACCGACCGCACGCTCGTGGTCGAGCGGTTCCGCGACGAGCTGGGCGACTGGCGCGTCGTGCTGCATTCCCCGTACGGCATGCAGGTGCACTCGCCGTGGGCGCTGGCCGTGCAGGCCCGCGTGCGGGAGCGCTACGGGATCGACGCCGGGGCGATGGCCGCCGACGACGGCATCATCGTGCGTATTCCCGACACGGAATCCACGCCGCCCGGAGGCGAGCTCTTCGTCTTCGAGCCGGCCGAGCTGGACGAGCTGGTGACGCTGGAGGTCGGCGGGTCCGCACTGTTCGCCTCCCGCTTCCGCGAGTGCGCGGCGCGCGCACTGCTGCTGCCGAAGTACAACCCGGGCAAGCGGTCGCCGCTGTGGCAGCAGCGGCAGAAGGCGTCCCAGCTGCTCGACGTCGCGCGCAAGTACCCGAGCTTCCCGATCATCCTGGAGACGGTGCGCGAGTGCCTGCAGGACGTCTACGACCTCCCCGCGCTCGACGAGGTGGCGCAGAGCATCGCCCAGCGCCGGATCACCCTGGTGGAGGCCGCGACCGAGACGGCCTCCCCGTTCGCGCGCTCGCTGCTGTTCGGGTACGTGGCGGCGTTCATGTACGAGGGCGACAGCCCGCTCGCGGAGCGGCGCGCGGCGGCACTGTCGCTGGACGCGGGACTCCTGGCCGAGCTGCTGGGCCGCGCGGAGCTGCGCGAGCTGCTCGACCCGTCGGTGATCGAGCGTGTGGAGCTGCAGTTGCAGCGGCTCGATCCCGAGCGCCGCGTGCGCGGGGACGAGGGGGTGGCCGACCTGCTGCGGCTGCTCGGGCCGTTGACGGTGGCGCAGGTCGCGGAGCGGTTGCTGGGCGAGGTCGTGGAGGAGGACTCGGCCGAGGAGGAGGCCGCCACCCCTCCGCACGCGACCCCCGCCACCGCACTCGCGCACCTCACCGCGCTGGTCGACGCCAAGCGCGCCCTCCCGGTCACCATCGCCGGCGAGCAGCGCTTCGCGGCGATCGAGGACGCCAGCAGGCTGCGCGACGCCCTCGGCGTCCCGTTGCCGATCGGCGTGCCGGTCGCCTTCATCGAGCCCGTCGACGATCCGCTCGGCGACCTGGTCAGCCGGTTCGCGCGCACGCACGGGCCGTTCGAGGTGGCGGAGGTGGCGTCCCGGTTCGGCCTCGGGCCGGCGATCGTGCACGACGCGCTTCGCCGGCTCTCCCGCGACGGCCGCGTGGTGGAGGGCGAGTTCCGCCCGCACGCGACCGGCTCCGAGTGGTGCGACGCCGAGGTCCTGCGGCGGCTGCGGCGGATGTCGCTCGCCGCGCTCCGCCAGGAGGTCGAGCCCGTCGAGACCGTGACGTTCGCGCGGTTCCTCGGCGACTGGCAGCACGTCGGCTCCACGCTGCGCGGCGTGGACGCCGTCGCGTCGGTCATCGAGCAGCTCGCCGGGGCCCGCATCCCGGCCTCCGCGTGGGAGTCGCTGGTGCTGCCGAGCCGCGTGTCGGACTACAGCCCGGCCATGCTCGACGAGCTCACCGCCACCGGCGAGGTGATCTGGGCGGGCGACGGCTCGCTGCCGGGCAACGACGGCTGGATCAGCCTCAACCTCGCCGACTCGGCCCCGCTCACGCTCGCCCCGCCCGTCGAGCACGATCCCGACGAGCTGCAGCGCGGCGTCCTGGCGGCGCTCGCGCGCGGCGGCGGCTACTTCTTCCGCCAGCTCTCCGACACCCTCGGCGCCGAGCGCGGCGAGGCGATCGAGGACGCCGTGCTGGTCACCGCGCTGTGGGACCTGGTCTGGGCCGGGCTGGTCACCAACGACACGCTCGCACCGCTGCGCACGCTGACCGGAGGCGGCGGCGGCGCGCACAAGCGGCCCCGGCAGCCGACCCGCTCCCGGATGTACCGCGGCCGCGTCGGCGCCCCGCGGACCTCCGCGATGGTCACCCGGATGGGACCGCCGACGGTCGCCGGCCGCTGGTCGCTCCTGCCGGAGCGCGACCTCGACTCGACGGTCCGCGCGCACGGTCAGGCCGAGACGCTGCTCGACCGCTACGGGGTCGTCACGCGCGGGTCGGTGATGAACGAGGGGACGCCGGGCGGCTTCGCCCTCGCCTACAAGGTGCTCAGCGGCTTCGAGGACAGCGGCCGGGCGCGCCGCGGCTACTTCGTGGAGACCCTCGGCGCCGCGCAGTTCGCGAGCGGCCCGACCGTGGACCGGCTGCGCACCTTCGCCCGCGACCACACCCAGCCGCGGCCGTTCGACGCGGTCGCGCTGGCGGCGACGGACCCGGCGAACGCGTACGGCGCCGCGCTGCCCTGGCCGGCCGTCCCCGCCGCGACCGGAGGGGTGGAGGGCGGCACCGGCCACCGCCCCGGCCGCAAGGCGGGCGCGCTGGTCGCCCTGGTGGACGGCGAGCTCACCCTCTACGTGGAGCGCGGCGGCAAGAGCCTGCTCTGCTTCGCGGACCAGGAGGACGAGGCCGTACGCCCCGCGCTCGTCGCGGCCGCCCGAGCGCTGGCCGGCCTGGTGACCTCCCGGCGCGTGGACAAGCTCGCCATCGAGACGGTCAACGGCGCCAACGTGCTGGGCAGCCCGCTCGGTGCGGCCCTCACCGAGGCCGGGTTCCTCCCGACGCCGCGCGGCCTCCGGCTGCGAGGGTGACCGGATGCCGCGGAGCGACGGCGTGAGGGCGACTCCCGATGCCCGAGGGTGACACCGTCTACCAGACCGCTGCGCGTCTGCGCCGCGCGCTGGTGGGGCGGCTGTTGACCGAGACGGACTTCCGGGTGCCGGCGTACGCGACCGTCGACCTCAGCGGGCGGCACGTGGACGAAGTGATCAGCCGCGGCAAGCACCTGCTGATCCGGGTGGGCGACCAGACCATCCACAGCCACCTCAAGATGGAGGGGTCGTGGGAGGTCTATCCGCCGGGCGGCCGGTGGCGGCATCCCGGCTTCCAGGCGCGCGTCGTACTGCAGACGGCGGAGACGCAGGCGGTCGGCTTCCAGCTCGGGATCCTGGAGGTGGTGCCGCGGGCACGCGAGGACGAGGTCGTCGGCCACCTCGGCCCGGACCTGCTCGGCCCGGACTGGGATGCCGCGGAGGCCGTCCGCCGGCTCGCCGGACATCCGGACACGCCGATCGCGGTCGCGCTGCTCGACCAGCGGAACCTGGCGGGCATCGGCAACGTCTACGCCAACGAGCTCTGCTTCGTGCGCGGGATGCTGCCGACCCGGCCGGTGCGGGAGGCCGACCTCCCCGCGACCGTGGACCTGGCGCGCCGCATGCTGGTCGCCAACCGCGACCGGCCGGTGCGGGTGACGACGGGCGACACCCGCCGCGGCCGCAACACCTGGGTGTACGGCCGCGACGGGCGCCCCTGCCTGCGCTGCGGCACCCTCATCCGCCGCTCGCAGCTCGGGCGCACCGAGCTGGAGGAGCGCGTCACCTACTTCTGCCCCGTCTGCCAGACCTGAGCACCACGAGGGGCACGTCGTTGTCACTTTCCGGGCTCGGAAGTGACAACGACGTGCCCCTCGATGGTGTGGGGTGGGGTTAGGCGGCGGCCTCTTCGAGGTCGGCGTCGGAGGACGCGTCGCGGACGGTCGCGAGCGCGGTCGACCACGACTCGAGCTGGTCGAAGAGCGGCGTCAGGCCGGCCTCCGCCGCAGCCGTCGGCTTGAGCGACCAGTTCTCGAAGTCGTGCTGCAGGCTCAGGCCGACGAAGGCGCTGACCGTCGCGACCTGGAGCTGCGAGAGCACGAGGCGGAGGTGCTCGACCGCGCGGGCGCCGCCGAAGACGCCGTAGCTGACGAAGCCGGCCGCCTTGTTGTACCACTCGGCCCCGACGAAGTCGATCGCGTTCTTGAGCGCGCCGGAGGTGCTGTGGTTGTACTCGGGGGTGACGAAGAGATAGCCGTCGAACTCGGCGATCTTGGCCGCCCAGGCCTTGGTGTGGTCGTTGGCGTACTGCCCCATCGCGGCGGGCATCGGCTCGTCGAGGTGCGGGAGGTTCCACTCGGCGAGGTCGACGAGCTCGTACTCAACGCCGTCGCGCTTCGCGGCGTGCTCGAGCACCCAGCGGGCGACGGACTCCCCGTTGCGGCCGGGGCGCGTGCTGCCGATGATGATGGCGATCCTGGTCATGTCAGCCTTTCGTGGTAGATGACGTGTCATCATTCGCGAACCGCTGGCGGGGCGCGGGTATTCCCGGCCCGGTCTCGCCGCCGTTTCGGTCGGGGAGCGTGCAAGGATGGCGTATGCCGATCGCGCGCACCCGACCCGATCCGCGCAAGCTCAGCGCTGCCGAGGAAGAGCTCTTCCACGCGTTCTACCTGATGAGGCGCGGATTCGATCGCGCGCTCGACGCCCAGCTGCAGCACGACGACGGCATCTCCATCTCCGAGCTCGAGGTGCTCATGGCCCTGGTGCGCTCGCCGGGACGACGGCTGCGGGTGCGCGACCTGGCCGAGCTGACCGGCTGGGAGAAGAGCCGCGTGTCGCACCAGGTGACCCGCATGGAGGCGCGCGGCCTGGTGGAGCGCGAGGACTGCGCGGAGGACCGCCGCGCGAGCTGGATCCGGCTGAGCGGCGACGGGCGCCGCGTCCTGGTGCGTGCGCTGCCGAAGCACACGGCGACGATCCGGCGCATCCTGTTCGACGCGATCACGCCGGAGCAGCAGGACGAGCTGCTCGCCATCGCGAACCGGATGACCGACGCCATGGCGGCCGGCGACGACGGCGCCGCGCCGGATGCGTGAGGGTTCTCGCAGCCCGGCGCACCGCGTTGCCGTGAGCATGCTGAGAACTGATCGCTGATCTGCTGGCCATTCCGCGGGAACACCGCGGAAACCAGGTCGTTCGCAGGCCGCAACCCCTAGCGTTCTGGTGTGCGACGCCCGAACTATCCCTCAGGTGAGTCCGGCGCCGGCCGGGGCGACCGCCCCGAGCCGCCGACCGAGATCTTCGGACGCGTGCCCGCAGCCGACCCGCGCCGGCCGGTGCGGGCGACGCGGCCGGC
>NZ_JBDGMM010000015.1:0-12162 GCF_057655165.1 Leifsonia sp. Soil_N53
GGGCGACCGCGACCGGCAGCTGGTCGCGGTGACGGCGCTGGCGGCGGCCGACCCGCTCCGCACCTCGCTCGACCCGGAGGCCGTGGCGAGCGCTGCCGAGCGGCTCGTCGCGGGGATGGTCGCGGTGCTGCCGGCGAAGTCGGAGCCCCGCGACTCGGTCAGCGACTCGATCAGCGACTCGATCACCGTCGCGACGCTTGCCGCCGACCTCTGGTCGCGGCTCTCCCCGCACCAGGCGTCCGCGCAGGCCCTGCGCACCCTCGACGCGGCACTGGTCCTGCTGCTCGACCACGATCTCGCCGTCTCGACCCTCGCGGCCCGTGCCGCCGCCTCCGCGCGCGCGACGCCCTACGCCGTCGTCGTCGCCGGCCTCGGCGCACTCGACTCTCCGCTGCACGGCAACGCCAGCCGCGCCGCGCACCGGATGCTCGCCCGCATCGCCGAGGGCGAGGAGCCCGCCCGCGTCGTCGCCGACGCCGTGGTCGGGGGAAGCGGACCGGTTCCCGGCTTCGGCCAGCCGCTCTATCCCGCCGGGGACCCACGCGCGCGCATCCTGCTCGGGCTTCTCGCCGAGGACCAGGGCGCGGAACCGGTGCTGGCGGCCGTCGACGCCCTGGCGGCGCTCATGCGCGACCGCACCGGCGCCGCGCCGAACGTCGACCTCGCCCTCGCCGCGCTCTCGCTCGCCGGCGGCATGGCCGACGATGCCGGCGAGGTCGTCGTCGCGACCGCCCGCACCATCGGCTGGATCGTGCACGCCCTCGCCGAGTACCGCGAAGCGCCGCTGCGCCTGCGCCCGGTCGGCCGCTACACCCCGCGGGGGTAGCGGCCGGCGGCGTGCACAGGTCGGCGCCGCGGACTCAGCGGCGCAGAGCCTTGCGCGCCAGCGTGTTGCCCACGAACTGGGCGAGCTGCACCAGCACCACGATCGTCAGCACGGCGACCCACGTCACCACCCAGTTGTAGCGCTGATACCCGTAGGAGATCGCGAAGTCGCCGAGTCCGCCTCCGCCCAGGCTGCCGGCGACCGCGGATAGATCCACGATCGCGACGAACACGAACGTGTAGCCCAGGATCAGCGGACCGAGCGCCTCCGGGATGAGCAGCGTGGAGATGATCCGCCAGGGGCTCGACCCCATCGCCCGCGCCGCCTCGATCACGCCGGGGTCGATGGTCACCAGGTTCTGCTCGACGATCCGGGAGATCGCGAACGTCGCTGCGATCGTCATCGGGAAGATCGCCGCCGGGGTGCCGAGGAACGTCCCCAGCACCGCCTGCGTCAGCGGCGCGACCGCCGTCATGAAGATGATGAACGGGATCGGCCGGACGAAGTTCACCAGGACGTTCAGCACCGCGGACAACACCCGGTTCTCCAGCAGCCCGCCCTGCCGCGTCGTGTACAGCAGGACGCCGAGCGCCAGCCCGAGCACGCCGCCGAGCATGAGCGTCGCGACGACCATCCAGAGCGTCTGCCCGATGGAGGTCAGGTATACCGGCCAGAGCGTCGACCAGTCCGTCACGCCGCCACCTCCTCGACCTCGGTGACCGTGCGGAGGTCCGCGATCAGCGCGTCCACCGCCGCCGGCTCGCCCAGCAGTTCGAGCGTCAGACTCCCGAACGACCGGCCCTGCAGGGCCGAGATGCCGCCGAAGACGATCTCGAACCGCACCCCGTGCCGCCCGACCGCGTCCGAGAGGACCGCGCCGAGGCGGCCGTCGTCGTGGACGCGAGCCGAGACGATCCGCCCGGCGTGCTTGCCGCGCAACCGCTCGATGTCGGACTCCGCCGGCTGATTGCGCAGCACGGTGCCGACGAAGCGCCGGGAGGTCGCGGTCTGCGGGTTCGAGAAGACGTCGAACACGGTCCCCAGCTCGATGATCCGCCCGGAGTCCAGCACGGCGACACGGTCGGCGATCGAACGGACGACCTCCATCTCGTGCGTGATCACCACGATGGTGACGCCGAGCTCCGCGTTGACCCGCTTGAGGAGCGCGAGGACGTCGGCGGTGGTCTCGGGGTCGAGCGCGCTGGTCGCCTCGTCGGCGAGCAGGATAGCCGGGTTCGTCGCGAGCGCCCGGGCGATCCCGACGCGCTGCTTCTGGCCTCCGGAGAGCTGGTCGGGGTGGGCCCACGCCTTCTCGGTCAGGCCGACGAACGCGAGCAGCTCGGCGACCCGCTGCTTCCGTCGCTCGGCGGGCCAGCCGGCGACCTTCAACGGGTACGCGATGTTCGCGAACACCGTGCGGGAGCGGAACAGGTTGAACTGCTGGAAGATCATCCCGATCCCGGCCCGCACGCCACGCAGCTCGCGCTCGCGCAGCGTGGTGAGGTCCTGGCCGTCGACGATCACCGAGCCGGAGGTCGCGTGCTCCAGCGCATTGATCAGCCGCAGCAGCGTGCTTTTGCCCGCTCCGGAGTAGCCGATGATGCCGAAGATCTCGCCACGCTCGATGGTCAGGTCGATGTCCGCGACGGCGGAGACCGCGGCGTCGCCCGAACGGAAGCTCTTGCTGACGCCGCGGAACTCGATGAGCGCGCTCACGCCTACTTCGCCGCCCTGATGCTCTTCTCGAGCGAGCGCAGGATCGCGATGAGGTCGGCCTGCGGCTTCTGCACGAGCACCGCGGTGTTCTTCGAGTCGGCCAGCACGGCCTCCTGGACGGCGGTGGTGTGGTACAGCTCGGCGATCTTCAGGTAGGTCTTGTCGTCCTTGTCCGCGGCGCGGGCGACGAACGCGTTGATGTACGGCTCGGCGGCGGAGCTCTTCGGGTCGTCCTGGAAGAGGGCCGACTTCGGGTCGATGCCGGCCGGGCCGACGAAGGTGTTGTTGATCACCGCGGCGTCCGCCGAGTCGAGCGCGGGCGCGGTCTGCGCGGCGTCGACCGGGAGCACCGTGACCTTCGACGCCGCTGCGTCGATGTCGGCGGGCGTCGAGAGCGTCGTGCCGCCGTTCCGCAGCGTCAGGAGCCCGGCCTTCTGCAGAACGAGCAGGGCACGGGCCTGGTTGGTGGGGTCGTTCGGGATGGCGACCTTCGCGCCGTCCGGGAGCGCGTCGAGCGACGCGTGCTTCTTCGAGTAGAGCGACAGCGGGACCACGTAGGTGGAGGCGATCGGCACCAGGTTCTGGCCCGACTCCACGTTGTAGTTCGCGAGGAACTGCAGGTGCTGGAACAGGTTCAGGTCGAGCTGGCCGTCGGCGAGCGCCGGGTTGGCCTGGGTGTAGTCGCGGAAGCCGACCACCTGGATGTCGATGCCCTCCTTCGCCGCCTCCCGCTTCAGGATGGGCCAGTACGGCGCGGACTGCTCGGTCGTCCCGATCTTGACGGTGACGGCCTTGCCTGCGGCATCGGCCGAGCCGCTGTTGCCCGCGCCGACGGCGGCGAACACGCCGCCTGCGATGGCGAGGACCGCCACGACGGCGATGCCGACGATCCAGGGGGTCTTCGAGCGCTGGGGCTTCTCGGGGAGCGCGGGGACGTTTCCGGGCGGGGTGGCGTCGGACATGGCTGTGCCTCTCTTGTGAAGGGGTGGGGTGTGCCGGCGGACGGTTGGCGGCACATCGAGCCTTCCAAGAGCGGATGCGGAGGGCAAAACGCGTTCCGAAATATGACGACAGAGGCCAGCCTGTCAGATTTCGGATTTTAGGTGCGAACGCTCTGGTACGGCACGGCCCGCCACGGAAGAATCGGTGGCAGGCGCGCGCGCCGGAGACCATTGGGGGGCCGCCGGCGCACGCGTGTGCTGGCTTCGCCTTACGCGGGCTGGGGCTGCGTTCTTACGCTGGCTGGGCCTGGGACTGCAGGATGCGCACCATGTTGCCCGACGGGTCGCGGAAGGCGCAGTCGCGCGGGCCCCACGGCTGGTCCTTCGGCTCCTGGAGCACCTCCGCGCCGCTGGCGCGCACCCGTTCGAACACGCCGTCGAGGTCGTCCTCGGTGCGGAACACGACATTGGTGAGCACGCCCTTGGCGACGAGCTCCTGGATGGCGTCGCCGTCGGCCTGCGAACGTCCGGCGTACGGGTCGGAGAGGACGATCTCCGTGCCTGGCCGGTCCGCGACGCCGAGGGTGATCCAGTGGTGACCGCCCGACTCGACGTCGTTCAGGACGTCCAGTCCCAGCGCGTCACGATAGAACGCGAGCGACTCCTCGGGGTTCGTGACGGTGATGTGCGAGTACTGAAGCGAAATGGTCATACCGTCACTCTAAGAAGGCCGCGGTCGCAGCGCTTCTCCATTCCTGCTCAACCCGGGATGGGCTTCGACCGCACCGGCCGGGTACGCTGCTTCGCGATGCAGTTCGGCATCGCCAGCACGGCACGGTGCTCGCGGGCGCGGTAGCTCGTGGGCGGCTCCCCCACGATCTCGGCGAACTTCGTGCTGAACGAGCCGAGCGAGGTACAGCCGACCGCCATGCACGCCTCGGTCACCGACATCCCCTCGCGCAGCAGCGCCATCGCGCGCTCGATCCGCCTGGTCATCAGATAGCTGTAGGGCGTCTCGCCGTAGACGGCGCGGAACCGGCGCGAGAAGTGCGACGGCGACATGAACGCGGACGCGGCCATCGTCGGGACGTCGAGCGGCTCGGCGTACTCGCGATCGATCTTGTCGCGCGCTCGTCGCAGGATGACGAGCTCCTCCAGTTCCTCCGGGGACACGCCTCAACCGTAACTCTCAGGCCCGCGCCTCACCAGCCGCTTCACCCGCCGCCACGGTGGCATGGTCCACCGGTCCGGGCTCGACCAGCCGGATGAACGCGCTCAGCTCGCCGACGCCGGCCGGGGTCGTCGGCAGGAACTCCGTCAGCTCGGGCGAGTGCACGAGGTACGCCGCCCACTTCGCCCGGGAGATCGCCACATTGAGCCGGTTCTTCATCAGCAGGAACGACATGCCGCGCGGCACGTCCGCGGCCGACGACGCGGCGAGGCTGACGATCGCGACGGCGGCCTCCTGGCCCTGGAATTTGTCGACCGTCCCGACGCGCACCTGCGGGAAGCCGGTCGCGTCCAGAAGCTCGCGCACCTCCGCCAGCTGCGCGTTGTACGGGGTGACGACGATGACGTCCTCCTGTGCCAGCGGCGCGTCAGAGATGCCGGCGTCGGGGTCGCTCCACGAGCGGCCGATCAGGTCGTCCACGATGCGCACGACCACCGCGGCCTCCTGCGGCGACGCGGTCGAATTGCCCAGGTGCGGCACCGGCACCGGGTGGAGGCCGGGCTCCACGCCGCCGAGCTCGCGGTCGCGGGCGCCCGGGTGCGCGTGCAGCCGGCCCTCGTACGACAGCCGGGAGACCGCCTCGGCCAGCGCGGGGTGCATCCGCCGGCTCTCGGCGAGGAAGTAGCCGAGCTCGGCCGGGAGCACGTCGTGGCCGTCGCTCACCCAGCCCAGCGCGGAGCCGTCGACCGGCTCCGGATGGCGGCCCTGGCTCACCTGCGGCAGCTGCTGCGGGTCGCCGAGCAGCAGCAGGTTGCGCGCGGCCACCCCCACCGCGACGGTCGAGGCGAGCGAGAACTGACCGGCCTCGTCGATCACGAGCAGGTCGAGGCCCCCGCGCGGGATGCGTGCGGCGTTGGCGAAGTCCCACGCCGTGCCGCCGACCACGTAGCCGCGGCCGTCGCGCTCCGCCGCGAACTCGAGGTGGCCGTTCCTGCGCAGCGCGGTGAAGCGCGGCGCCTCCGCGGCCCCGCTCGGCACCTTGCCGACGAGGTCGGCGTCGAGTCCGGTGTCCACGACGCGGTCGAGCAGGTTCTCGACCACCGCGTGCGACTGCGCGACCACGCCGACGCGCCAGCCGTGCTCGGCCACGAGCTGCGCGATCACGTACGCCCCGAGGTAGGACTTGCCGGTGCCGGGAGGCCCCTGCACCGCCAGGTAGGACGCGTCCAGATCGAGCAGGCTCGCCGTCACGGCGGCGATGCGCCCGCTCCCGTCCGCCGGTCCCTCCGGCGCGAGGCTCCCCGACCGGGTGCGCGGCGGCGTGCGGCGGAGCAGGTCGACCGTGGCGTTCGTCGGCCACCGGCCGTTCTGGCGGGCCGCGAGCAGGTCGGTGCCCCACTCGCGCACCGCCTCCGCGAGCGGACGGGTGTTCGGCGGCGCCGCCGGGGTGAGCGCCATCGGGAGCTGACGGTAGGCCTGCACGTCCTCCGGCAGCGTCTCGCGCACCAGCACGGAGCCGTCGGCGGCGACGTCGATGACGGCGACCGTGCGTACCGTGCGGGCGCCGGGCTGCGCGCGCAGGAGCCGGAAGGGTCCGGGGTACTCGTACAGCAGGAACGGCCCGGAGTTCTCGCTGACCCGCACGGCGCTGCCCGCGCCCCACTGGCCGGTGAGCAGCAGCTCGCGGCGCTCGACGCGCTGGCCCTCGTCCAGATACCAGTCGCGCACCACGCGCACGGTCTCCACGACCAGCACGTCCCTGGTGTCCGCCCACTCCTCGACCGGCTGGACGAGCCGGGAGAAGTGGCTCTGCCAGAAGCTCTTCTGCTCCCGGCGGTGGAAGTCGATCGCCGCCGCCGCCAACGCCATCGCCTCCCTGTCCGGCGTGCGGTGCGGGTCGAGCGGGTCGCCCGCGAACCCGAGCAGGCCGGCGCGCAGCGGGGACTCCTCCGGCGCGGGCTCGGGTTCCTCCATCGGGGCCGCGCCGATCGGGACGCCGTTCTCGGCCGCGCGGGCGAGCAGCCAGTCGCGCAGCCGGAGCGTGGACACGCAGTCGTAGCGGTTGTAGTCGCCGAGGGCGTCGAGCAGCGGCTGGGCCTCGTCGAAGCGGCCGAGCGCGATCAGGTCGCGCGCGTTCGCGTACTCGGTGATGGAGTCCGCGCCGTTGGTGACCTCGCTCAGGCGGAGCTCCGAGCCCATGTAGAGCGGCTCCAGCTTCTTGATCGAGTACGACCGCGAGCCGACGCGGACGGATTTGCGCACGAGCGGGTACAGGTCGACCATCACGTTGTCGCGCAGCAGGCCGTCGACCTCCTCCTCGCCGACGCCGTGCCGCGCCGACAGCGAGAGCAGGTGCGTCTGCTCGTAGGCCGCGTAGTGGTAGATGTGCATGCCGGGGTAGGCCGCCCGGCGTTCGCGGACGAAGGCCAGGAAGCGTTCGAGGGCCGCGCGCTCCTCGGCGAAGTCGTGCGCCCAGAAGGCGGTGAACCGGGCGTCCTGGTCGACCAGCCCGAACAGGTAGTCGAGGTTCCAGCGCTCGCCCGCGCCCTCGGTGTAGAGCGGGTCGCCCTCGAAGTCGAAGAAGATGTCGCCCGGGTCGGGCTCCGGCAGCACCGCCAGCACGGGCGCGTTGAAGACCCGCACCGGCGGCGGCGCGCCCTCCACGGCCTGCAGCTGGAGCGCGGCCTGCTCGCGCAGCCCGGACAGCGTGCCGTCCGGGATGCCCTCGACCGACTGCGTGGAGGCCGCGAGCGCGTCGATGGTGGTGATCCCGGCGGCCGCGAGGCGCTCGCGCTGGGTGACCCGCATCCCGGCGACCAGCAGCACATCGCGGGCGGCGGTGATCTCGGCGTCGCAGGTGTCGCAGCGGCCGCAGACGGTGAACCGGGGGTCGCCCCACGCCACCGGACCCGGGTCGGCGACATGTTCGGCGATGATCTCGAGCAGCCGGGCGCGGCGCTTGCGGTAGACCGGCTCGATGTCGGACAGCCGGTGCTGGCTGACCGAGCCGTCGCCGAGCAGGAGCTCGACCGTCTCGTCGACGTCGACGCCGGTGCGCCGGAGCTGTTCGGCGTACGCCGCGAGCTGCAGCAGCGCGGTCACGCGGGCGCTGCGGGCGAGCTTGGAGTCCTGCACCCGGTAGCGGCCGTCGGGCAGCCGCACGATGAAGTCGGCGAAGCCCACGAACGAGCCGTCGAAGAAGGTCGCCTGGAAGACGACCTCGCTCCCCCGTGCGAACGCCTCGGCCGTGCGCCGTACCGCCTCCGCGAGGGTCTCGGCCGTCAGCGACTCCGGGCGCGCGATCTCCGCGACGCCGTCGCCGAAGCGCTCCCGATAGCGCTCGAGGATGTGGTGCTCCTGCTCGTCCCCCAGCCGTGACGAGCGCACGTACATCGGATCTTCGACCTCTTCGGTCTTCTCCAGCCGGCCGAGTTTGACGTCGACCGTCCGCAGGAAGGCGAACTCGCACTTCGACGCCTCGGTCAGGTCGCTGGCGCTGGTGACGATCACTCCGTCGAGTAGGAACACACCGCTACGCTATCGGCGCCCGCCGACATCCCGCCCGCGACCGCGAGAACCGCTGCGCGGTCAGCCCTTCGCCGCCGCCTTCACCGCACGCTTGTGCTCGCGCACCTTCGTCAGCGAGTCGGCGTCGACGATGTCGGCGACCGAGCGGTAGCCGTCCGCGCCGTAATCGCCCGCAGCCTCGCGCCAGCCCGGCGCCTGGAGACCCTTCCGCTTGCCGAGCAGCGCCAGGAAGATCTTGGCCTTCTGCTCGCCGAAGCCCGGGAGCGCCTTCAACCGGCGCAGCACCTCGGCGCCGGTGGGGTCGCCCTGCGTCCAGATCGCGGCGGTGTCGCCGTCCCAGTCGGTCACGATCGCGGCGGACAGCGACTGCAGCCGGGTGGCCATCGACCCGGGGAAGCGGTGCACCGACGGCGTCTGCTTCATCACCGCGACCAGCTCGTCCGGATCGAGAGCGGCGATCCCGGCGGGATCGAGCGAGCCGAGCCGGTCGCGCAGCTTGGCGGGTCCGGTGAACGCGGTCTCCATCGCGATCTGCTGGTCGAGCATCATCCCGACGAGCAGGGCGAACGGGGACTGGTCGAGGAGGGCGTCGGCTTCGGCGTCGCCGGTGATCGTGATGGCCATTCCCTCATGCTCCCATCCGGCTCAGCCGACGAGCAACAGCACCCCGGCGACGGCGGAGAGCAGCGCGAGCACGAGGGCGACGCCGAGCAGTGCTGCGTGCACGCGCAGGAACGGCGTGGCGCGGCCCGCGGCGTCCCTGGCGCGCTGGTCCGAGCGCACCCGGGCGAAGAAGCGCGGCCAGGCGATGACGTTGAACACGGCATTGAGAAACAGGACGATGGCGGCGAAGACGGTCATGGTCCCTCCAGCGTAGGCGGAACCGGACGGCCGAACCGCTCGGCGATGAGCTCCAGCAGAGCACGGGCCGCCGCCCCCGGCCGCGGATGGACCAGCACGCTCAGCTGCCAGTCGACACCGGGCGCCAGCGGGCGCACCACCACGCCCGGCGCCGGTATGACGGTGAGCTCGGGAAGGGCGCCGACGCCGAGCCCCGCGGCGACGAAGCGCGGGATCTCGCCCAGGTCGGACACCTCCGTGTCGATCCGGCGGCCGAGTCCCGCCGCGGCGAGCGCCCGGTCGAGTGCGACGCGGTTGCCGAACCCCTCGCGTGCGTCCACCCAGCGCTCTGCGGCGAGCTCGCCGAGCGAGACGGTGTCGCAGGCCGCCAGCGGATGCCCCTCGGGCAGGACCGCGACGAAGGGCACCTCGGCCAGCGGCAGCACGATCGCCCCCGGCACCGGATCGGGCAGCCCGTAGAACGCGAGGTCCAGCCGGCCCTGGCGCACGTCGTCCGCCAGCCCGGTGGAACCGCTCGGCGACGGGCCCAGGCGCAGGTCCACTCCGGGATGACGCCGGCCGAACTCGCCCATGATGTCCGGCAGGTCGATGGAGGTCAGGTTGGTGAAGATCCCGACCCGGACCACACCGCGCAGCGGCCCGTCGCCCGCGGCGAGGTCACGCAGCCGCTCGATCGACTGGAGGCCCGCCCGCGCCTCGGCGAGCGCCGCCGCTCCGACGCCGGTCAGCGTGACCCCGTGCGCGTCGCGCTGGAACAGCCGCGCACCGAGCTCGCGCTCCAGCGCGGCGACCCCGGCCGAGACGGTGGACTGGGCGGCGAACACTCTCGCCGCCGCTCGCGTGAAGTTGAGCTCCTCGGCGACGGCGACGAAGTACTCGAGCTGGCGGGTGTCCATGCCGCCATCCTCTCGAATCGGATTACTCGATTGCAAGCATCGATTACTTTCGTTGGACACGATTGCAGCGCCGGCGCATGCTGTCACCATGACGATGCACGCCCCCACCTCCCAGCCGACCACGTCGGCCGCTCCCTCCGACCGGCGCCCCTGGCGACTGCGCCACGGCGCCGGCTTCTGGATCGTCGCCGCGGCCTTCCTCGCCGTCATGGCGTTCTCGACCATCCCCACGCCGCTGTACGCGCTGTACGCGCAGCGGGACGGTTTCCCGACCTGGGTGGTCACCGTGATCTTCGCCGCGTACGCCGTCGGCGTGATCGCGAGCCTGTTCCTGATCGGCCACCTGAGCGACTGGGCGGGACGCCGCCGGATGGTGCTGGTCGCGATCGCCCTGGAGATCGTGGCGGCGGCGCTCTTCCTGCTCTGGAACGACGTGAGCGGCCTGATCGTCGCCCGCCTGATCTCCGGCGTCGGCGTCGGCGCGCTCACAGCGAGCGCCACCGCGCACCTCGGCGAGCTGCGGTCGGTCGCCCGCCCGGCGGAGGGACCGCGCCTGGCCGGGACGGTCTCCACGGTCGTCAACACCGGAGGCCTCGCCCTCGGGCCGCTCATCGGCGGCGTCTTCGCCCAGTTCCTCCCTGCTCCGCTGCTGCTGCCGTACGCCGTGTTCCTGGTGATCCTCGCCCTCGCGGCGGCCGCGGTCGCCCTGGTTCCCGAGACGGTGGAACGCGCGGAGGAGCGCCCCGCCTACCGGCCACAGCGGATCTCGCTGCCCGCGGCCTCCCGTGGGGCGTTCTCGGCCGCTGCCGCCGCCGCCTTCGCCGGCTTCGCGGTGTTCGGGCTGTTCACGTCTCTCGCGCCGAGCGTGCTGGCCGGGACCTTCCACGTGGCGTCGCACCTGGTGGCCGGGGCGGTGCCGTTCTCGGTGTTCGCGGCGTCCGCGCTCTCGCAGATCGTGTTCGCGCCGCTGCGGTCACGCACCCAGCTCGTCGTCGCGGTCGTCCTCGTCGCGGTCGGGCTCGGCGGTCTGGCGGTCGGGGTGCTCGGCGGCTCGCTGCCGGTCTTCCTGATCGCCGGGGTGCTGGCCGGCGCGGGAGTGGGGCTGCTCTTCCGGGCCGCCATCCTCGTGGCCGGCTCGCTCGCCGCACCCGAGCGTCGCGGCGAGGTGCTCGCGGCGATCTTCCTCATCGCCTACATCGGCCTGGCGCTTCCCGTGCTGCTGGTGGGCGTCGCCCTCATCATCTGGCCGCTCGTCCCGGTGCTGGTCGGCTTCGTGACGATCATCGGCGTGCTGGCGGTCGTCGCCACGCTGCGGATGCTCCCGACGGCCGGTTGAGCCCGGCCCGCCGCGGCGACCGCCTCGTCAGGACGCCGCGACCAGCTGCACGCGGAGCGAGTCGACGCGGGTGGCGATCGCGTCGTCGGCGGCCCAGCGCTGGGCGAGCCGCGACAGGATGGCGTTCAGCTCCTCGGCCGTGAGGCCCGCCGCGAGGGTGAGCCGCACCACCAGCTCGTCGCCGGCGAGGCGGTGACCGGGGTCACCCGCCACCAGCTGGACGTCGTGCACGCCGAGCTCGGAGCCGATCGAAGCCCGGAACGCCTCCACGACGACCGGATCGCGCTCGCTCGGCAGCCACGGCTGCCCCTGGGCGAGCGCCCACACGGCCGGACGTCGGAGCACGAACTCGGTCTCCGAGGTGGGGTCGAGCACCAGCAGCTCGGTCTCCTCCGAGACCGCGGCTAGCGCGGCGCGCGGGCCGGCCGCCGGCACCGGCCGCGCGGCCGGATTCCAGGCCTGCATCGCCGTGACCGACGAGAACACCGGCAGGACGCGCCGCCCGTCCGGGGCCGCGACCGTGACGATGGACAGCTCCTGCGTCTTGTCGATCGCGAGCCTGGCGTCGCTGGTGCCTTCCTCCCCGAGCTCGGCGACCAACGGGATGAGC
Organism: Leifsonia sp. Soil_N53; assembly: GCF_057655165.1. Lineage (NCBI taxonomy): Bacteria > Bacillati > Actinomycetota > Actinomycetes > Micrococcales > Microbacteriaceae > Leifsonia > Leifsonia sp. Soil_N53. Next base: position 11,886 of record NZ_JBDGMM010000015.1, read on the forward strand.
AGGCGCACCACGCGCACGGCGTCCACCACGGCCTCGGCGCCGACCTCACCGGCCCGGAACGCCGCGAGCGCGCCGAGCAGTTCGGGAGGCGCGGAGCCGTCGTCGTCGCCGAACGGGTTGTCGTCGAACTCCCGCCCCTCCCACGGCTGGCCCGCTGAGTCCCCGGCGGAGGCCGTGAAGCCGGCGAGCGTCGCAGCGAACCCGGCCAGCCGCCCGGCGCCCGTCTCGGACGGGCCGAGGTGGTGGGCCGCGGACGCGCCGCGCTCGGCGCCGGCCC
>NZ_JBDGMM010000016.1:0-14143 GCF_057655165.1 Leifsonia sp. Soil_N53
CCCGGCGCCGCCGCGCTCGTCGCCGCCCTGCGCGACGCGCGCACCCCCCGCGACCGCGCCGCCGCCGTGCTGGCCGCGCTCGCCCCCGACCTCACCGACCTGATCGAACCGCTCGCCGACCGCATCGCGGCGGGCGAGCCCGCCACGCACCAAGGAGCACACGCATGAGAATCACCGCAGCCGACGTCCTGGTCTCCAGCCCTGGCCGCAACTTCGTGACCCTCCGGATCACCACGGAGGACGGTGTCACGGGACTGGGCGACGCGACGCTGAACGGGCGCGAGCTCGCGGTCGCCGCCTACCTGAGCGAGCACGTGGTCCCGCTGCTGATCGGCCGCGACGCCCACCGGATCGAGGACACCTGGCAGTACCTGTACCGCGGCGCGTACTGGCGGCGGGGCCCGGTGACCATGGCCTCCATCGCCGCGGTGGACACTGCGCTGTGGGACATCAAGGCCAAGGTCGCCCGCCTGCCGCTCTATCAGCTGCTCGGCGGGAAGAGCCGCGACGGCCTCCTGGTGTACGGCCACGCCTCGGGGGCCGAGCTGCCCGAGCTGTTCGACTCGATCAACGAGCACCTCGAGGAGGGCTACCGCGCCGTGCGGGTGCAGACCGGCATCCCCGGCCTGCCGTCGGTGTACGGCGTCGCGTCGAGCCGGAACGCCGCCGCGGGCGCCGGCTCCGGCTCCGACGCCCGTTACGACTACGAGCCCGCGCGCCGCAGCGCCGTGCCGGTGGAGGAGAGCTGGGACACCCGCGCCTACCTGCGGCACGCGCCGACGGTCTTCGAGGCGGTGCGCAACGAGTTCGGCCCGGAGCTGCCGCTGCTGCACGACGCGCACCACCGGCTCACGCCCATCCAGGCGGCGAAGCTCGGCAAGTCGCTGGAGCCGTACGACCTGTTCTGGCTGGAGGACGTCACCCCTGCCGAGAACCAGGCGGTGCTGCGCCGGGTGCGCGAGCACACCACGACGCCGCTGGCCATCGGCGAGGTGTTCAACACGATCTGGGACTACCGGGAGCTGTTCGAGGAGCAGCTGATCGACTACGTGCGCTCTCCCGTCACCCACGCGGGCGGGATCACCGGGCTGCGGCGGATCTTCGACTACGCCGCCGTGTACCAGATCAAGTCGGGCGTGCACGGTCCCACCGACGTCTCGCCGGTCGGCCTCGCGGCGGCGATCCACCTCGGCATCGCCATCCCGAACTTCGGCATCCAGGAGTACATGCGGCACAGCCCGGCGACGCACGAGGTCTTCCGCACCGGCTACACCTTCGAGGAGGGCATGCTGAAGCCCGGCGACCAGCCCGGCCTCGGCGTCGACTACGACGACGTGGTCGCGGACTCCTTCCCCTACGAGGCCGCCTACCTCCCCGTCAACCGCCTCCTCGACGGCTCCATGCACGACTGGTAGCAGGCAGCCATCGATTCCGGAGTTGTGCACGCTGAGCACCGGCGTGTCGCGTGCACAGCTCCGGAACGGATGGCTGGGGGAGAATCGCAGGGAGCGGAAGGAGTGCGCGTGGGCGTCAGGGTCGTGGTGATGGGCGTGTCCGGGTCGGGCAAGTCGACGGTCGGGAGGCTCGTCGCCGACGCGCTCGGCGCGGAGTTCGTGGACGGCGATGACCTTCACCCCGCGGCCAACGTCGCCAAGATGAGCCGGGGCATCCCGCTCACCGATGACGACCGCGAACCGTGGCTGCGCGCGGTCGGGCGCACGCTCGCGGACGGCGGGCAGGCGGGGACGGTGGTTGCGTGCTCGGCGCTCAAGCGGGCCTATCGCGACCTGATCCGCTCGGAGGCGCCCGGCGCATTCTTCGCCGAGCTGGACGGGGACCGCGCCCTCCTCGCCGAGCGGATGATCCGGCCGGGGCACTTCATGCCGGCCTCCCTGCTCGACTCGCAGCTCGCGGCGCTGGAGCCCCTGCAGCCCGACGAGGACGGCGTCCGCCTCGACGTAGCCCGGCCGCCCGGCGACCTGGTGACCGCCATCGTGGACGACGTGCGCGCGAGCGTCGGGTAGACTGGGCAACTGAACTTCGGCGAGGGATGCGTCACGCATCCGTTATCGACGCGGTGGAGCAGGCTTCGCAGTCTTTCCTCGCGCACCTCGATGCGCTCGAGTCGACATCCCCCATACTGCGAGCCCTCCGGCTCGCCCAGACAGCCGGCCCCGCCGGCAAGGAGACATCATGGCTGACGAGTCCAACAAGGTCGTCGCGGAGATCCGCGACAGCTTCGGCAAGGGCGCTGCCCGCAAGATCCGCGCGAAGGGCCTGATCCCCGCCGTCATCTACGGCCACGGCACCGACCCCGTGCACGTCACCGTCCCGGCGCACCAGGTCGGCCTGCTGCTCCGCAAGGCGAACGCGATCCTCGACCTCGACATCGACGGCACGAGCCAGCTCACCCTGGTGAAGGACGTCCAGAAGGACCCGGTGCTGCAGATCATCGAGCACCTCGACCTCATCATCGTCCGTCGCGGCGAGAAGGTGACCGTCGAGGTCCCCGTGCACGTCGAGGGCGAGCCGTTCTCCGGCACCATTGCGGTTCTCGACATCCCGACCATCAAGCTCGAGGTCGAGGCCACCCACATCCCCGAGCGCATCGTCATCGACGTGACCGACGCCGAGGAGGGCACCCAGTACCACGCGAAGGACTTCGCCCTCCCGGCCGGCGCCGTGCTCGCCGAGGACGAGGACCTGCTGATCCTCAACGTCGTCGTCCCGGCCGCCGCGCGCGCCGAGGAGGAGGAAGAGGCCGAGGCCGCCGCTGTGGCCGAGGTGGCTGCCGAGGCCGCCGCCGAAGAGTCCGCGGAGTAATCACTCCCGATGGCCAGTCCTCTCTCTTCAGAGGGCCCCTGGCTCGTGGTCGGGCTCGGCAACCCCGGGCCCGGCTACGCGGCCACTCGTCACAATGTGGGGCAGATGGTGCTCGACGAGCTCGCTTCGCGCGGCCGGCTGACCTTCAAGACCCACAAGACGAACGCCACGGTCGCCGAGGGGCGTCTCGCCCCCGGCGGGCCGCGGTTCATCCTGGCCAAGCCGAACACGTTCATGAACGTGTCCGGCGGGCCGGTGTCGCAGCTGCTGCGCTTCTACTCGCTCGAACCGTCGCACCTGATCGTGGTGCAGGACGAGCTCGACATCCCCTTCGACACCCTCAAGCTCAAGTTCGGCGGAGGGCACGGCGGCCACAACGGCGTGCGTGACGTCATGGCGGCCACCGGCACCGGCGACTTCACGCGGGTGCGGGTCGGCGTCGGCCGGCCGCCCGGTTCGCGTGCCGCGGCGGACCATGTGCTCGCCGGCTTCAGCGCGGAGGAGCGCAAGAACCTCCCCATCCTCGTCTCCGACGCGGCCGACGCGGTCGAGCAGATCGCGGCCGACGGCCTCACGTCGGCGCAGAACCGGTTCCACACCGAGCGCTGAGCGCGCTCAGGCGGGCGGGAGCGTCGCGACCAGCGCGCCGATGTAGAGTCCGAAGGAGAGCACGGGCGCCAGGGCGGCGACGACGATCCCGACGACGCCGAACGCCCGACCGCGCTTGGTCGCGGCAGCGACGATGCCCAGCACCAGCGCGACGATTCCGAGCACGGTGCCGAAGACGAGCTGGGCGACAGTCAGGATGCCGATCGACGCGATCGTCGCGGAGTGCGCGGAGGACACGTTCGACGAGTCGAAGGCGAACGACGTCGCCGTGCGGTGCGACAGCGGCCCCGCACTCGCGCCGACGTACGCCGAGGCCACCATGGACAGCACGAAGACGGCGAGGGCGAGACCCATCGACACCGCGCCGAGCGTGCGCGGGCGCGGTGCGGCCGGAGGCGCGGCGAAGTAGCCGGGCGCGTAGGCCGGGGGCGCGAACTGCGGCTGCGCCGACACCGGCCCGCCGGGCGGGATCATGCTCATCCGGTCACTCCTCCCGTGTCACTCCTCCCCGGCGACTCACGCCGGACGTTCAGCCAGAGCGTAGCTGACGTGGGGCGGCACCCCAGGCCGACACGGTACCGTCGCAGACCATGAAGTTGTATACGCGCGAGTGGGGCGCAGGAGACCGGCACGCGGTCCTCGTCCACGGCGTCATGTCGGACTCGCGCAACTGGCGGCGCGTCGGCCCCGTCCTCGCCGAACGCGGCTACCGCGTGGTCGCCGTCGACCTCCGCGGCCACGGCCACAGCCCGCGTGCGCGGGAGTACACCGCCGAGCTGATGGCGCAGGACATCGTCGACACCGTTCCGTACGCTCCGGAGCTCGTGATGGGCCACTCGCTGGGCGGCCTCACCGTGAGCCTCGCCGTCGACCGGCTGCACCCGGAGCGGGCCGTGTACGTCGACCCCGCCTTCTCCTGCCCGGCCGCCAACTGGTTCCAGCTCATGCTGGCGCCGGCCTTCCTGAAGACGCTGGCGCGGCAGTCTGCCGCGCGAATCGCGAAGCGGAACCCGCGCTGGGACCCGGCCGACGTCGCGATCGAGGCCGAGACCTTCCAGTCCTTCCACCGCGCCGCCATCCCGGCCGTGCTGTCGCCGAGCGTCATGCGCGCGCCCGAGCACATGGCCGTGCCGTCGATGGTCATGCTGGCGGACAACTCCTACCTGGTGAAGCCGCAGGTCGCCGAGCGCCTCCGCGACACCGGCTTCGACGTGCGAGTGGTCAAGGGCAGCGGCCACGTCATCAACCGCGACGACCACGACGGGTTCATGGACGCCCTGGAGGGCTGGATCTAGCTGGAGGGCTGGATCTGAGGCCGTTAGCCTGAGCGGATGGACCTGAGCACCGTCGTCGTCGCGCCGACCCGGCACGTGCTCGCGGTGCTGCCGCCCGCAGCGCTCGGCAGCGCCGCGGAGTCCCGGCGGAACGGCCTGCGCTCGCCCGCCGACCGGCACGACTTCGCGGCCGCCCGCCTGCTCGCCGTCCACCTCCTCCGCGCCGCCGGCGCCGGGGAGGTCGTGCCCGCCGAGCTGCGCCAGCGCTGCGAGACCTGCGGCGGCGAGCACGGCCTCCCGTCGCCGGTGGCCGGTCTCTTCGTGAGCTGGTCGCACGCGGGCGGTTGGGTGGCGGCGGGAGTGTCGCGGGCGCGGCTCGGCGTGGACGTCGAGGCGGAGGGCGAGGTGAATCTCGCCGCGGCACTGACGCCCGCGGAGCGCACCCTCGTGGCCGCGGCGGAGGATCCCGCGCGGTCGTTCCGGCTGGCGTGGACCGCGAAGGAGGCCTGCGTGAAGGCGGGGGCCGCGCGGCTGGACGACTTCGCCGGTCTGGAGGTGCTGGCCGCTCCCGACATGTTGCGCCCGTCGCACGGCGACCTCCTGCTGAGCGCCTGGCTCGGTCCCGGCGCGACCGCCGCGGCAGCCACGGCCGAGCCCGCGCGCTGGTCGGCTCTCGGCGATCGCGGAGACCTCCTCCCCGTCCCCGGCCGCGCTGTCGGCAGCCCCGCGTAGACTCTCCCGAGTGATACTGCAGGGCTTGATCGCGGCGCTTCAGCGCGCCTCCACGTTCGCTGACGCTCTGGCGCACGCGGGTCGCGACGCCGATTTCTCGCTCACCGACGGCCTCCGGGTGCCGCTCCTCGCCGGCCTGGTCGACCGGCGTGCCGCTGCCGGGGCGTCGCAGGCGGTGCTGGTCATCACGGCGACCGGCCGCGAGTCGGAGTCCGTGCGCGCGGCGCTGCCGTGCGTGCTCCCCGACGCGGAAGTGGTCGAGTTCCCCGCGTGGGAGACGCTGCCGCACGAGCGGCTGAGCCCGAGCCCCGAGATCGTCGGCAAGCGGCTCACCGCACTGCGCCGGCTCGCGGACTGGGCGGCGGCGAAGGAGGCGGGGGAGGCCTCGCACCCGTTCGTGCTGGTCGCGTCCGTCCGAGCGGCGCTGCAGCCCCTCGCCGACAACCTCACCGACTACCCCGCCGTCGAGCTGACCGCGGGCGGCCGCGGCTTCGACCTGAGCGGCATCGCCCTCCAGCTGGTCGACCTCGCCTACGCGCGCGTCGACATGGTCACCCGCCGCGGCGAGTTCGCGGTGCGCGGCGGCATCCTCGACGTCTTCCCGCCGACCGCGGAGCACCCCTACCGCGTCGACTTCTTCGGCGACGAGGTCGAGCAGATCCGGGCGTTCTCGGTCGCGGACCAGCGCTCGCTTCCCGAGCCGATCCCCGCGGTGACGCTCCCGCCGAGCCGCGAGCTGCTGCTGAGCGAGCCGGTCCGGCAGCGCGCCCGCGAGATGGAGCACGAGTTCCCGAGCCTGTCCGCGCTGCTCGCCAAGATCGGCGAGGGCATCCCGGTGGAGGGCATGGAGTCGCTCGCGCCCGCGCTGGTGGACCGGCTCGTGCCGCTCACCCACTACCTCCCGGACGGCGCCGCCGTCGCCGTGCTGTCGCCCGAGCGGGTCGCCTCGCGCGCGGTGAGCCTCGCCGAGACCAACCGCGAGTTCCTCTCCGCCGCGTGGAGCGCCGCGACGGTCGGCGCCGCGGCCCCGATCGACCTCGCGGCGGGCGACTTCCTCACCCTGCAGAAGCTCAAGGACTCGGTGAAGTTCAGCCGGCCCGGCCAGCCCGCCGCCGACCACCCGTGGTGGACGTTCTCCGGTTTCCAGGCCGACGCCGCCGACGAGTCGGCGCCGCTGGAGCTCGAGGTGGAGGAGTACCTCCAGGTGCGCGTCGCCGCGGAGGCCGTGCCGAGCTTCCAGGGCAACGTCACCGGCGCGGTCGAGCACGTGGCCCAGCGGCTGCGCGACGGCTGGCGGGTCGCCATCGTCGCCGAGGGGGCCGGCCTGGTCGAGCGCGCCGCGCAGGTGCTCTCCGAGGCCGAGCTGCCGGCCCGGCCGGTCGACGCCTTCCCGGAGGACCCCGAGCCCGGCGTCGCCTACCTGCTGCGGGCGAACATCGAGCACGGCTTCGAGTTCCCGGAGGAGAAGCTCGCGCTGATCGGCGAGAGCGAGTTCTACGGCCGCTCGGTCGGTTACGAGTCGCGGCAGGTCAAGAAGCTCGCCACCCGGCGCAAGAACGTGGTCGACCCGCTGGCACTGAAGCCCGGCGACTACGTCGTGCACGAGACGCACGGCATCGGCAAGTTCGTCGAGCTCACCCAGCGCGAGGTCTCCAGCGGCGGCCGCAACGCGGTGAAGTCCAAGCGCGAGTACCTGGTGCTGGAGTACGCGCCGTCCAAACGCGGCTACCCCGGCGACAAGCTGTTCGTCCCGACCGACCAGCTCGACCTCCTCACCCGGTACGTCGGCGGCGAGGCGCCGCAGCTGTCCAAGATGGGCGGCAGTGACTGGTCGGCCGCGAAGGGCCGGGCGCGGCGGGCGGTGCGCGACATCGCCGTCGAGCTCGTGAAGCTCTACTCGGCGCGGATGGCCAGCAAGGGGCACGCGTTCGGGCCGGACACCCCGTGGCAGCGCGAGCTGGAGGAGGCGTTCCCGTTCGCGGAGACGCACGACCAGCTCCAGACCATCGACGAGGTGAAGGCCGACATGGAGCGGCCGATCCCGATGGATCGGCTGATCTCGGGCGACGTCGGCTTCGGCAAGACCGAGATCGCGGTCCGCGCGGCGTTCAAGGCGGTGCAGGACGGCAAGCAGGTCGCCATGCTCGTGCCGACAACGCTGCTGGTCAAGCAGCACGCCGAGACCTTCCAGGAGCGGTTCGCCGGCTTCCCCATCCACCTGCGCCAGCTCAGCCGGTTCCAGTCCGACAAGGAGGCGCGCGAGACCCTGCGCGGCCTCACCGACGGCACGGTGGATGTCGTGATCGGCACGCACCGCATCCTCGCCGACGGCGTCTCCTTCAAGGACCTGGGTCTGGTGATCATCGACGAGGAGCAGCGTTTCGGCGTCGAGCACAAGGACCAGCTGAAGAAGCTCAAGACCAACGTGGACATCCTGGCGATGAGCGCCACGCCGATCCCGCGCACGCTGGAGATGGCGGTCACCGGCATCCGCGAGATGTCGACCCTGGCCACGCCGCCGGAGGACCGGCACCCGATCCTCACGTTCGTCGGCCCGTACTCCGACCGGCAGGTCGCCGCGGCGATCCGGCGCGAGCTGCTGCGCGAGGGCCAGGTGTTCTTCGTGCACAACCGCGTCGGCTCGATCTCCGCGGCCGCCGCCAAACTGGCCGAGCTCGTGCCGGAGGCGCGCATCGCGGTCGCCCACGGCCGGATGAACGAGCACGCGCTGGAGCAGGTCGTGGTCGACTTCTGGGAGCGCAGGTTCGACGTCCTGGTCTCCACCACGATCATCGAGACCGGCCTGGACATCTCCAACGCCAACACGATCATCATCGACCGCGCGGACAAGTACGGCCTGAGCCAGCTGCACCAGCTCCGCGGCCGGGTGGGTCGTGGCCGCGAGCGCGCGTACGCGTACTTCCTCTGGGAGGAGGACAAGCCGCTCAGCGAGACCGCGCACGACCGGCTGTCGACGATCGCGGCCAACAACGACCTCGGCAGCGGCATGCAGGTGGCCCTGAAGGACCTGGAGATCCGCGGCGCGGGCAACCTCCTGGGCGGCGAGCAGTCCGGCCACATCGCCGGCGTCGGCTTCGACCTGTACCTCCGGATGATCGGGGAGGCGGTGTCCACGTTCCGCGGCGAGGTCGCCGAGGGCCAGACCGAGCTGCGCCTGGAGCTGCCGGTCGATGCGCACATCCCCGAGGAATACGTGAACAGCGAGCGGCTGCGGCTGGAGGCCTACCAGAAGCTGTCCACCGCGAGCTCGCCCGCGGCGAAGGACGGCCAGATCGACCTGGTGCTGGAGGAGCTCACCGACCGCTACGGCCAGCCGCCCGCGCCGGTGGTGAACCTGATCGCGGTGTCGCGCCTGCGCCGGGCGGCGCAGAAGGCGGGGCTGGGGGAGGTCGTGGCGATGGGCTCCAACCTCCGGCTGGCGCCGGCGCTGCTGCCGGACTCGCTGCAGGTGCGGCTGCAGCGTTTGTACCCGGGGTCGAAGTACCACGCCGCGCCCAAGGTCGCGACGGTCCCGCTGCCGCGGGTGAACGGCGAGGCACTCGACGACGCCGCGCTGATCGAGTGGGTCGCGTCGCTGCTCGGCGCGCTGTTCCCGACTCCCGAGCCCGCCTCCGAGCCCGCCGCCTGACGGCCCGTCCGTAACTCCGGAGACCTCGCGCAACACGCCGTCCGGACGGCCGTTCGCACGGAGATCGCGGCGCCATGCGCCCGATTCTCCGGAACTGGCGTCACGAATCGCGCGCACGAATGCGGCGCGGGTGCATGCGGCGGTTGCGCCGCGCGAGCGTCGTCACGAGGATGCCCGCGAGCACGATCGACACCGCCGACCCGAGAAGCACCGCCAGGGTGCCCTCCGCCCGCACGGTCGCCGATCCCGCGAAGGCGAGTTCGTTCATCAGCAGCGACACCGTGAAGCCGATGCCGCCGAGCGCTCCGATCGTCACGAGGCTGAGCAGGGGGATGCGCGAGCGCTCGCTCTTCGGCCGGGTGAACGACCCGAGCCAGCCGCCCAGCGTGATCCCCACGAGCTTGCCCAGCGGAAGCGCGACCAGGATGCCCCAGAACGCCGGCGACAGCTCGGCGGGGGAGACCGAGGGGATGACGACGAGCGCGGCCGAGAACGCGAACAGCGGCAGGATCAGCCCGTTCGACCAGGGCTCGAGCGCGTGCGCGGTGCGGCCACCCGGGCCGCGCGCCATCGCGAGGCCGAGCGCGACGCCGGCGATCGTGGCGTGCACGCCCGAGTCGTAGACGAGCCACCAGGTGAGCACCGCGAGCAGGGTCATCAGCACCCCGATGGGCCAGCGCAGCCTCCCGTGCAGCAGCCGGCTGAGCAGACCGAACGCCGCGACGGCCACCGCGGCTGCGGCCAGCTCCAGCAGGTTCGGGTCCGTCGTGAAGAACACCGCGATGATGAGGATGGCGACCAGATCGTCCAGCACCGCAAGCGCCAGCAGGAACACCCGCAGCCGGTTCGGCAGCCCGCGCCCGAACACCGCGAGCACCCCGAGCGCGAACGCGATGTCGGTCGCGGTCGGGATCGGCCAGCCCGCCGACAGCCCGGACCCGGCCGTGAGCGCCAGGTAGACCAGCGCCGGCACCGCGACGCCGCACGCGGCCGCGATCGCGGGGTGGATCGCCTTCGCGAACGAGTTGAGCTCGCCGGCGACGAGCTCGTGCTTGAGCTCGACCGCCACGATGAAGAAGAAGACCGCGAGCAGCCCGTCGCTGATCCAGTGCCCGACGCTCAGCTCGACCAGGCCGCCGCCGAGGTGGGCGTGCTGCATGTCCAGCAGGGCGGGGCCGACGGCCGTGTTCGCCAGCAGGAGGCCGAGCGCGGCGGCGCCCAGCAGGAGCCCGGCGGCGGTGCGCTCGGAGCGGATGATGCTCATCGGTGGCCAATCTCGCGCCCGGGGCGCGGTGAGGGTCGAATCGCCGACCAGACTTCCCGGCACACCAGTGCCACAGTCTACCGGTGCGGCCCACGACCGACCCCGGTTCCAGTGAGAGGATGAACCTGTCCCCGAGGGAGGAGCATCCCATGTCCGACGCGGCGCCCACCAGACTCGACGAACTCGTGGCCGTGATGGCCCGGCTGCGCGCCCCCGGGGGCTGTCCGTGGGACGCCGCCCAGACGCACGAGTCGCTGGTGCAGTACCTCGTCGAGGAGAGCTACGAGCTGATCGAGGCGATCGAGACCGGCAACCGCGACGAGATGCTGGAGGAGCTCGGCGACGTGCTCTACCAGGTGCTGTTCCACGCCGACATCGCCGCCCACACGGCCGGCGAGGACTTCGACATCCAGGACGTCGCCGAGCACATGACCCGCAAGATGGTCGGCCGGCACCCGCACGTCTTCGGCGGCGACCGCACGGCCGAGACCGCGGAGGACGTGGTCGGATTCTGGGACGACCTCAAGAAGGCGGAGAAGCCGGGCCGCACCAGCGTGCTGGACGGCATCCCGCAGGCGATGCCCTCGCTCGCGCTGGCGGACAAGCTGCTCGGCCGGGCCGAGAAGGTCGGCTTGATCGACCTGAGCGAGTCGGGTGGGGTGCAGGTGGAGAGCGAGGATGAGCTGGGGCCGCTGCTGCTCGCCATCGTGGCGTCGGCGAAGGCACAGGGCCTGGATGCCGAGCGCGCGCTGCGTTCGACGCTGCGCGAGCTGCAGGGGGAGATCCGCGAGCAGGAAGCATCAGTTTAGGTTAGGCTAACCTAACGTGCCATGTCGGCACGCTTCCCAACACTGTGCCGTCGGCACCCTCGCGAGGAGAGTCATGCCTGTTTCCGCACGCCCCGGCCGTCGCCGGACGCGTCCCGCCCGTTCCCTGGCCCTGTCGATCGCCGCCGTGGTCTCCGCGGCCGCCCTCGTCCTCACCGGCTGTTCCGCCGGCGGCCAGGCCGAAGAGCCCTCGGCCACGGGCTCGGCGGACAGCTTCCCGGTGACGATCGACAGCGCGCTCGGAAAGACCACCATCGACTCCGCGCCGAAGCGCGTCGCCACCTGGGGCTGGGGCGCACAGGACATCGCGCTCGCGCTGGGGATCGTCCCGGTCGCGATGCCGAAGTTCACATACGGCGGCGACGCGAAGGGCCTCCTGCCCTGGGATGCCGACAAGATCAAGGCGCTGAAGGGCAGCACGCCGCAGCTCCTCGACGCCGACTCCGGCGAGGTGCCGTTCGAGCAGTTCGTGAAAGCGAAGCCCGACGTCATCCTGGCCCCGTACTCGGGCCTCACCCAGACCGACTTCGACACGCTGAGCAAGATCGCGCCGGTCGTCGCCTACCCCGAGAAGCCGTGGGCGACCAGCTGGCGCGACCAGACCGCGATCGTCGGCAAGGCGCTCGGGATGACCGCTCAGGCCGACGCCCTCGTGAAGAAGACCGAGGCCTCTGTCGCCGCGCTGTCGGACAAGTACCCGGTGATCAAGGACAAGACCTTCTTCTACGCCGCCGCCAACCAGCCCGGCGTGCTCAACGTCTACCGCGCCGAGGACCCGCGTGTGCAGCTGCTGAACGACCTCGGGATGAAGAACTCGCCGAGCATCGCCGCGCTCGACGCCACGAAGGGCGACGGCAGCTTCTTCTACCAGCTCAGCTACGAGAACCTGTCCAAAATCGACACCGACCTCCTCGTCATGTACTTCGACAAGCAGTCCTCGGTGGACGCCTTCACCGCCGACCCGCTCGTCGCCGCGATGCCGACCGTCAAGGAGGGCCGCTTCGCGCCGATCGTCGGCGAGTCGTTCGTCGCCGCCACGAGCGCGCCCAGCGTGCTCAGCATCCCGTGGATGCTCGACCGCTACGTGCCGCAGCTCGCCGCCGCGGCCGAGAAGGTCAAGTAACCCGCCGATGCCCACCGGTGTCGTCACCGCGCCCGCCGGGCGTGCCGGGGATCTCCCCGCGCACGCCCGGCGGCGCCGGCGCGCGCTCCTGGGCTTCCTGATCGCGAGTGCCGTCCTGCTCGCGGTGTGCGTGCTCAGCCTCATGGTCGGCGCGCGCACGATCGCCCCCGCCGACGTGCTGCACGCGCTGACGCACTACTCGGCGGCCGACTCCGACTCCCTGGTGGTCGTCGGCAGCCGCCTCCCGCGCACCCTGCTCGGGCTCGCCGCCGGGCTCGCGCTGGGGCTCGCCGGCACCGTGATGCAGGGCCTGTCCCGCAACCCGCTCGCCGATCCCGGCATCCTCGGGGTGAACTTCGGCGCGTCACTGGCGGTCGTCGTGGCGATCGCCTTCCTCGGCGTCACGGCCGTGTCGGGCTACGTCTGGTTCGCGTTCGCGGGAGCGGCGCTCGCCGCCGGCCTGGTCTACGCGGTCTCGGCGGTGGGCCGGGAGGGCGCGACCCCCGTCAAGCTCGCGCTCGCCGGCGCCGCGGTCTCCGCCGCGCTCGGCTCGCTCATCACGGCCGTCATGCTCACCAGCCGGGTGTCGCTCGACCAGATGCGCTTCTGGCAGGTCGGGTCGCTCGCCGGCCGCGGGTTCGACGTGCTGTGGCAGGTGCTGCCGACGCTCGTCGCCGGCGCGATCCTGGCGCTTGCGCTCGGGAGGCTGCTCAACGGCCTCGCCCTGGGCGACGACGTCGCGCGCGGCCTCGGCCAGCGGGTCGGCCTCGCCCGGGCGCTCTCGGCCGTCGCGATCGTGCTGCTGTGCGGATCGGCCACGGCCGCCGTCGGCCCGATCGCGTTCGTCGGGCTGGTCGTGCCGCACGTCGCCCGCTGGGTCGTCGGCGCCGACTACCGGCGCATCCTGGCGTTCTCCGCGGTGATCGCGCCCGCCCTGCTGATCGCCTGCGACGTGATCGGCCGCGTCGTCGCGCCGCCGGGGGAGCTGCAGGTCGGCATCGTGATGGCGTTCGTCGGGGCGCCGCTCTTCATCGCGCTCGTGCGGCGCAGGAAGCTGGTCGGGCTGTGACCGCGGTCGTCCGGGGGGCCGCGCCCGCCTCCGCCGTCGCGCACGACCGCCGGCGCCGGCACGCCCGTGCGCTCCGGGTCTCGCTCGTGCTCGCCGCGCTCGTCCTGGTGGTGTCGGCCGTGTCGCTCACCCTCGGCGACGCGGGTGTCGCTCCGTCGGACGTCCTCGCCGCACTCGTCGGGCGCGCCGACCGGCTGACCTCGTTCGTCATCCTCGACCTCCGGCTGCCGCGGCTGCTCGCGGCAGTGCTGGTCGGAGCCTGCCTCGGCCTGTCCGGTGCGCTGTTCCAGTCGGTCGCCCGCAACCCGCTCGCGAGCCCCGACATCATCGGCATCACGACGAGCGCGAGCGCGACGGGTGCGATCGCCCTGGTCTGGTTCGGGATCACCGGCGTCGCGCTCTCCGGCATCGTCCTCGCCGGCACGCTGGTCGCGGCCGTCCTGATCTACCTGCTCGCCTGGCGCCGCGGGGTCAGCGGCTACCGGTTCGTCCTCGTCGGGATCGGCTTCGCGGCGATCTGCGCCGGGCTGGTGTCGTACGTCCTCACGCGCGCCGACCTGAGCGACGTGCAGCAGGCGCTGGTCTGGATCACCGGCAGCCTGAACAGCGTCGACGGCACGTCCCTCGCGGTGCTCGCCGTCAGCGCGGGCGTGCTCGTGCCGGCCGCGCTCCTGGTCGGGAGGCCGCTCGCCGCCCTCGGCCTCGGCGACGACCTGGCGGCCGGCATCGGCGTGCGGCCCGAGCGCGCGCGCATCCTCAGCGTGGGCGTCGGG
>NZ_JBDGMM010000017.1:0-13974 GCF_057655165.1 Leifsonia sp. Soil_N53
CCGCCGAGCCGCGCGAGCTCGCGGCGCGCGGGGCGCTCTGGTCGCCGTGGCGCAGCTACGCGGGGATGCACCTGTGGGGGAGCGCGCACGAGGCTCAGCGCGAAGCGCAGGCAACGCGCCAGGCGCACGCGAAGGCACGGCCGCGACCGGCCCGGCGCAGCCCAGCCGCCCCCGCCGGAGCGTAGGATCAGCGACGACAGGCACCACGGATACACGTATTTCGGTCGAGGAGGGAGCGTTCTCGTGCCCTCGATCACCGTCGTGATCCCCGCGCTCGACGACGCCGAGATGCTGGCGCGCTGCCTGGCCGATCTGGCCGCGCAGCTCCGGCCCGCCGACGAGATCGTGGTCGTGGACAACGGCAGCAGCGACGACACCGCGGCCGTCGCCCGCGCCGCCGGCGCCGTGGTGCTCGAGCAGAGCGTGCGCGGCATCTTCCCCGCCGCCGCCACCGGCTACGACGCCGCGACCGGGGACATCATCGCCCGCCTCGACGCCGACTCGCGGCCTCCCGTCGACTGGCTCCTGCACATCGACGCCGAGTTCGTCGACGACCCGGCCATCGGCGTGCTGACCGGGCCGGGGGTGTTCTACGACGGCAACACCTTCGTCGCAGGGCTCGGGCAGCTCCTCTACATCGGCGGCTACTTCTGGTCGATGGAGATCTGGCTCGGCCATCCGCCGATCTTCGGCTCCAACTTCGCGATGCGGCGCGACGTCTGGCACGACGTCCGCGGCCGGGTGCACCGCGACCTGCGCGAGGTGCACGACGACCTCGACCTCGCCATCCATCTCGACCCCGGCGTCATCGTGCGCTACGACGAGCGGCTGCTCGTCGGCATCTCGTCGCGGCCGTTCTCGACCTGGCGCGGCTTCGGCCGCCGTATCCGCTGGGCGTTCGGCACGCTCCGGATGCATCTGCCGGAGGAGACGCCGTGGCGCCGGCGCGCGGCACGCCGGCGGTGGGAGGCCGAGCACGCCGAGGAGGCGCCGGGCGCGATCGCCTGAGCCGGCGGTGCGGGTTCGGCGGTGCGGGTTCGGCGGTGCGGGTTCGTCGCGCGGGGCTCCCGACCGATAGGTTGGAGTGTGTGAGATTCTCGCACCTCAGCACCACCCCGGATTCTTACCCGCGCTTCGCCGCCGTCATCGGAGACGAAGCCCTCTTCCTCGACGAACTCATGGCCGAGGCGCCGCGCGACCTCCAGGAGCTCATCGAGCGCGGGGACACCACCCTCGCCCAGGTGCGCGCGCTCGTGGACGAAGCCGTCACCACCGGCGCCCCGCTCGTCCCGGTGCACGAGCTGCGGCACGCCTCCGCGGTGCTGCGCCCGCCGCAGGTGATCGCGATCGGGGCCAACTACGCCGCGCACGCCTCCGAGCTGAAGCTGCGCAGCGAGAAGGCGGCGACCGTGTTCTCGCTGTGGCCCAACTCACTCGCCGGGCACGGCGGCACCACCAGCTGGCCGGAGAACCTCACCACGCAGGTCGACTACGAGGCCGAGCTCGGCGTCATCATCGGCAAGCCGGCGCGCGACGTCTCCGTGCGCGACGCCCTCGACTACGTGTGGGGCTACACCGTGGTCAACGACATCACCGCGCGCGACCTCCAGTTCTCGGAGGCGCAGTGGTCGCGGTGCAAGTCGTTCGACGGCTTCACCCCCAACGGCCCCGTGGTCGTCACGGCCGACGAGATCCCCGACCCGCAGGACCTGTGGCTGACCACGAACGTCGACGGCGCGATCCTGCAGGACGCCTCCACCGCCGACATGGTCCGCTCGGTCGCCGAGATCATCGAGTTCCTGTCGCGGTCGGCCACCATCCAGCCGGGCACCCTGATCTCCACCGGCAGCCCGGGCGGCGCCGGCTACTCGCGCACGCCCCCCGTGTTCCTCCGCGACCGCTCGACCGTCACGGTCTCGATCGGCGGGATCGGCTACCTGACGACCTACTGCCGGGTCACCTGAGCCCGGCCGCGCCGATTCCCGCACTCCACGCATTCGTCGGCGGGTTCGGCTAGCGTGAGTGCATGTCGATCGGCGAGCGGCGCTCCGGAGTCTCGGGCGGAGACGACGAGGCGGCCCGCCTCGACGCGGTCCTCCCGGACATCGACTGGTCGGTGGCGCCGGTCGGCGCGAGGTTCTCGACGTTCCGCGCGCCCAGCGGCGAGCTCGCCGTGGTCGCGCTCGGCGACCCCGCCGACCCGCGGGTGGTGCTGGTCCCCGGCGCCACCGGCTCGAAGGAGGACTTCTACCTCCTCGCGCCGATCCTGGTGGCTGCGGGCTACTACGTAGAGAGCTACGACCTCGCCGGCCAGTACGAATCGGCGTCGGCCGGCCCCGCCGCCGGGCAGCGCTACAGCTACGACCTGCTCGTGGCCGACTTCGTCGCGTTCCTCCGGGAGGGCGACGCGGCGCATGTCCTCGGCTACTCGTTCGCCGGCATCCTGGCCGAGCTCGCGCTCGTCGAGCATCCGGAGCTGTTCCGCACCCTGACCCTGCTCACCTCCCCGCCGGAGCCGGGCCAGGCGTTCCGCGGCGTGCGCGTCATCGGCTGGCTCAGCTGGTTCCTGACCGGCCGTCAGGGCGCCGGGCTGATGATCTGGGGCATCGTGACGAACAAGAACAAGGTCGGCCCGACCCGGCTCGCCTTCGTCCGCGCCCGGTTCGCGCTCACCCGGCGCTCGAGCGTGGACGACATCATCGGGCTGATGAAGCGTGTGCCCGACGTGCGCGACCGCGTCGCCGCCCTCGGCCTCCCGGTCCTGGTGGCCACCGGCGACCACGACCTGTGGCCCACGCACCTGCACGCCGCGAACGCGCAGGCGCTCGGCGCCCGGCTGGCCGTCTACCGCACCGGGCACAGCCCGTGCGAGACGGCCCCGAACCAGCTCGGCCGGGACATGATCGCCCTCTTCCACTCCGCTGAGCCCCGCTGACGCGTTCCTCACGCGCCGAGGGGCACGTTGTTGTCGCTTTCCGGGCTCGGAAGTGACAACGACGTGCCCCTCGGGGTGAGACTTTCGCGGGAGGAGGTTACTCGCGCGACTTTTCGGCGCGCTCGATGGCCTCCGCCTCGACGATCGGGATGGAGGTCGTGATCGCCTCGAGCCCGCTGAGGCGGGCCGGAGACAGCAGCCGGGTGACCTCTTCGCGGCTCATCAGCTTGGCCTCCACCACCAGGTCGGCGACGTTGTGGCCGGTGAGCAGCGCCGACTTCGCGAGCGCGGCCGCGGCGGCGTAGCCGATGTGCGGGGTGAGCGCGGTGATGACGCCGACGGACGAGCCGACCATGGCGCCGAGGCGCTCCTCGTTGGCGGTGATGCCGTCGACGCAGTTGACCCGCAGCGTGTGGAAGGCCTGCGCCATCCAGGTGATGGACTGCAGCAGCGAGTGCGCGATCACCGGCTCGAACGCGTTCAGCTGCAGCTGCCCGCCTTCCGCCGCCATGGTCACCGTGACGTCGGCGCCGGCCACCGAGAACGCGACCTGGTTGACGACCTCCGGGATGACCGGGTTGACCTTGCCCGGCATGATGCTGGAGCCCGCCTGACGGGGCGGGAGGTTGATCTCGCCGAGGCCGGCCTGCGGGCCGGAGGACAGCAGGCGCAGGTCGTTGCAGATCTTCGACAGCTTGATCGCCGAGCGCTTGAGCGAGCCGGAGAACGACATGAACGCTCCGGCGTCGGACGTCGACTCGATCAGGTCGGGCGCGGTCTCCAGGTTGAGGCCGGTGATCAGGTTGAGGTGCTTGACCGCCGCCGCCGCGTAGCCGGGGTCGGCGGTGATCCCGGTGCCGATCGCGGTCGCGCCCAGGTTGATCTCGGCCAGCAGCCACTTGGTCTCGGTGAGCCGGGCGTGGTCCTCGGTGAGGGTGGTGGCGAAGCCGTGGAACTCCTGGCCGAGCGTCATCGGCACGGCATCCTGGAGCTGGGTGCGGCCGACCTTGAGGATGTGCCGGAACTCGTGGGCCTTCGCCGCGAACGCGTCGCGCAGCAGCGCCAGCTCGTCCAGCAGGTGACCGAGCGCGAAGGTGAGCGCGATCTTGATCGCGGTCGGGTAGGTGTCGTTCGTGCTCTGGCTGCGGTTCACGTCGTCGATCGGGCTCATCAGGGCGTACTCGCCCTTGGCCCGGCCGTCGAGCTCCAGAGCGATGTTCGCGATGACCTCGTTCGCGTTCATGTTCGTGGACGTGCCCGCCCCGCCCTGCATGACGCCGACCACGAACTGGTCGTGGTACTTGCCGTCGATGATCAGCTGGCAGGCGCGGTCGATCAGGTCGGCCTTGTGCTGCTCCAGCACGCCGATCTCCAGATTGGCGCGGGCGGCGGCCTGCTTGACCGCGGCGAGGGCGACGATCAGGTCCGGGTAGACCGAGATGGGCCGCTTGGCGATCGGGAAGTTCTCCAGCGCCCGCGAGGTGTGGACGCCCCAGTAGGCGTCGGCCGGGATCTCCCGGCTGCCCAGAGAGTCCGTCTCGACGCGGGTCGGCCGGCCCTCGGCGCTGGGGGTCGGGACGTCGGAGACGTTCTCCGACGCGTCGACGACGGTGGTGTCGACCGCCGTGGTGTCGATGACGGGGATGGGGTGAGTCTTCGGTTCGTCCATCGTTGCTGTGGAATCCACGCTTGGCTCCATTGCCTCTCGTTGTGCGTTGGCGTATTCGGGATGCCGGCCGTTCGTGGCGCCCGGCAATGCCGAGCCTACCCCCGGAAGTACGGCGGAAGATGGACACACCGTCCGGGATCCCGGACGGCATTCGACACCCTGTCGAGGCGGCGCCGGATCAGCCCAGTTTGCGCAGCAGCCCGCGCGCGAACCGGTCCTTGGCCTCGGTGTACGGCGGGTACACGAGTTGCAGCGTGTCCGGCGTGAGCGGCTTCGTCAGCACCGCCTTCTCGTGGCTGAACGTCTCCAGCGAGCGCCGTCCGTGATAGGCGCCGGAACCGCTCTCCCCCACCCCGCCGAACGGGAGGCCGCCGACCGCGAGGTGCGCGGCGGGCACCCCGAAGCCGACCGCTCCGGAGCTCGTCTCGGTGAGGATCCGGCGGCGGACGTCGCGCCGCTCGCTGAAGACGTAGAGGGCGAGCGGCTTGTCGCCGGAGCGGATGAACGCGATCGCGTCGTCCAGTCCGTCGACGGCGACGATCGGCAGCACCGGGCCGAAGATCTCCTCGCCCATGACGGCGGAGTCGCGCGGCACATCCACGAGCACGGTCGGGGCGACGTAGCGGGAGGCCGCCTCCGACCCGCCGCCGACAGCGGGCGTGCCCGAGGCGAGCAGGCCCGTGAGCCGCTCGAACTGGCGGTCGTTGACGATGCGCCCGTAGTCGGGGCTCTGCGCGGGGTCCTCGCCGTAGAGGGCGCGCAGCGCGGTCGCGAGCTCGTCCGCGAGCCGCTTCGCCACGGTCGCCGTCGCCAGGATGTAGTCGGGCGCCACGCAGGTCTGGCCGGCGTTCATGAACTTGCCCCACGCGATCCGCCGCGCTGCCGCCGCGAGGTCGACCGAGTCGTCCACGTAGACCGGCGACTTGCCGCCGAGCTCCAGCGTGACCGGCATCAGATGCTCGGCCGCGGCGGCGGCGACGATGCGGCCGACGCGGCCGTTCCCGGTGAAGAAGATGTGGTCCCAGCGCTGCGCGAGCAGCTCCGAGGACTGCTCGACGCCGCCCTCCACCACCGCGACGGCCTTCGGATCGAGGTACTGCGGCACGAGCCGCGCCATCGCCGCCGAGGTCGCCGGCGCGAGCTCGCTCGGCTTCAGCATGACCGCGTTCCCGGCCGCCAGGGCGCCGACCACCGGGGCCAGCAGCAACTGCACGGGATAGTTCCACGGCGCGATCACGAGCACCACCCCGGCCGGCTCGAGCACGACCCGGGCCGTGGCGGGCAGCAGCGCGCCGGGCACGCCGACCTTGCGCGGCCGCAGCCAGCGCCGGAGGTTGCGCCGCATGTGGTCGATCTCGCCGACGACGAAGCCGATCTCGGCGATCTGCGACTCCGTCGGGTTCTTGGCCAGGTCCTCCAGCAGCGCGTCCTCGAACTCGGCCGCGCGCTCGGTCAGCATCCGGCGGAGGCCGGCGAGCTGCGCGAGCCGCCAGGAGAGCGGCTTGGTGCGGCCGCTGTCGAACGTGGAACGCAGGGCTGCGACGGTCTGCGGGATGGTGTCGCCGGCGACGCTGCCGGGCGAGAGCGTGGACTCCGAGGTCATGCGCCCATCATCACACGCGCGGCCGGTACTCCAGGTCGAAGATCGCGTGTCCCAGCCGCTCGCCGCGTCGCTCGAACTTGGTCACCGGCCGGTCCTCCGGCCGCGGGATGAATCCGCCTGCGCCTGCGACGTTCACCAGCGCCGGCTCGGCGTCGAGCACGTCGATCATGTGCTCGGCGTACGGCTCCCAGTCGGTCGCGAGCCGGAGGACGCCGGTCGGTTTCAGCGCGGCGACGATGAGCCGGGCGACGTCGGGCTGGACCAGGCGGCGCCGGTGGTGGCGGGCCTTCGGCCACGGGTCGGGGAAGAAGATGAGCACCTCGTCGACGCTGTCGGCGCCGAGCCCCCGCTCGAACACCTCCACCGCGTCGTGCCGGACCACCCGGACGTTCGTGAGCCCCTGCTCGTGCGCAGCGGCGAGCACGCGGCCGACGCCCGCGCCGTGGACCTCCACGCCCAGGAAGTCCTTCTCCGGATGACGTGCGGCCAGGGCGAGGAGGTTCTCGCCGTTGCCGAAGCCGATCTCCACGACCCGCGGCGCCGTGCGCCCGAAGATCGCGTCGAGGTCGAGCCGAGCGCCCGCGAAGTCCACGCCGAAGACCGGCCAGAGCTCGTCGATCGCGCGCTGCTGCGCTTCGGTCTTCCTGCCGCGGATGACGAAGCTGCGCGGCCGGACGAGGGGGGACGGTTCCATCCCTCCATTCTCGCAGGCCGCGCGAGCCCCGCCGAGCGGAGGCGGGCGTCGCTCAGAGCGCGGCGCCCACGATGTGCCAGGGCAGGAACGCCAGCCCGACGCCGAAGCCGACCACGGCGACCAGGAGGCCGATCAGGATCCCGGCGAGCATGACCGCGTTGAGCACGATCCCCCAGATCGCGAAGGTGCGGCCCTGCGGCTCCCGCCCGAGGGCGAGCACGCCGAGGACGAGTCCGGCGATCGGTGCCAGGAAGGTCCAGCTGAAGACGATGGATGCGAGGCCGAGCGCGAAGCTGGTGACGCTGAGGGTGCGGGCGGGAGCGCTCGCGTACGGGTTCGGTGAGGTGCTGGTGGATGTCATGGATCCAGTCAAGCGATCCGCGCGCCCGGCGCACATCCGGGTAACCCCCGGTTCAGGTCAGGGGTTACCCGGGCCGCCGCTCAGTGCGGCAGCACCGCCTCGATCGGCCCGCGGGCGAAGTAGACCAGGAACCCGGCCGCGACGATCCAGAGCAGCGGGCTGATCTCGCGCGCCTTGCCGGCCAGCGACCGGATGAGCACCCAGGAGATGAAGCCGACGCCGATGCCGTTCGCGATCGAGTAGGTCAGCGGCATGACGATGATCGTGAGGAACACCGGCAGCGTGCTGGAGAACTCGTGGAAGTCGATGTGGCGGATCTGCACCACCATCAGGGCGCCGACGATGACCAGCGCCGCTGCGGCGACCTCGCTCGGGACGACGCTCGTGAGCGGCGTGAAGAACATGGCCAGCAGGAACAGCACACCGGTGATGACGCTCGCGAAGCCGGTCTTCGCGCCCTCGCCGATGCCGGAGGCCGACTCCACGAACACCGTGTTGGACGACGCCGACGTGCCGCCGCCGACGACCGCGCCGACGCCCTCCACGATGAGCGCGGACTGCAGGCGCGGGAAGGTCCCGTCCTCGTTGGCAAGGCCGGCGCTGCGGGCCAGGCCGGTCATCGAGCCCATCGCGTCGAAGAAGTTCGTGAAGACGAGCGTGAAGACGAGCATGATCGCCGCGAGGCCGCCGATGCGCGCGAACGAGCCGAACAGGTCGAACTGTCCGACGAGGCTGAGGTTCGGCACGGACACGAACGAGGTCGGCAGCTGCGGGACGGAGAGGTTCCAGCCGTCCGGGTTCTTCGCCGACGAGCCGAGGTGGAAGATCGCCTCGATGATGATCGCGACGACCGTCGCCGCGACGATGCCGATCAGGAGCGCGCCCTTCACCCCGCGGGCCATGAGCACGCCCATGATCACCAGAGCGATCAGGAACACGAGGGTGGGGAGCGTGGCGATGGACCCGGCCTCGCCGAGCTGCACGGGAGGCGAGGCCGCCTTGGTGCTGCGCACGAAGCCGCTGTCGACGAAGCCGATGAACGCGATGAACAGGCCGATGCCGACCGTGATCGCCGTCTTCAGCTGCGGCGGGACCGCGTTGAAGATCAGCCGGCGCAGGCCGGTGGCCGCGAGCAGCACGATGATGAGGCCGTTGATGACGACGAGGCCCATCGCCTCCTGCCAGGTCAGCACCTTGACGACGTTGACCGCGAGGAACGAGTTGATGCCGAGGCCGGCCGCGAACGCGAACGGCAGCCGGGCGACCAGGCCGAAGAGCACGGTCATGACACCGGCGCTCAGGGCGGTGACGGCGCCGACCTGGTCGAAGCCGAGCGAGTGCCCCGCCACGTCCGGCGTCGAGCTCAGGATGATGGGGTTGAGGATGACGATGTACGCCATCGTCACGAACGTCAGCAGGCCGCCGCGGACCTCCGTGGCCCAGGTGCTGCCGCGTGACGTGATCTCGAAGAACCGGTCCAGGCGGCCCTTGAGGGTCGGCGTGGGCGTCGAAGTCGAAGCGGAAATGGTGCTCTCCCGTAGTATCGGTGGGGTTTGGTTTCGGGGCGCATTCGAAGACATGTCACAGCGCCGTACCAGCCTAATTCCCTTCCTGACACGATAAGGACACGCATGGCTCTGCCCTGGAAGCTGCACGGCGACGGCAAGAAGGTCGGAGCGCACGAGATCGTGCTCCCCGGCGAGCGGCTGACCTGGCCGCGCACCATCGGGCTCGGCGCCCAGCACGTCGTCGCGATGTTCGGCGCGACGTTCCTGGTGCCGGTGCTGACCGGCTTCCCGCCGAGCACGACACTGCTGTTCTCGGGCGTCGGCACCGTCCTCTTCCTGCTGGTGACCCGCAACCGGCTGCCCAGCTACCTGGGGTCGTCGTTCGCGTTCATCGTGCCGATCCTGGCAGCGACCAAGGCGCACGGGATGCCGTCCGCCCTGTTCGGGATCGTCGTCACCGGCCTCCTGCTCGCCGTCGTCGGCCTGATCGTCGTCGCGACCGGCACGAAGTGGATCGACGGGCTGATGCCGCCGATCGTCGCCGGCGCCATCGTCGCGCTGATCGGCTTCAACCTCGCGCCCGCCGCGAAGAACAACTTCATGCAGGCTCCGGTCACGGCGCTGGTGACGCTCGCGGCCGTCCTCCTCTGCACCGTGCTGTTCCGGGGGATGCTGGGCCGGCTCTCGATCTTCCTGGGCGTCGTCGTCGGCTACGTCTTCGCGGCGCTCGCCGGGCAGGTCGACTTCAGCAAGGTCGACAAGGCGGCGTGGATCGGCCTCCCGCAGTTCACCCTCCCGGCCAACCCGTTCACCGAGCCGGCGTCGACCTGGGGCATCCTGCCCGCCTTCCTGCCCGTCGTGCTCGTGCTGATCGCGGAGAACGTCGGGCACATCCGCGGGGTGGCGCAGCTCACCGACCCCGCGGTCAACAAGCTCACCGGCCGGGCGCTGTTCGCCGACGGCCTGGCGACGACCATCGCCGGCTTCTTCGGCGGCTCCGGCACGACGACGTACGGCGAGAACATCGGCGTCATGGCCGCGACGCGCGTCTACTCGACGGCCGCCTACTGGGTCGCCGGCATCGTCGCGGTGCTGCTGGGCCTCTCCCCCAAGGTCGGCGCCGTCATCAACACGATCCCGGCGGGCGTGCTCGGCGGCGTGACGACCGCGCTGTACGGCCTCATCGGCGTCATCGGGGTGAAGATCTGGCTGGACAACAAGGTCGACTTCTCCAAGCCGGTCAACCAGTTCACCGCGGCGACCGCGCTGATCATCGGAATCGGCGACTTCACGCTGAACTACGGCCAGCTCACCTTCAACGGGATCGCGCTCGGCGCCATCGCGGCGATCGTCGTGTACCACGGCATGAACTCGATCGCGAAGGTGCGCGGGACCGCCTAGCCCGGCACGCGGACGCCGGCCGTGCACTACTCCCGGTGTGCCATATCTGAAATTGCACACGCCCTCGGATCTATCCTAAGCTGAAAAATGTCAGCTGCGATCCCCGAGGAGTGTCATGTCCACAACGCCGTCCGAGACCGAGGCGCACGCCGCCGCTCCGATCCCCGAGACCATGACGGCCGTCGTCGTGCACGGGCCGGAGGACTACCGGCTCGAGACCGTCGCGGTCCCGCAGCCCGGGGCCGGTGAGCTGCTGCTGCGCGTGGAGGCCGTCGGCGTCTGCGCCTCCGACCTGAAGTGCTACCACGGCGCCCCCAAGTTCTGGGGCGACGAGAACCGCCCGGCCTGGGCGCAGACCGGCCGCATCCCCGGCCACGAGTTCGTCGGCCGCGTCGTGGCGGGCGACCCGGCCGCGCTGGCCCGGCGGAGGCTCGCGCTCGGCGACCGCGTCGCGTGCGAGCAGATCGTCCCGTGCGGCGACTGCCGGTACTGCGTGCGCGGCCAGTACTGGATGTGCGCCCCGCACGCGATGTTCGGCTTCAAGGACTTCGACGGCGCGATGGCCGAGTACGCCCTCATCCCGGCGCGGGCGCTGACGCATCCGGTGTCCGACGACCTGGCGCCACAGCACGCCGCGTACGCCGAACCGCTCTCCTGCGCGATGCACGCGGTGGAGCGCGCCGGCATCCGGTTCGGGGACGTCGTGGTGATCGCAGGCGCCGGACCGATCGGCCTCGGCGCCATCGCGGGCGCCCGCCAGAAGAACCCGCTGACGGTCGTGGCGCTCGACATGAGCGACGACAAGCTCGAACTCGCCCGCGCGTGCGGCGCCGACGTGACGATCAACATCACGACGGAGGACGCGGTCGCCCGCGTCACGGAGCTCACCGACGGGTACGGCGCCGACGTCTACATCGAGGCGACCGGGCACCCCTCGGCCGTCGGCCAGGGCCTCAACCTCCTCCGCAAGCTCGGCACGTACGTCGAGTACTCGGTGTTCGGCTCCGACGTGACCGTCGACTGGTCGATCATCAGCGACGACAAGGAGCTCGACGTGCGCGGCGCCCACCTCGGGCCCGGCTGCTGGCCCGCCGCGATCAAGCTCCTCGAGTCCGGCATGCTGCCGATGGACGACATCTGCACGCACCAGTTCCCGCTCGCCGGGTTCCAGAGCGCGCTCGACCTCGTCGGCGACACGGCCGGCGCCTCCATCAAGGTCACCATCCTGCCCTGACGCGGCACAAGAACGAGCACAGGAGTCCTCTGATGAGCACCACAGCATCACCCGGCCGCGAGACCTTCCTCGACCGGATCGGCATCCCGCATCCGCTGCGCTGGGGCTTCCTCGGCGTCCTCGTCTTCATGACCGGCAACGGCGTGGAGTCCAACTTCCTCTCCCCGCACATGACCGAGGCGCTGGGCGATGACAAGTTCGCGATCGTCGCCCAGATCATCGCCATGTACAGCCTCGCCGTGCTGATCGCCTCGTACCTCTCCGGCGCGCTCGCCGACCTGTGGGGTCCGCGGCGGGTGATGACGATCGGCATGGTCATGTGGCTCGTGTTCGAGGGCGCGTTCCTGTTCTCGCTGTCGATCGAGAGCGTGCCGCTGCTGTTCGTCAGCTACTTCCTGCGCGGGTTCGGCTTCCCGTTCTTCGCGTTCGCGTTCCTGGTCTGGATCAACCAGATCGTGCCGAAGAAGCGCAACGGCACCGCTGTGGGCTGGTTCTACGTGATGTTCACCGGCGGCCTGCCGACGCTCGGCTCGCTGTTCGCGGTCTTCGCCATCCCGGCGTTCGGCGGCGGCGCGGGCGGCGAGACGCTGACGATGGTCGCCTCGGCCGGGCTCGTCCTCGTCGGCTGGACGATCGCGCACTTCGGCGTCCGGGAGCAACACGGCAACCGCCGCCTGGCCCCGGCGACCGACTCGGCCGCGCGCGTGCTCAGCTCCGGGATCGTGCTCACCGCGCGCAGCCCGAAGGTGCTGATGGGCTTCCTGATCCGCCTGATCAACACGGCGCCGGAGTTCGGCATGTTCATCGTCCTGCCGGCCGTCATGGCCGACCAGCTCGGCTGGGGGCAGAGCCGCTGGCTGCTGATGACGGTCGTGATCTTCGCGGGCAACATCGCCTTCAACGCGGTTTTCGGCGCGATCGGCGACCGGATGGGCTGGGGCAGGACCGTCCGCTGGTTCGGCATCGTCGGCTCGTCCGTCGGGCTGCTGCTGTGGTGGTACGTGCCGCACTGGGTCCCGGCGGGGAGCGACTGGGGCTTCGTCGTCGCGACGATCGCCGGCACGGTCTTCGGCATCATGCTCGCCGGCTTCGTGCCGATGGGCGCGATCATGCCCGCGCTCGCCCCGCAGCAGAAGGGCGCCGCCATGGCGATGTACACCACGGCCGCCGGTGGAGCGACCTTCCTCGGCAGCGGCGTCGTCGCCCTGGTGTTCCCGCACTGGGGAGCAGTGGGCGTCGTGTGGTCGTTCGTCGCGCTCTACGCCTGCGCGTTCGTGATGATCGGTTTCCTGAAGGTGAACCAGCACACCGAGGACGAGCCGACCGCGGAGCCGGAGCTGGAGAGCGTCCGATGACCCGCATCTCGGATGTCCCCGCGGACTTCGCGGAGGACCAGCTCGACGGCTTCGCCGCCGTCTACGCCGACCGGTTGCGTCGCGTCCCGGGCGGCGTCGTCGCCCGGGCGGCCGGCGAGCCGACGGTCGCCGTCGTGGTCGGCGGCGGCTCGGGACACTACCCGGCGTTCGCGGGCCTCGTCGGCCCGGGCTTCGCCACGGGCGCCGTGGTCGGCAACATCTTCACGTCGCCGTCGGCGGCGCACGTGTACTCGGTCGCCAAGGCGGCGCACCGCGGCCGCGGCGTCGTCCTCACCTTCGGCAACTATGCGGGCGATGTGATGAACTTCGGGATCGCCGCCGAGCGATTGCGCGCCGAGGGCATCGACACCCGGATCGTGCTGGTGACGGACGACGTGGCCTCCGCGCCCGCCGAGGAGGACCGTCGCGGGATCGCGGGCGATTTCGTGGTGTTCAAGGCGCTGGGCGCCGCGGCGGCGGCCGGGCTCGACCTCGACGCCGTCGAGCGCGCGGGACGCGCGGCCAACGCGGCGACGCGCACGCTCGGCGTCGCCTTCTCCGGCTGCACGATGCCCGGCGCGCGGGAGCCGCTGTTCCAGGTGCCGCCGGGGATGCTCGGACTGGGCCTCGGCATCCACGGCGAGCCCGGGATCCGGGACGTGCAGATGCCGACTGCCACCGGGCTGGCCGAACTGCTCGTGACCGGCGTGCTGGAGGCCGCTCCGCGCACCGGGCCGGCACGGGTCGGCGCGATCCTCAACGGTCTCGGCACTACCAAGTACGAGGAGCTGTTCCTGCTGTGGGCGCGCATCGTGCCGCTGCTGGAGGCCGCGGGACTGGAAGTCGTCGAGCCGGAGGTCGGCGAGCTCGTCACGAGCCTCGACATGGGCGGGTGCTCGCTCACCCTCGCCTGGCTGGACGACGACCTGGAGCCGCTCTGGCGGGCAGACGCCTACGCCCCCGCCTATCGCAAGCAGGCCGCACCGCTCGCCGCCACTCTGGCGTCCAGTGCGGACGACCACACCGACGCCACGGCTGAGCTCCACGCGTTCGAACCGCCCTCGCCCGCCTCGGCCGCCCTCGCCGGACGGGTGGCGGCCGCGGCGGAGCGCGTGTGCGCGCTGCTGCGCGAGCGCGAGGACGAGCTCGGAGCCATCGACGCGGTCGCGGGAGACGGCGACCACGGCCGCGGCATGCTGCGCGGCGCGGAGGCG
>NZ_JBDGMM010000018.1:0-17890 GCF_057655165.1 Leifsonia sp. Soil_N53
GGAGGCCGCGTCCAGCGCACCGGCCGGCGCCAGTCGGTCCAGCGTGCCGTCCGCCCCGATCAGCGCGACCGGCCGGTCGATCTGGCGCGCGAGCTCCGCGAGCACCGCCCCGAGTGCGTCCGGCCGCAGCGCCGCCAGCGAGATGGCGCGGGACGCGCGCAGCGCCCAGGTGTTCCGCGCGTAGGCGTCGGCGGCGACCCGGTCGGCCACGAACCGGGCCACGGCGATGAAGGGCGTGCGGTACGGCACCTCGAACAGCGCGAGTCCGTGCCTCGTGCACGCCTCGACCAGCGGCTCGGGGGTGTCGCGCACGACCTCCGTCCCGAATCCCAGCCCGGCGATCCCGTGCTCGACCAGCCGGGACACGTAGGGGTCGACGTCGTCCGGCGTCCCGGTCACGAGCAGCACCTGACCGGGCGAGAGGAACGGCGTCGGGTCGGGGAGGTCGGAGCTGTGCGCCCACGACAGCGGCGCGTCGAGCGCGCCGACGTCGGCCGCCGTGAGCAGGCGCAGTCCGAGCTCCGGGCGTGCCAGCAGCTGGGCGAGGGTCGCGGGCATCGGCAGCACTCCATCCGCCAGGATGTCGATTCCTGACGCTCGAATTGTACGGCCCGTCCAGGCGCGGGTCACGTCCGGCTCCTTACGATGCCGACATGACCATCGTTTCCCCCGCCACCGCAACCCTCGTCGGCGGACCCTCGCTCCCGCAGGAGCGCCGGCTCGTCACCTCCATCCCCGGCCCCGAGTCGCGCAAGCGCGCCGAGCGCAAGGCGCAGGCCGTCGCCGCCGGCGTCGGCGCCACCATCCCCGTGTTCACCGTGGCCGCGGGCGGGGGCGTGCTCGTCGATGTCGACGGCAACTCCCTCATCGACTTCGGCTCCGGCATCGCCGTGACCGGCGTGGGCAACGCCGCCCCGCGCGTCGTGGAGGCCGTGACCGCGCAGGTCGCAGCGTTCACCCACACCTGCTTCACGGTCGCCCCCTACGACTCGTATGTGGATGTCGCCGAAGCCCTCAACCGGCTCACCCCCGGCGACTTCGCCAAGCGCAGCGCCCTGTTCAACTCCGGCGCGGAGGCCGTGGAGAACGCGGTCAAGATCGCCCGGCACTACACGGGCAAGCAGGCCGTCGTCGCGTTCGACCACGCGTACCACGGCCGCACGAACCTCACGATGGGCCTCACTGCGAAGAACCAGCCGTACAAGAACGGCTTCGGCCCGTTCGCGCCCGAGATCTACCGCGCCCCGCTCAGCTACCCGCTGCGCGACGGCGGCCTCTCCGGCGCCGAGGCGGCCAAGCGCGCCATCAGCATGATCGAGAAGCAGATCGGTGCGTCCAACCTGGCCGCGATCATCATCGAGCCGATCCAGGGCGAGGGCGGCTTCATCGTCCCGGCCGACGGCTTCCTCCCCGCCCTGCAGGCCTGGGCGAACCAGAACGGCGTCGTGTTCATCGCCGACGAGGTGCAGACCGGCTTCGCCCGCACCGGCACCATGTTCGCGTCCGAGCAGTTCGGCATCGTGCCCGACCTGATCGTGACCGCGAAGGGCATCGCCGGCGGCCTCCCCCTCTCGGCGGTCACCGGCCGCGCCGAGATGATGGACGCCCCGCAGGTCGGCGGCCTCGGTGGCACCTACGGCGGCAACCCGCTCGCCTGCGTGGCCGCGCTCGCCGCGATCGAGACCTACGAGCAGGAGGACCTCGCGGGGCGCGCCCGCGCCATCGGCGAGATCCTGTTCGAGAAGCTCGGCGCCCTCCGCGCCGCCGACCCGCGCGTCGCCGAGGTGCGCGGCCGCGGCGCCATGGTCGCGATCGAACTGGTCGACGCCGAGACCGGCGAGCCGGACGCCGCGCTCACCGCCAAGGTCGCGGCCGCCGCGCACGCGGCCGGCGTGGTGCTGCTCACCTGCGGCACCTACGGCAACGTGATCCGTTTCCTGCCGCCGCTGAGCATCCCGGACCACCTCCTCATCGAGGGGCTGGACGTCGTCGCGGAGGCGGTGGCCAACGCATGAGCGCCGTCGACACCCCCACCACCGAGTTCACCACCACCGAGTTCACCGCGGCCGAGGCCGACCTCCTCTCCCGCGTCCCCGACGGCCTGTTCATCGGCGGCGCCTGGGAGGCCGGGACCCGCGAGCAGATTCAGGTGCAGGACCCGGCCACCGGCCGCGTCATCAAGCGCATTGCCAACGCGACGCCGGAGGACGGCATCCGCGCCCTCGACGCCGCTGTCGCGGCTGCCGACGCGTGGGCCGCGACCGCCCCGCGCACGCGTGCCGAGATCCTCCGCCGTGCCTTCGACCTGCTGCAGGAGCGCCGCGCGGACTTCGCGCTGCTCATGACGCTGGAGATGGGCAAGCCGCTGGCCGAGGCCAACGGCGAGGTCACCTACGGCGGCGAGTTCCTTCGCTGGTTCTCCGAGGAGGCCGTGCGCATCGCCGGCCGCTACGGCCAGAACCCGGAGGGCACCGGCACCATGGTCGTCTCGCAGCGACCGGTCGGGCCGAGCTTCTTCATCACGCCGTGGAACTTCCCGCTCGCGATGGCGACGCGCAAGATCGCGCCGGCGCTCGCGGCGGGCTGCACGGTGGTCGTGAAGCCCGCCGAGCTGACCCCGCTCACGACGCTGTTCTTCGCCCAGCTGCTCGCCGACGCCGGTGTGCCCGCCGGGGTCGTCAACGTCATCCCGACCAGCACCTCCGGTGTGGTCTCGGCGCCGATCATCGCCGACCCTCGGCTGCGCAAGCTGTCGTTCACCGGCTCCACCCCGGTCGGCCGCGCCCTGCTCGCACAGGCCGGCCAGAATGTCCTCCGCACCTCGATGGAGCTCGGCGGCAACGCGCCGTTCGTCGTCTTCGAGGACGCCGACCTGGACAAGGCGGTCGAGGGCGCGATGCTCGCGAAGTTCCGCAACATCGGCCAGGCCTGCACCGCCGCGAACCGCTTCATCGTCCACGAGGACGTCGCGGAGGAGTTCGCCCGCCGCGTCACCGATCGCGTGAAGGCGATGAAGATCGGCGCCGGCACCGAGCCCGGCGTCACCATCGGCCCGCTCATCGACGACCGCGCGGTCGACGCCATGACGGCGCTCGTGGACGACGCGGTGTCCCGCGGCGCCCGGGTGCTCGCCGGCGGCACCGCCCCGGAGGGCGACGGCTTCTTCTTCGAGCCGACCGTGCTCGTGGACGTCCAGCCCGGCAGCGACATCCTCCGCGAGGAGATTTTCGGCCCGATCCTGGCGATCACGACGTTCTCCACCGAGGAGGAGGCCGTGGCGCGCGCGAACGAGACCGAATACGGCCTGGTCGGCTACGTGTTCACCCAGGACCTCGCGCGCGGCCAGCGCATGATCGACCGCGTGGACACCGGGATGATGGGCCTCAACACCGGGCTCGTCTCCAACGCCGCGGCGCCGTTCGGCGGCGTCAAGCAGTCGGGCCTCGGCCGCGAGGGCGGCCTCGAGGGCATCCACGAGTACCTGAGCACGAAGTACACGCTCATCCCCGCCTGACCCGGCGGAACGGGCGGCCCGCCCCACTCCGGCGGGCCGCCCCACTCCAGCACGCCCCCCGCCCCAGCACCACCCCCACCTCCGCACCACCCGAGCCGGAAGAAGCAGACCATGACCACCACGCAGCGCATCCTCGTCGGATACGAGGCGACGCCGTCCGGCGAGGACGCCCTCGCCGCCGGAGCCGCGCTGGCCGCCTCCTTCGGAGCCGACCTGCACGTGGTTCTGGTCATGCCGGACACCTCCCGGCGCGGCAACGTGCCGAACGACCCGGCCTACGACGCCCTCCTGCGCGACACCGCGGAGGGCTGGCTGGCAGACGCGCGCACTCGCGTCCCGTCGTCGGTCGCCTTCAGCGGGCGGGTCGTCTTCGGCGACTCGCTCGCCGAGGGCCTGCTGGCCGCCGCGGAGGAGCTGGACGCGACGCTGATCGTCGTCGGCGCGGCGCGCGGCGGCCTGCTGGGCCGGTTCACCGTGGGCTCGGTCGCCGGGGCGCTGCTGCACGCGTCGCCGGTCCCGGTGCTCCTGGCGCCGGAGGGCTGGCGCGAGCGCGCGCCGCGGCTCACCCGCGTGACGAGCATGGTCGGCACCCGCGCAGGCGCCGCCGACGTGCTGACGACCGGCGAACGGCTCTCGGCCGCGGCCGGCGTCCCGCTCCGCCTGGTCTCCCTGCTCGCCCTCGACCTCCCCGGCGACGCGGCCGCCCCCAAGCAGAGCGTGGGCGAGCACCACGCCGCCGCGGTGCTGGAGGAGGCCAGTGCGGCGACCGGCGTCGTCGCGACAGCGGTCGTGGCGAAGGGCGACAACATCCAGAACGCGGTCTCCCGGCTCGACTGGGAGCCCGGCGAGGTCGTCGTGGTCGGCTCCAGCCGCCTCGCGCAGCCCAGCAGGCTGTTCCTCGGCTCGACCGCCGCCGCCATGCTGCGCGAGCTGCCGGTGCCGATGGTCGTGGTGCCGCGGACGGAGTGAGGCGTCCCCTACTGAAAGAGGGTGCTGAGGATCACGGTTCGCCCGTCTGTCACCACGTAGACGTTGCTCGCAAAACGCCCCTGCGAGAAGCGCTCATCCAGCTCGCGTGAGTTGACCACCTGTCCGGCCGGGATCGCCCCGCGCAACTGCGGTGAGAAGTCCTCGGGCAGAGGAAGCTCAGACGCCGATCCCGCCTTCAGCAGTCCGGCGTGCTTCGCTTCGGGGAGTTCCACGATCGCGTCGATCCAGTATGTGCTCGGCCCCGGCACGCGAGGGTCGCCCATCGTGCCGGACATCCACGTCGCAGCCTCCGCATCGCTCAGCTGCGGAAACCTCGATGTCAGAGGTTCGAGCTCATGCCGCACCTCGCCTGTGCCGTCTTTCCTGGCCGATTGCATAGTGGTTCCTCCTCGTGAATTCTCATCACCCGCCGGCTGGGGAGTGCAGGCACTCAGGACGAGCGCGACGCCGAGAGCGGGTGCTGCCAGAAGCCCATGGGCGGAGACGCGTCGTCTCACTGCGCCCTCGCCATCAGCGACCGCCTTCCGGCGGGGTTGGAAAAGTCACCTGCACGGATTTCGGATCGCCCACTGTCCACGTCACGGTTCGGACGACGTCACCGGTGGTCTCAAATGGCCGTGCCCAGCCCACCTCCGTGAATCTGCCGTTCTCGTCGTCTGACTCTCCCGATGCGATGTCCGCCTGCCCGCGGTTGAAGTTGTAGTAGTCCTCGGCATGAACCGTCACGGTCATCGTGGCTCGATCTCCGGTCACCGCGACGTCCGCACTCGTCCACTGATGGTAGCCACCGATCGCTTTCTGCCAATTCTCGGTGTCCGGGTACGCGCCGGCGGGCCCGGCATTCCCAGTGATCGAGAAGGACGTGCGCCCGTCAGCGGCGAAAGCGTCGGCGGAGAGTTGGGCGACAGTGATCGCGTCGTCGATGTTGCCGGCGATCGCCGGATCGTCGCGGTAGGCCTTCTCGAAGTCGATGACGAAGGGATCGCCAGTGTTCGACCAGTAATGCTCGTACGTCGCGAGCGCATCGGCGAGCTCCCGACCCCTCAACAACCGCCCACCTCTCATCATGGCTTTCCACTTCATCGAGCTCGCGTGATCCCCGAGCGTCGGAGCATCCGAGTTATAGACGAAGTCCTCATCCCACTGGATGCGGGGTCGCTTGGGCGGACCGAGCGAGAAGCCGTGCTGGTCCGCAGCGGCCTGGCTCTTCATGCCCGCCTTCGTCATCGACGGAACCGTCGCTGTATCCGGCGCCGCCAGAGCCTGCTGGAAGAGCCCGCTGGTCGCCGTATCGAACTGGAGCAGTGCGGAGAGCCGGTCTTCCAGGCCGCGAACTGTTCGATCGAGCTGGTCCAGGACCAGCTCCAGCTGGCGATTCAGCAGCTGCAGCGACTCGCCGACCAGCGGCACCGCGGACATCGCACCGGCGGCGGCGGAGTTGACCTCGATCAGGTCCTCCGTCGCAGCTTTCATCGCCCGGCTCGCCTGCAACTGCACGTTCAGCTCGTCTTCGTGCAGCGCCCCGAACGGGCTGATCTTCGCGTCCTCCCGCCGATACACGTCCAGGTCTCGCTGGAGCGAATCGAGGAGGTCCCGATGCTCCGCGATGGCCGATCCGACCTGCTGCTCGAACAGCACCCGGGCGGCGGCGTATCCCTTGCCCGAGAGGTCCCCGCCGTCCAGGGAACCGATCGCATGGGCGTTCGCGCTGTCAAGCTCCGTCAGCACGGTTCGACCGTGCGCGAGGTTCTTCGTGAGGGCGGTCATGACGCTGCTGGAGTCATCCGGACGGTAGATCAATCCCACGGCAGCCGGCTCGGCTCGTCTCTCAGGCGCTCGATCTCAGCCTCGCCATCGATTCGGATCGCGCGCGACGCCTCACCGGACAGCTCGGACTGCTCGCGGGCGAGCCTCTCGGCGTAGGCGCCGAGTTCACGCAGCGCCGCGAGGTCGTGCTGCACGCCATAGTTCTCTGTCCCGACCGCATGACCGGATTCCTCGAAACGGTCGACGTTCTCACGCATCACCTGCCGGAACGTCGCCCACCTCTCGTCGAGCTGACGAAGTGCGTTCAGGTCCTCATCGACCTGATTCTCGTGTGCTGCGATCCGCCGGTCGCACTCCGCTCGGGCGCTCGCATTCCGGTCAGTCATAGCTCCCACGTCCACTTTCCCGCGTCGTGAGTGTCGCGCTCCTCGATCACCCTCCAGCGCTCGCGTGCGGGCCAGGCGCATCGACCTGCACGACGGAAAATCGCGAAACCGCATCCTGCGCGGCATCCGCACTCGACGAAACCCTCACTGACTCACCTCACTGCCACAACGCCCGAAGACTATGACTAGCCTACATACATCGTTACGACTGTGATTCCAGATTTTTGAAGAGTCACGTCGCGGTCGTGATGCCGCGGACGGAGTGATCATGCGACTCCTCACAGTTGATTCCGTGTAAGGGGAGGCTTACCTTACAATCGAATGCGGCCGGAGCCCGCCGGTTCGATGTCAACAGCCTCCACAAAGGATCTTCATGCCTCCCATGGGTGTCGCCGCTCTCGGCGCCGTCGCCGGTCTCACGATCTTCCTCGGCCTGCCGATCGGCCGGCTGCGCTCGAACGCGGTCGGCCTGAAGGCCGCGCTGAACGCGCTCGCGACCGGCATCCTGATCTTCCTGCTGTGGGACGTCCTCTCGCAGGCCTGGGAGCCCGTGGACAAGGCGCTCTCGTCGCACCAGCTCGGTCCGGCGCTCGGGCAGGGCCTCCTCATGGCCGCGTGCATCGGAGTCGGCCTGCTCAGCCTGACCTACGTCGACCGGTACATGAAGCGCCGCGCGCTGGCGCTGGCCTCGCCGATCCGGCCGCCGGCCGGCCCCGAGGGGTCGCACGGCGCACCGCACCGGCACCCGTCGCCTGCCGACGCCGGCGTCGGGGCCGTCGGCACCGCGACCGGCGTCGCGATCGTCGCCGCCACCGAGCTGGAGTCGCGCGCGGGAGCCCGCCGGCTGGCGCTCACCATCGCGATCGGCATCGGCCTGCACAACTTCGCCGAGGGCCTGGCGATCGGCACCGCGGCCGCGCAGGGCGAGCTCGCCTTCGCCGTCCTGCTCATCGTCGGCTTCGGCCTCCACAACGCCACGGAGGGCTTCGGGATCGTCGCGCCGCTGAGCGGCACGCGCCCGTCCTGGGGCTACCTCGCGCTGCTCGGCGTGATCGGCGGCGGTCCGACCTTCCTCGGCACCGTCATCGGCCAGGCGTTCAGCAGCGACATCGTCTCCATCGCCTTCCTCGGACTGGCCGCCGGCTCCATCCTGTACGTCGTGATCGAGCTGCTCGCGGTAGCCCGCCGCACCGGGATGAAGACCCTCGTCGCGTGGTGCATCTTCGCCGGGATCGTGGCCGGTTTCGCGACCGACGCCATCGTGACGGCCGCCGGAGCCTGACCGCGCGGGTCTGTAGGCTCGTCACAGAGCCGAGCAGCCAGAGCCGAGCAGCCGAGCAGGGAGGACCGCATGCGCCAGGTCGTCGATTTCGTCACCGTCTCCACCCAGGGCCTGGAGTCCAGCCCGGTCGCGCCGGCCCTCGCCGGGCTCCGCGCCAACGAGTCCCGGTACTTCAAGAACAAGTACGACCTCGACTTCGCGACCGCGCCGGCCGCCGAGGAGCCGGAGGCGCTCGACTGGGTGAGCCGCATCCTCGCCGACGAGCGCGGCATCGTGATCGCCTCGCCCGCGCTGGAGGTGACCTCGTTCGAGGTGGACGGCATCCGGATGGCCTACGTGTTCTACGAGTCGGGCCTGTCGATCAACGTCATGTACACGATCGACGACGCGGGCAAGCGCGCCGTCGGCTTCAAGCTGTCGGACGGCATGGAGGTGCCGGACGAGCTGTCGACCTTCAAGTTCGCGCGCCAGAAGTCGCGCCTCGCCGGGACGATCCGCGGCTCCTACTTCGTCGTCAAGGGCACGTACTGAACCGGTCGCCGCTCACGCCAGCGGCCTGACCTCCTCGGCCAGCTCGCGCTTGACGTCGTGCTCGATGAGCACCGGGATGAAGTCGCGCACGGGCGCGCCGGTGTAGTCGATGTGCCGCTGGTGCACGAGGTCGGCGATGCGATCCCGGGGGACCGTCGGGAAGCGCTCCGCGAGCCGGTCGACGGCATGGTCGATGGCGACCTCTTCGTCGGTGGGGGCGGCGGGGGTGTTGGCCTCGTCACTCATGGCGCGATTATCCCCCGCATGACAGGGTGGAGGCTATGGATGAAATCGAGGTAGTGGTCGTCCGCGTCTTCACCGACGAGCGTGGCGCGAACGGCAACGAGCTGGGCATCGTGACCAGCTCACCGGCGACGGCAGGGCGGGAGCAGGACATCGCAGCGGCGCTGGGGTTCAGCGAGACGGTGTTCGTCGACTCGCTGGACGAGGAGGCCGGGCTCGCGGCCATCCGCATCTTCACGCCGGCCGCAGAGCTCCCCTTCGCCGGCCACCCGAGCGTCGGGACGGCGTGGTGGCTCGCCCACGAGCGCACCCCCGTCGGCGCGCTCGCCGAGAAGGCGGGCGACGTCGCGGTGACCGTCGACCTCGACGGCGACTGGGCCGCGATCGACGCACGCGCGGCGTGGACGCCCGATTTCACCTGGCTGCCGCTCGACTCCCCGGACGCGGTGGACGCCCTGGACGCGTTCGCGTTCACGGAGGGCCAGCACTACGCCTACGCGTGGATCGACGAGAAGGCCGGGACGCTCCGCGCCCGGATGTTCGCCCCGGCGATGGGCATCGTGGAGGACGAGGCGACCGGCGCCGCCGCCGTCGCGCTCACCGCGAAGCTCGGCCGGGGGCTGCGCATCGTGCAGGGCGAGGGCTCCGAGCTGGCCACCGAGCCGCTCGACGGCGGCCTGATCCGAGTGGGCGGCACCGTGGTGTACGACCGCACCATCGACGCGACGCTGTGAGCGGAGAGGTTCCGCCTGCGGCCGGCGTCGTCGAGCTGATACCGGTCGGCGAGCCGGGGGAGGGTCCGTACGGCATCGCCGCGACCGACGACGGCGCCGTGTGGGTCACCCTGGTGCACGGTGCGGCGGTCTGCCGCCGCGACCCGGACGGCACGCTCACCCGGCTCGACCTGGGCGCGGGCGCGCAGCCGTCCGTGGTCACTGCAGCGAACGGCTCCGACGTGTGGGT
Organism: Leifsonia sp. Soil_N53; assembly: GCF_057655165.1. NCBI lineage: Bacteria > Bacillati > Actinomycetota > Actinomycetes > Micrococcales > Microbacteriaceae > Leifsonia > Leifsonia sp. Soil_N53. Next base: position 9,677 of record NZ_JBDGMM010000018.1, read on the forward strand.
GAGCGACACGACCGGAGGCCGCCTGCTGCTGCTGGGGCCGGGCCCGCGCATCCTGGCCGAAGCGGTCGTGCCCACTCCGGGAGCCCAGCCGTTCGGCGTCGCCTCGGTCTACGACGGCACGACGTGGTTCACCGAGCTCGCCGCGGACGCGCTCGGCCGCATCGGGGTGCTCGGCCGGGTGGAGGAGTTCCCGGTCGGCCGTGAGGACGTGCTGCCCTCCATGATCACCGCCTCCGGAGACTCGCTCTGGTTCACGATGAACGCGATCGACGCCCTCGGCCACATCCGAGGCGGCGACGCCGCCGTCGCGATCACCGAGCTGCCCGCCGGCTCGGCCCCGGTCGGCATCACGGTCGCCGAGGACGGCGCGGTCTGGGCCGCCCTCATCGGCGCGGACGCCCTGGCCCGCATCGGCAGGGACGGCACGCTCACCCTCCACCCGCTCGGCGCGGGCGCCAAGCCGCACGCGGTCGCCGCCGACGCCACCGGCGGAGTCTGGGCCTCCCTCTGGGGCGCCGACGCCCTCTCCCACGTCACCGCCGCCGGCGAGACCACCCGCGTCCCCCTTCCCCCGGCCTCCGAGCCGCACGCCATCACCGTCGCCCCCGACGCCACCATCTGGGCCGCCCTCGAATCCGGCGCCCTCGCCCACTTCCACCCCTAACCCCCACCCCGGCCCCGGCCCCGGCCCAACGGAGGACATCCACCTCCCGCCGCGCCCGGAAAGCAGCGAACGGAGGGGATCCCGGCCTGTTGGGCCGGGATCCCCTCCGTTCGGGTCAGGGCTCTACTCGGCTACGCCGACGTACTCGGCGGCCTGGTCCGCGTCGACGTCGCCGGACTCCAGGCGCGCGCGCAGGGCGACGCCGAGGTCGGCGTCCACGTTCGTCCAGTACTGGATCGCGCGCTCGCGGATGTCGTCCCGGGTCACGCCGCCGACGGCGCCGGCGATCGTGTCGAGGAAGCGCTCCTTGGCCGCGTCGTCGTACACCTCGCGGTAGAGGGTGCCCGCCTGGCCGAAGTCGTCGTCCTCCGCGTGCAGCGTCGCCGCCGCGCGCGTCAGCGCGCCGTCCGACTCCCACGAGCCCTCGCCCGCCACTGCAGCCGAGGCCGACGGGCCGCCGAACGAGTTCGGCGCGTACACCGGCGCCGACGCCGCCTTGTAGCCGTGCCGACCCGCCCCGTCCTGCGAGTAGTTGTGCACCGGGGCGACCGGCGCGTTCACCGGCAGCTCGTTGTAGTTGGTGCCGACGCGGTAGCGCTGGGCGTCCGGGTAGGAGAACACGCGTGCCATCAGCATCTTGTCCGGGCTGATGTCGATGCCCGGGACGGTGTTGGCCGGGGAGAACGCCGCCTGCTCGATCTGCGCGAAGAAGTTCTCCGGGTTCTCGGTGAGCGTGTGCACGCCGACCTCGATGAGCGGGTAGTCGCTGTGCGGCCACACCTTGGTCAGGTCGAACGGGTTGAACCGGTAGGTCTTCGCGTCCTCGTACGGCATCACCTGCACGCTCACCTTCCACGCCGGGAAGTCGCCGCGCTCGATCGCCTCGTAGAGGTCGCGACGGTAGTAGTCCGCGTCCTCGCCCGCGATGCGCTCGGCCTCCGCGCCGTGCATCTCCTCGTTGCCCTGCAGCGCGTGGAAGTGGTACTTGACCCAGAACCGCTCGCCCGCCGCGTTGATCCACTGGTAGGTGTGCGAGCCGTAGCCGGGCATGGTCCGCCACGAGCGGGGGAGGCCGCGGTCGCCCATCAGGTAGGTCACCTGGTGCGCGGACTCCGGCGACAGCGTCCAGAAGTCCCACTGCATGTCGGCGTCGCGCAGGCCGGAGCCGGGGAGGCGCTTCTGCGAGTGGATGAAGTCGGGGAACTTGATGCCGTCGCGGATGAAGAACACCGGGGTGTTGTTGCCGACGATGTCGTAGTTGCCCTCGGTCGTGTAGAACTTCACCGAGAAGCCGCGCACGTCGCGCCAGGTGTCGGGGGAGCCCTGCTCGCCGGCGACCGACGAGAACCGCTGCACGGTGCGCGTGGACGCGCCGGGCTGGAAGACCGCGGCCTTCGTGTACGCGGTCACGTCGCCCGTGACGACGAACTCGCCGAACGCGCCGCCGCCCTTCGCGTGCACGATCCGCTCCGGGATGCGCTCGCGGTTGAACTGGGCGAGCTTCTCGACCAGGTACCGGTCGTGGAGCGCGGTGGCCCCGTCCGGTCCGGACGTCAGCGAGTGCGCGTCGCTGCCGACCGGGCTGCCGGTCTGGGTGGTCGTGTGGTTCTCCGTCATGGTTCTCCTAACCTCATCCGGCGCGCGGCGGGGCTTTCGCCGCGCGCTCCTGGCAGGACGGGCACAGCCCCCAGAAGGTGACCTCCGCCGTGTCGACCACATACCCGGCTGCGCCCGAGGGCTGCAGGCAGGGGGCGTGGCCGATCACGCACTCCACGTCCGCCACCGCGCCGCACGAGGTGCACACGACGTGGTGGTGGTTGTCGCCGACGCGCCGTTCGTACAGCGCGGGCGAGTGGGCCGGCTCGATCCGCCGCAGCAGGCCGGCCGCGGTCAGGTCGCCGAGGACGTTGTGGACGTTCTGGATCGAGGTGCCGGGCAGTGCGGGCAGCACGGCGCGGTACACCGATTCGGCGTCCACGTGGGGGTGCGCGTCGAGCGCGTCGAGGACGGCGAGCCGCCCCTGCGTCACGCGCAGGCCCGACGCGCGGAGGGCGCCTTCGAGCTGTGCGGTGTCCATGCCGCCACGCTACCGGGTTTCTTTTGAACAACTCAAAACAGCGCGGATCCCGGGTGTGGCGTCAGCGGAGGATGGACTCCATCTTCTTGCCGCGGGCGACCTCGTCGACGAGCTTGTCCAGGTAGCGGACCTGCTGCATGAGGGGGTCCTCGATCTCCTCGACCCGCACTCCGCAGATCACGCCGGTGATCAGCGATGCGCGCGGGTTCATCGCGGGCGCCTGGGCGAAGAAGGTGCGGAGGTCGGAGCCGTCGGCCACGACGGACGCGATGCCCGCATCGTCGTAGCCGGTCAGCCAGCGGATCACCACGTCCACGTCGTCCTTGTTGCGGCCCTTGCGTTCGACCTTCGTGACGTAGAGCGGGTAGATCGTGGCGAACGGCATTGCGAAGATCCGGTGCTCCATGCCTTCGAGGGTAGCCGCGCGCGCGGCGTGCGACAACGGGGGCGGCGCGGCTCCTCCCGTAATCTTGCATGAGGAGTTTCAGACTGAAGGGTGGATCACGATGGTGCGCGAATTCCGGGTGGATGCCCTCGGCGAGCGCCTGCGCGTGACCGTGGAGGGGATGTCGGAGGCCGACGCCGACCGGCTTCGGGGGCAGTGGGGGCGTCTGTCGTTCGACGGCGAGTCCTCGGGCACCGTGACCGTCGACGCCGGGCGCGGCGACGCAGCCGACGTCCACGGCCGCGACCTCGACGAGGTCGGCGTCGCCCTCCGCCGCGCGATCAACCTGCGGGCGATCGAGGCGAGCCGCGGGAGGCTGCTGACCCTGCACGCGGCGGGTCTCGCCGATCCCGTGACGGGCGATGTCATCGCGCTCGTCGGTCCATCCGGCGCGGGCAAGTCGACCGCCGCGGCGGTGCTCGGGACGGCGCTGGGGTATGTGTCGGATGAAACCGTGGCGGTCGCGCCCTCCGGCGAGGTGCTCGCCTTCCCCCAGCCGCTGGCGTTCAAGCTGCCGGATGGGCCGGGCAAGCGCGTCATGGGGCCGGACGAGCTCGGGCTGCTGCGACCGGGGCCGCGGCTCCGGCTGTCGTGCGTGGCCCTCCTCGACCGCACCGCTTCCGCGACCGTGCCGGAGATCGAGACCGTCGGGCTGGGGGACGTCGTCGGCGAGCTGGTCGAGCAGGTCAACTACTTCGACGCGCTGCCGCGGCCGCTCACCGCCCTCGACGCGCTGGTCCGCCGTTGCGGGGGCGTGCACGTGATCCGCTACCGCGAGGCGGCCGACCTCCTGGAGCCGGTGCGCGGACTGCTGCAGGCGTCGGCGGAATCGGCGACGTACAGCCGGGTGGAGCCCGACGACTGGGTCGCCCTCGACGGCGCGACGGCGGTCCTCGCCGAGAGCCGGATCACCGTGCTGACGCCGCTCGCCGCACTCCTGTGGAGCCTGCTCGACGTCCCGCAGCCGCTGCGACGGCTGGCGGCCGCGGCCGAGCGGGAGTTCGGTCCCGCGCCGGAGGGGGGCAGCGCGGACGCGGTGCGCGCCATGCTCGGCGAACTCGCCGACGCCGGACTCGTGCGATCGACGCGCTCCGGCCGTCACCTCGCCCGGGACTGAAGCCGCGTCTCCTCGATGTCGAGCATGTTCTGCGCCTCGCTGAGGATGCGCGACGGGTAGGCGCCGCGTGCCCGTTCCGCGAGCAGGCGGTCGCGCTCCGCGTCCACCACGGCGAGCCGCAGCGTGCGGTAGACGTGGTGCGGCCGGCCCTCCGGCGGGGTGTCGTAGAGGACGATGCGCTCCCACGCCGCCTCCGCACGCAGGTACGTGGTCTGGCGCACGCGCTCGACGACCTCGGGGTCGACCGGGGCGGTGGTCCCGGCGACGGCTTCCGGGTCGTCCAGCACAGCGAGGCCGGCTTCGCTGAGGTCGTCGAGGAGCTGTGCGAGCAGCCTCCTGTCGTCTTTGATGTCGATGCCCTGCAGCCCGAGCGCCCGGATGAGCCAGGGGAGGGTGCCGCCCTGCACGACCAGGCTGACGAAGGCGACCGTGAACGCGATCAGGATGAGCTGCGGGCGGTACGGGATGTCGGCCGGCAGCGACTGCGCCGCCGCGAGCGTGACGACGCCGCGCATCCCCGACCAGCCGAGGACGACCCCGCCGCGCCAGTCGATGGCCTCCTGCCGGAACTCCTCCAGGTCGCTGCGGTGCCGCCAGTAGCGCACCTCGGCGCGCTGCTTGCGCTGGGCCTGCCAGCGGTAGCGCACCGGATGGTCGCGGAAGTAGCTGATCATCAGCCACTCCCGCAGCACTTGTCGCTCGGCCCGTTCGCCGCGTCTTCGGAGGAAGAAGATGAGCGGCCCGATCAGGATGTAGCGGATGACCACGAGCGAGGCCATCGCGATCAGCCCGATGCCGACCGCGTCCCACACGCTGAGGATCTCGGGGTGCTCGACGTCGGCGATGAGGGTGCGCAGCTCGAGCCCGATCAGCAGGAAGACGCCGTTCTCGAGCAGGAACTGGATGGTGCGCCAGTTGATCTGGTCGCTGATCCGCGCCTGGGCACTGAACTGCCGCGGCGCCGCGTGACCGGTGTAGAGACCGGTGACGACGACGGCGAGCACGCCGGAGCCGTGCAGCGCCTCGGTCGGGGCGAACGCGGCGAACGGCACGACCACCGACAGCGCCGTGTCGAGCACCGGGTCGCTCAGCTTGGAGCGCACCCAGACGGTGACGAAGCCGACCACGAGCCCGATGGCCAGGGCGATGATCACCGCCGAGAAGAAGTCCAGGACGCCCGCGAGCGGAGTGGCGAGGGTGCCGACCGCGGCGGCGAGGGCCGTGCGCAGCAGCACGAGGGCGGTGGCGTCGTTGACCAGCCCCTCGCCCTCCAGCACCGTCAGCAGCCGGGGCGGGAGGCCGAGCTTGCGGCCGATGGAGGTCGCCGCGACGGCGTCGGGCGGGCTGATGATCGCGCCCAGCGCGATGGCCGCGGCCAGGTTGAGGTCCGGCAGCATCGTGTAGAGCACGAAGCCGGATGCGAACGCGGTGACCACGACGAGGAAGATCGACAGCCCGGCGATCGGCGCGAGGTTGCGGCGGAAGTCGGTGAGCGGGACGCTGATCGCCGCCGCGTAGAGGATGGGCGGCAGCAGGCCGTCGAGGATGATCTCCGGCGGCACCTGGATCTCGGGCACCCCGGGCAGCACCGAGAGCGTGACGCCGACGATCACGAGGATGATCGGGGCGGCGACACCGAGCTTGCGGGCGAACGCGGCGACGCCGACGATCACCGCGACGGCGATCACCGCATAGACACCGAGCTCCATGCTTCCCAGCCTACGGAAGATGCGAGAAGGCTGAGAGCATTCTCACGTCAGCGGGCGCGCAGCCCGTCGATCGCCATGGCCACGACGCGGTCGCGCTGCTCGTCGTCCTCGAAGGCGACTCCCGCGACCCCGGACACCATCCGGATGACATCGCCGATCGACGCGTCCGTGCGGAGCTCGCCGGCCTCCTGCGCCCGGCGCACGAGCGGCTCGCCGGCGTCGTAGAGGGAGGTGCGGCAGCTCATCAGGACGGGGGAGTCCTTGTTGAGCCCCTCCAGCAGGGCCTTCTTGGTGCCGACGTAGAGCAGGAACCGACGCAGCCAGGCCTGCACGGCCTCCCACGGCTCGAGGGAGGCGGCGTCGGCGGCGGCGCGGACCACGGCCTCCACTTCTTCGACGTAGACCGCCTCCACCAGGGCGTCGCGGGTGGGGAAGTTGCGGTAGAGGGTGCCGATGCCGACGCCGGCGCGGCGCGCGATGTCCTCGAGGGAGGCTCCGGCGCCGTCCTCGGCGAACGCGTCGCGCGCCGCGGCGAGGAGGGCGTCGAAGTTGCGCCGGGCGTCGGCGCGCTGCGGGCGCGCGATCAGCGGGCCCGCGGTGGCGGTCTCGGCTACGTCTGTGCCGGTCACGGCAGTCGTCCTTCCGGGGTGGTCGAAAACTGAGGGTTGCGAAGCGGAGGCACCCTCCGGTAATGTCGTATCCGTAACCGGAGGCAGCCTCCGAACGGAGCCTCCCTCCAATTGTAACTCCTCCTCACCAGAGATTCACCCGGTCGCCCATACGTCGGCCTTCCTTCGAGAAACGGAAGAACGTACCCCATGTCTCGATCCCGTCCATCCGCCACCTTCGCCGTCCTGGCGCTGAGCGTGGCCTCCTTCGCGACGCTCCAGTCGCTCGTCGTCCCGGTCCTGCCGGTCATCCAGCAGGACCTCCACACCACCACCGCCGGCGTCACCTGGACCATGACCGCCTGGCTGATCGCCGCCGCCGTCGCCACGCCCCTGCTCGGCCGCGTCGGCGACCTGGTCGGCAAGCGCCGGATCTTCGTCCTCGCGCTGCTGGCGGTCGCGCTCGGCAGCGTGATCGCGGCCGTCGCGCCCTCCATCGGCGTCCTCATCGCCGGCCGGGTCGTCCAGGGCCTCGGCGGGGCGATGTTCCCGCTCGCCTTCGGCATCATCCGCGACGAGTTCCCGCCGCACCGCCTGCCGTCGGCCATCGGCGCGATCGCCTCGATCATCGCGATCGGCAGCGGCCTCGGCACCGTGCTCGCGGGCCCGCTCGCCGCCGCCCTGAGCTGGCGCGGGCTGTTCCTGCTGCCCGTCGCGCTGACGGTCACCGCCGCGGTGCTCGCCCTCGTCATCGTCCCCGAGTCGCCCACCCGCGCGACCGGAGGCGTCAACCCGTGGTCGGCCGCGCTGCTCTCGGGCTGGCTGATCGCGCTCCTGCTGCCGCTCAGCACCGGCGCGCAGTGGGGCTGGTCGTCGCCGCTGGTGATCGGGCTGTTCGCGCTCGCCGCCGTGCTCCTCGCGGCCTGGGTCGTCGTGGAGCTGCGCTCGCGGCATCCGCTGGTCGACATGCGGCTGATGCGTGAGCCGGGCGTCTGGTCGATGAACGCGGCCGCGATCTTCATCGGCGCAGCCATGTTCGCGGTCTTCGCCTTCTTCCCGCGGTTCGTGCAGACGCCGGCCTCCACCGGCTACGGGCTGGGCGCGACCGTCGCGGAGTCGGGGCTGCTGATGCTGCCCATGCTCGTGACGATGGCCGTGACCGGCTTCCTGAGCGGGCCGCTGGAGCGCTGGCTGGGCTTCCGCAGCCAGATCGTCATCGCGGCGACGGTGATGGCGGGCGCCAGCCTGTCGCTCGCCTTCCTGCACGGCTCGCTCGCGGCGGTCGCCGCGGCCTCCGGCGTGTTCGGGATCGGCCTCGGCATCGTCTACGCGGCGATCACGAGCGTGGTGGTGCAGAGCGTCCCGGCCACGCAGACCGGCGTCGCCAGCGGCATGAACGCCAACCTCCGCACCGTCGGCTCGGCGATCGGCGCCGCCGTGATGACCGCGCTCGTCACCGGCACGCTCGGCACCGGCGGCCTCCCCGCCGAGTCCGGCTATACCGAGGGCTTCGCGACGGCGGGCGTGCTCGCCCTCGGCGCGGCCGCCGCCACGGTGTCCGCAGCGGTCGTGCTCCGGTCGCGGTCGGCGCGGG
>NZ_JBDGMM010000019.1:0-6915 GCF_057655165.1 Leifsonia sp. Soil_N53
GGCGCGGGCGCCGCGGGCGCACCCTTCGACCTGTTCGGCCTCTCCGGGTCGCCCGACCCGAGCCGCGCGGACGGGGGCTTCGGTGACGGAGGCGACGGCGGCCGCGGCACGGGCGGCGGGGGCAACGGAGGCGGCACGGGAGGCGGCAGGCCCCCCAGGAAGCACCGCCGCGCCAAGCGCATCATCGCCTGGACCGCGGCAGGGCTGGCCGTCCTCCTGGTCGTCCTCGGCGGCTACGCCGCGTACAGCTACTTCCGCTTCGTCGGCGGCGTCAGCCACGTCGATGTGATCAGCAAGTCCGGCAACGACGTCGACGGTCAGGACCAGAACATCCTGCTGGTCGGCGACGACCACCGCCCCGACAACGCCACCCAGGCCGAGCTGGACCAGCTCAGCACCACGTCCGACGGCGGCGGCACCAACACGGACACGATGATGATCCTGCACATCCCGGCCAACGGGAAGTCGGCGACCCTCGTCTCACTCCCCCGCGACTCCTGGGTCGACGTGCCCGGCCACGGGATGAACAAGTTGAACTCGGCCTTCTCGCTCGGCGGCGGCGCGACCGACCCGACTGGCGGGGCCAAGCTGCTCATCCAGACCGTCGAGAACCTCACGGGGCTCTCGATCGACCACTACGTGCGGGTCTCCCTGCTCGGCTTCTACACGATCGCGAAGGCTCTCGGCCCGGTGCAGGTGTGCCTCAACAACGCCGTGAACGACCCGTACTCGGGCGCGAACTTCCCCGCGGGCGTCTCGACGCTGGACGCACAGCAGGCGCTGTCGTTCGTGCGGCAGCGGCACGGCCTCCCGCGCGGAGACCTCGACCGCGTGGTGCGCCAGCAGTACTTCCTCTCGGTGGAGGCGCACAAGTTCCTGTCGGCGGGCACGCTGCTCAATCCGCCCAAGCTCACCAGCGCGCTCGACGCGATCAGCGGCTCGCTGGAGACCGACCCCGGCTTGAACTTCCTCCAGCTCGCCGCGCAGCTGCAGGGCCTCACGGGCGGCAAGATCCAGTCGGCGACGATCCCGATCTCCGGCACGCCGACCATCACCGTCGACGGCGAGGACCTCTCGATCGTGCAGGTGGACACCGCCGCGATGCCCGCGTTCGTCAAGAGCCTGACGGGCACGCCGTCGGCGTACGACGACGCCAAGCCGGCCAAGCCCGCCGACACCACGGTCACCGTGCTCAATGGCGGCAGCGAGAACGGCGCGGCCGGGACGGCGACGCAGGCGTTCGCCGCGGCCGGCTTCAAGACCGGCACGGCGGGCGATGCGAGCTCGGAGCAGACGACCACCATCCAGTACCCGTCCGGTCAGGAGTCGCAGGCCAAGGCCGTCGCGGCGCTCCTCCCCGGCGCCGCGGTCCAGGAGACGAGCAGCGTCAAGGGCGTCACCGTCGTCCTCGGCGAGGACGGCCTGATGCCGACCGCACCCGGCGCCGCCTCCACCGGCCAGGCCCCTGCCGCCCCCGCTCCGGCGCCCACGCACTCCGGCCCCACCACCAACTACTCCAGCACCGTCTGCATCAACTGACCCCAGCCATCAGTCCCGGAGTTATGTGCGGCTGCCCACGGCGTGTCGCGTACACAACTCCGGGACTGATGGCTGGGGTCAGTCGAAGAGGCGGCGGAAGACGTTGGTGTCGGCCAGGTCGATGAGTTCGTCGCCGCGGCCGGACATGATCGTGCGGAGGGCATAGAGGGTGAAGCCCTTGACCTGCTCGGCGGTGATCGCGGGCGGGATGCTGAGCTCCTGACGCGCGGTCACCACGTCCACGAGGGCAGGGCCGTCGTGGACGAACGCCGTGCGCAGCGCGCCCTCCAGGTCGTCGGGCTTCTCGACGCGCTGCCCGTGGATGCCGATCGCCTCGGCGACCCGGGCGAAGTCCGGGTTCTCCAGCCCGGTGCCGAAGTTCACGAAGCCCGCGGCCTTCATCTCCACCTCCACGAAGTTGAGCGAGGAGTTGTTGAAGACCACGATCTTGACCGGCAGCTTCCGCTGCACCAGCGTCAGCAGCTCGCCCATCAGCATCGCGAGGCCGCCGTCGCCGGCGAGCGCGACCACCTGCCGCCCCGGGAACGCGGCCTGCGCGCCGATCGACTGTGACAGCGCGTTCGCCATGCTGCCGTGGTTGAACGAGCCGATCAGCCGCCGCGAGCCGTTCATCCGCAGGTAGCGGGCCGCCCACACCACGGGCGAGCCGACGTCGGGGATGAACACGGCGTCCTCGCTGGAGAGCTCGCTGATCAGCCGGGCGACGTACTGGGGGTGGATCGGCGTGCGGTTGCGGTCGTTGACGGCCAGCTCGTCGAGGCTCTTGCGCGCCTTCAGATAGTGCGAGCGGGACGCGTCGAGGTGCTTGGTGTCCGTCCGGTCCGCGAGCAGCGGGAGGAGGGCCTCCACCGTGTCCTTCACGCTGCCGACCAGGCCGAGGTCGATCGGCGTGCGCCGGCCGAGGTTCTCGCCACGGATGTCCACCTGGATGATCTTCGCCTTGGACGGATAGAACTGCTGGTACGGGAAGTCGGTGCCGAGCATGAGCAGAACGTCGCAGGACTCCATCGCCCGGTAGCCGGAGGAGAAGCCCAGCAGGCCGGTCATGCCGACGTCGTACGGGTTGTCGTACTCGACGAACTCCTTGCCGCGCATGGCGTGCACGACGGGTGCGCGGAGGGCGGCCGCGATGTCGATCAGCTGCGGGTGGGCGCCCTCGACGCCGGCCCCCGCGAGGATCGTGACCTTCTTGGCGGCGTTCAGGATGTCGGCCGCGGCCGTCAGCTCGCCGTCGGCCGGCCGGGTCACCCGCGGCGAGTAGACGATCGGCGCCGACGGCTTGCGCCCGACGCTGTCCTTCAGGAAGATCTCGCCCGGGATGACGACGACCGCGACCCCGCGCCGCTCGATGGCCGTGCGCATCGCGATCTCCAGCACCCGCGGCAGCTGCTCGGGGATGCTCACCAGCTCGGTGTAGACGGCCGCCTCCCGGAACAGGTCCTGCGGGTGCGTCTCCTGGAAGTAGGTGCTGCCGATCTCGGGGCCGGGGATCTGCGCGGCGATCGCGAGCACGGGGACCCGGCTCCGGTTGGCGTCGAACAGACCGTTGATCAGGTGCAGGTTGCCCGGGCCGCAGCTGCCGGCGCACACGGCGAGCTCACCGGTGAGGGCGGCTTCGGCCGCCGCCGCGAACGCTGCCGCCTCCTCGTGACGCACGTGCTCCCAGGTGATGTCGCCGGCGCGGCGCAGCGCGTCGGTGAAGCCGTTGAGCGAGTCGCCCGGGATGCCGTACACGCGCTTGACGCCCGCGTCCCGGATGATGTCCACGATGGTGTCGGCGACGGTGGTCATGGGGATGTCCCTCTCGGTCGGCGTGGTTGCGGGGGTGATCCGGCGGCGGATACGCTCACGCTACTCCGCGGGCGAGCGCCGCGCCTGGTCCCGTCGCCGCCGGATTCATGCAGCCAGCGACGGGGCGGGCCGCACTACTCTGTGAGGTCATGGCCACCCAGTCCCGCGCTCTCGCAACCCGCGACACCATCCTCCGGGGTGCTGCCGAGGTGTTCGGCGCGCGTGGGTTCGGGCTTGCCTCCATCTCCGAGATCGCTCGCGCGGCCGGGCTCACCAAGGGCGCGCTGTACTTCCACTTCGCGTCGAAGGACGAGCTGGCGCTCGCCGTGGTCGCCGAGGAGCACCGCCGCACGATGGCGGCCTCGGCGGCGATCCTCGAGCAGGGCCGGCCCGCCCTGGAGACGCTCGTGCTGCTCAGCGGGAGCCTCGGCCGGCAGCTCCTGGCGGACCCGATCGTGCGGGCCGGGATCCGGCTGACCACGGACGTCGGGACGGCCGGCCAGGCGATCGTCGAGCCCTACGAGGACTGGTTTCGCGCGATCGAGGAGCTGACCACGCGGGCGATCCGGGAGGGCGACGTCTCCGAGCGGGTCGACCCGGCGATGTTCGCGCACCTGCTGTCGCCCGCGTTCACGGGAGTGCAGCTCGTGTCGGAGGCGCTGACCGGCCGCGCGGACCTGCTGCAGCGCATCCGCGAGCTGTGGATCGTGCTGCTGCCGGGCATCGTCGCGGACGGGCGGCTCGACGCGCTGCGGGGTCTGCCCGAGCTCGTCGTGGAGTGACGGGGCGCCACTTCCCATCAGCGCTGCCATCTCTCGAGCGCTGCCATCTCTTGTCAGGGAACCGCCCGACCGACATCCCCCCAGTGGTCGCCGGTGCGACATGCACGTCGGTCGGGCGTCCGCCCCCGCAGGGGCCATATTACATGCATAACCGGTCGATCGGTTTGTTTCCCGCTCCGGGGCGTACCGGGGTCAGCGCGGCGTGTCGGATAGAATCGCCCGAGGGGGAGCCGCGCGAGCGGTTCGGAACGAGCACCACCGGGGAGGTCGCCGATGTCGGCACGGACGAAGCAGAAGAAGCGCGCGACGATGCGCCTCGTCTACATCGACTTCTGGTCCGCGCTGAAGATGTCGTTCCTCATCAGCCTGGTGCTGGCGGCCGTGACCGTCCTCCTCGCACTCCTCGGCTGGTCCGTGCTGGACAAGGTGGGGCTGGTGGGCACGATGACCTCGTTCCTGGAGAGCGTCGCCGGCGCGCAGGGCGCCTCGCTGGTCTCCGGGCTGACCTTCGGCAACGTCATGACGTTCACGCTCGTGGTCGCCGTGCTGGAGGTCATCGTGGTCTCGGCGCTCGGCGCGATCTTCGCCGCGCTGTTCAATCTGGCCACCAACGTCGTCGGTGGCTGGAAGGTCATCTTCGGGAGCGACTGACGGCTCCGGACGCGGTGACGTCTCCGGGGACAGCGCGGAGGCGCTGCAGCCCGCCCACGAGCAGCTCGACCCCGAACGCGAACGCGGCGGCGGAGTCCGCCTCGTCCAGCGGGTGGGAGGCCGCCCCCGTGGCCAGGACGCCGATGCTGTCGAACTGCATCCGCTGCTGCTCGTGCGAGACGTGGCCGAGCACGAAGTGGAGCAGCGCGGTCGCCGCCCGGTCCGCGGTCTCGGCGTCGAAGCCGCCCGAGCGGACCGCCGCCTCCAGTCGCCGCTGCGCCGGTGCGGCGCCCAGGCCGAGCGCGGCGGTGCTGGCCACGACCTCGGCTCCGTCGCGGTAGGCGAGCAGCGCGTCACGGAGGGCGGCCGCCTCGGCGCGGACACGCTCGGGCCAGTTCGCGTCCTCCGTCGCCGCGGCGGGCGCGGCGGCGCGGCCCACGATGCGGTCGGCGAGCTCGGCGAGCAGCGTCTGCTTGTTGGGGAAGTGCCAGTAGAGGGCGCTCGGCTGCACGTCGAGCGCGGCGGCGAGGCGGCGCATGGTGAGGTCGGGAAGGCCGTAGTCGTCGAGGATGCGGAGGGCCGTCTCCGCCACGTCGTCGCGGCTGTGTCTGCGAGCGCTTTCGTTTCCCGTCACGGTTCTACTATAGTGAACGCCGTTCAGGTGAACAGCGTTCAGGTAAAGGAAGACCGATGACCGAAACCTCCCCCGGCGCCCCGGTGGCCTCCCGCCCGTCCCGCCGCTCGATCGACGCCACCGACCTCGCCCGCGTCGCCGTCGTCGCCGCGATCGTCGCCGTGCTCGGCCTCCCCGGCGGCTTCACCGTGTTCGGCGCGGTGCCGATCACCGCGCAGACGCTCGGCGTCATGCTCGCCGGCGCACTGCTCGGGCCGTGGCTCGGCGCGCTGTCGATGACCGTGCTGCTCGCGCTCGTGGCCGCAGGGCTCCCCCTCCTGGCGGGCGGCCGCGGCGGCATCGGCGTCTTCGTCGGGCCATCGGCCGGTTACCTGTTCGGCTGGATCGTCGGCGCCGCGGTCATCGGCCTCATCGTCCACGCCGGCAACCGCAAGCCGGTCGTCTGGCGCACGCTCCTCGGCGTGCTCGTGGGCGGCATCGTCGTGGTCTACGCGTTCGGCATCCCGGTGCAGAGCCTCGTCACCCGGCTTCCGCTCGGCCAGACCGCGCTCCTCAGCCTCGCCTTCGTGCCGGGCGACCTCATCAAGGCGGTGCTCGCGACCGCGATCGTGGCCACGCTGGTCCGGGCCTACCCGCGCGCGTTCCGGCGCACCTGGGCGGCCGCGGCCGTGCCGGCGACGACTCCCCGACGGGACGGCGCCCCGGTCGCATGAGCCCGATCGTCCCGCTGGCCGACGACGAGCAAGCCCTCCTCGACCGGCTCCGCGAGGCGCGGGCCGCCGGCGACGTGCCGCTCGTGTTCGACGCGCGACGCCCGGCTGCGCACCTCGCCGCGGCGGTCGAGGCGGCGTCGAACGCCGAGCCGGGCGACAGCGACGACCGATACACGGACGACCCCGACCCGATCGGCTGGGCGACGCTCACCTCCGGCAGCAGCGGGGCGCCCCGGATCGTGCTGCGCAGCCACGCCTCCTGGGCCGCGTCGTTCGCGGCGGTGGCGGAGCTGCTGGGCGCGGGAGGCGGCGGCACTGCAGTCGCCCTGCCCGCGCCGGCCTCCTCCTCGCTGACGCTGTTCTCGCTCGCCCACGCGCTCGACGGCGGGCCCCGGCCGGTGCTGGGCGGCGCGGAGTCGGCCGCCGGGCGGGCGGACTGCTTCCACGGCACTCCCGAGGGGCTGCGCCGGCTGCTGGAGACGGGCACGGCGTCCGGCATCCGGTCCGCGCTGGTCGGCGGGTCGCACCTGGACCCGAGGCTCCGGGCCAGAGCCGAGGCTGCAGGAATCCGCACCACCGCCTACTACGGGGCGGCCGAGCTGTCCTTCGTGGCGCTCGACCGCGGCGACGGGCTGGTGCCGTTCCCCGGCGTCGAGCTGCGCGTGCGCGACGGCGAGCTGTGGGTGCGTTCGCCGTACGTGGCCCGGGGCTATGCCGGCGCGCCGGGCCCGCTGCGTCGCGACGGCGCCTGGGCGACGGTCGGCGACCGCGCCGAGCTCGTGCG
>NZ_JBDGMM010000020.1:0-19712 GCF_057655165.1 Leifsonia sp. Soil_N53
ACCGCCCGCACGCGAGCGACCAGCCCGGGGGCGCACTCGCGCCCGGCGACCACACCGCGCTCACCGAGCTCGCGCTCGTCGAGCGCGCCCCCGGCGCCCGCCGCCGCGTCGCCGCCCGCATCCCGCTCGCCTGAGAGCCGCCGAGACGGCACGAACTGCGGCCGAATCCGCCGAGGAGGCGGAGTATCCGCCGCCTCGGCGAGGGTCAGTGGGTCAGCCGGCCAGTTCGGGGGCCCAGTCGCCGGTTGCGAGGTACTGGACCTTCTTGGCGATGGAGACTGCGTGGTCCGCGAAGCGCTCGTGGTAGCGGCTGGCGAGGGTCGCGTCGACGGTGTCCACCGCCTGGCCCTTCCATGTCTCGCCGAGCACCTTGTCGAACACGCTGGCGTGCAGCTCGTCGATGTCGTCGTCGTCGTTGCGGATCTCGTCCGCGAGCCGCATGTCCTGGCTGCGCAGCAGTGCGGCGAGCTTCTCGGCGATCTGCACGTCCAGGCGGCCCATCTCGGCGAACGTCGAGCGGAGGCTCTTCGGGACGACCTTGTCGGGGAAACGGTAGCGGGCGAGCTGGGCGATGTGCTCGGCCATGTCGCCCATCCGCTCGAGGGACGCGCTGATCCGCAACGCGCTGACGACGATGCGGAGGTCGCGGGCGACGGGCTGCTGGCGGGCGAGGATCTGGATCGAGAGCTCGTCGAGGAGCACCGTGAGCTCGTCGATGTGGTGGTCGTTGGCGATCACCTCTTCGGCGAGGGACACATCCGACTCGTTGAACGCCTCCGTGGCGCCGCGGATCGAGCGGACGACCAGCTCGGCGATCTCGACCAGCCGGTCCTGGACGTCGGCCAGCTCCTGCTGGAAAACTTCGCGCATGGGATGAGGTCCTTCCTGGGCGTGCGCGGGCACGCGGGATACAGAGGTCAGTCGACCCCGCTCAGCATGCTCGCTTCGGGAGGTTAACGGATGGTGCCGTAGGGCTGAACAGTATCTAACGTACCCGCGAAAACACGCGGCGGAGAGCGTGATCGGTCACGGCGCGTCCTCCTGCGTCACTTACGCTTTGGGTATGGACTCCGCCTGGTTGGTGCTGCTCTCGCTGGGACTGGGGCTGGTCGTCGGCGCGGGGTTCGTCTGGATCCTCCACATCGCCGCACGCCGCGGAGACCATGCGGCGGCCGTGTCCAATCCGGCCGTCCCGGACGGTGTGGACCAAGTCCTCGACGCGATGGAGTCGGCCGGAGTCGTGCTGGACCCCTCGAACAACGTCATCAAGGCATCCCCCGGCGCGCATGCGATCGGTCTGGTCTGGAACGGCGCCCTCGTGCACCCGCACCTGATCGAGCTCGTCGACCGGGTGCGCCGCACCGGCGAGCCGGTCACCGAGGAGTGCGAGCTGGCGCGCGGGCCGTTCGGCGACGCCAACATCCACCTGAGCGTGCGTGTGGCGCGGCTGGGCTCCCGCTACATCCTGCTGCTGGCCGAGGACCGCACGGAGTCATTCCGGCTGGAGTCCGTGCGCCGCGACTTCGTGGCGAACATCAGCCACGAGCTGAAGACGCCGATCGGCGCGGTCAGTCTCCTGGCCGAGGCCCTGGACGACGCCTCCGACGACCCGGACCAGGTGCGCCGCTTCGCGCTGCGGCTCAGCGAGGAGGCCTCCCGCCTCGCCCGCATCACGCAGGACATCATCGAGCTGAGCCGCCTGCAGGCCGCCGACGCGATCGGCGACGCCGAGGAGCTGTCGGCGAAGAAGGTCGTCCGCGCCGCCGTGGACCAGAACAAGGTCGCGGCCGAGTCGCGCCAGATCGAGATCGCGATGCGCGGCGAGAAGGACGCCACTGTGATCGGCAACGAGGCGCTGCTGGTCACCGCCGTGCACAACCTCATCTCGAACGCCATCCAGTACTCGCCGGAGGACTCCCGGATCGGGATCGGCGTGCGCACGGTCGACGGCGTCGTCGAGATCGCGGTCACGGACCAGGGTGAAGGCATCCCGGAGGACGACCTCGACCGCGTGTTCGAGCGCTTCTTCCGGGTGGACCAGGCCCGCTCCCGCAATACCGGTGGCACGGGCCTCGGGCTTGCGATCGTCAAGCACGCCGTGCAGAACCACGGCGGCGAGGTCCGCGTCTGGTCGCAGCCCGGCCGAGGCTCCACCTTCACCATCCGGCTGCCAGAGGCCGCCACCGTCCGTCCCCCGATTGGAGAGAACCTGTGACAGCCATCCTGCTCGTCGAGGATGAGGCCGCGCTCAGCGAGCCGCTCGCGTACCTGCTCAAGCGCGAGGGCTACGAGGTGACGGTCGCCGAAGACGGCCCGACGGCGCTCGCCGAGTTCGACCGCGGCGGCGCCGACCTGGTGCTGCTCGACCTCATGCTGCCGGGCATCCCCGGCACGGAGGTCTGCCGGGAGATCCGCACGCGCTCCAACGTCCCGATCATCATGCTGACCGCCAAGGACTCCGAGGTCGACATCGTGGTCGGCCTCGAGCTCGGCGCAGACGACTACGTCACCAAGCCGTACTCGTCGCGCGAGCTGCTGGCGCGCATCCGCGCCGTCCTCCGACGGCGCGTGGACGAGGCCGAGCTGGAGGACGACGGCATCCTGGAGGCCGGCACCGTCCGCATGGACGTCGACCGCCACACGGTCTCGGTCAAGGGCGGCGAGATCTCCATGCCGCTCAAGGAATTCGAACTGCTGGAGCTGCTGCTGCGCAACGCCGGGCGCGTGCTCACCCGCGGTCAGCTCATCGACCGGGTGTGGGGCAGCGACTACTTCGGCGACACCAAGACGCTCGACGTGCACATCAAGCGAATCCGCTCACGCATCGAGGAGAGCCCGTCCGACCCGCAGATGCTGGTGACGGTGCGCGGGCTCGGCTACCGCTTCAACGCCTGAGGCCGGCCGCCGCCGGGAACGACGAAGCCGCCCTCGCGACTCGCGAGGGCGGCTTCGTGTGTGCCGTGCGGCCGTCCGCTCAGCCCTGGGCCGGCAGGATGGTCGGCGGCACGAGGGCCTTGTAATCCGGGAGGCCTCCGTCGAGGACCGGGACCTGCAGCTTCACGCCGGTCGCGTCGCCGTACTGGAAGTACACCGGGTAGTTGCTGCCGGGCAGCGCCTCGAACGGGGTGAGGAAGACGTTGCTGGCGGAGGCCTTGTCGGGCTGGGTGCCGACCTTCTTGACCTGGCCGGGCTCGACGGTGACGTACGCAGCGGCACCGGAGCCGGCGGACGTGATGGCGACGCGGTGACTCTTGGTGTCGGTGTTGACCAGGCTCACCACGAGGTTGCCGACCTTGCCGCCGACGCCGTCGGTGACGATGAAGGCGTTGCGCACGTCGATCTGCCCGACATTGCCGCTCACGCCGTCGCTCGCGTCGTAGTGCTTCGTGGTGGCCTGCGGTGCGATGAACCCGCAACCGGCTGTACCGGCTGCGACCGCCAGGGCGAGGACGATGGACGCCGCGACGCGAGCTTTCACTGGATGACCCTCCCGATCGTTCCGCTCGACGGCGCGGTGATGCCCTGTTACGAAGCGGTTTTCTCGACGAGTTTACCGTATGCCGACAGGGCTTCCCGGCCTCCCCGGGAGCGCGGGGGCGAACCTTAGCATGTGCCTGGTGTGGTATCCTATTCGTTGCTGAAGGGACAACATATCTATGCTTTTCGAGGTTGGCGAAACCGTCGTTTACCCCCATCACGGTGCTGCAACGATCACCGAGGTCAAGAAAAGAATCATCAAGGGTGAAGAGAAGCTGTACCTCAAGCTCAACGTGACTCAGGGCGACCTGACCATCGAGGTCCCGGCTGAGAACGTGGATCTGGTCGGTGTGCGGGATGTCATCGGCAAGGAGGGCCTCGACCGCGTGTTCGAGGTGCTGCGCGCCCCGTTCACGGAGGAGCCCACCAACTGGTCCCGTCGCTACAAGGCGAACCTGGAGAAGCTGGCGTCGGGCGACGTCATCAAGGTCTCCGAGGTCGTCCGCGACCTGTGGCGCCGTGATCAGGACCGCGGCCTGTCCGCCGGCGAGAAGCGCATGCTCGCCAAGGCACGCCAGATCCTCATCTCGGAGCTCGCCCTCGCGGAGAAGACCGACGACGAGAAGGCATCGAGCCTCCTCGACGAGGTGCTCGCCTCCTAACCCGCGATTCACCTGCTTCGACAGCCCCGCTGCACCGCGCAGCGGGGCTTTCGGCATCTGCGGGGCCCGGGCGCTGTCCGGGTAGTCTCGTGACGTGATCAGCAACTCTGGGCCGCGCGTTGCGGTCGTCGTCGTCGCAGCCGGTTCGGGCACGCGCCTGGGGGCGGAGGTGCCGAAGGCGTTCGTGGAGCTCGGAGGGCGCACCCTGCTGGAGCGGTCGCTGCATGCCGTGCGCGGCATGCGGGCGCAGGTGGACGCGGTGCTCGTCGTGCCCGCCGACCGCGCTGCGGAGGCCGCGGACATCGCCGGGCTCGTCTTCGGCCGGCCTGTGGAGGTCGTGGCGGGAGGCTCCACGCGCCAGCAGTCGGTCGCGGCGGGGCTCGCCGTGATCGGTGACGAGGTGGACGTGGTGCTCGTGCACGACGCCGCCCGGGCGCTCACGCCCTCCGCACTGTTCGACGCCGTGGTGGAGGCCGTGCTCGAGACCGGGCACGGCGTGATCCCCGGCCTCCCGGTCAGCGACACGATCAAGCGCGTCACCGGCGACGGAGCGGTGCACGAGACCGTCGACCGGTCGGCGCTGGCCGCGGTGCAGACCCCGCAGGGCTTCCCGCGCGATCAGCTGTTGGCCGCATATGCCGCGGCGACCACCGACGAGACGGACGACGCCGGGCTCGTCGCCGCGGCCGGATATCGCGTGACGGTGGTGCCGGGGGCGACGGAGGCCTTCAAGATCACGACGCCGTGGGACCTGCAGCGCGCGCGCGACCTCCTGGCGCCTTCTGGTGCGCCGCGGATCGGACTCGGTACCGACACGCACGCGTTCGACCCGTCCGCCGAGCTCTGGCTGGCCGGCCTGCACTGGCCGGGGGAGCCCGGCTTGTCGGGGCACAGCGACGGCGACGCCGCAAGCCACGCGATCGTCGACGCCCTGCTCGGGGCGGCCGGGCTCGGTGACATCGGCGGGGTGTTCGGGACGGGCGATCCGCGGTTCGCGGGAGCGCACGGCGAGGTGTTCCTCACGGAGACCCGCCGGCTGGTCGAGGAGGCGGGCTTCCGGATCGGCAACGTGTCGGTGCAGCTCATCGGGCAGAAGCCGAAGTTCGCGCCGCGCCGGGTGGAGGCCGAGCGGCTCCTGTCCGGGATCCTCGGCGCACCGGTCTCCGTCAGCGCGACGACGACGGACGGGCTCGGCTTCACGGGGCGCGGGGACGGGATCGCCGTCTTCGCGACGGCGCTGCTGTTCCCGCGTTGATCAGATCCCTGTGCTGATCAGCTCCCTGCCGCGAGCGGCCTCCAGTCGTCCACGCCCGGGTCCTCTCCGGCCGCCGCGAGCGCGAGGCGCGGCAGGAAGTGGGCCCAGCCCGCGCGATGGCCGGCGACGCGCGGCTCGGGAAGGCCGGCGTGGTGCACCTGCACCCGGGTGCCCATCGTGATCGGCGTCAGCGTGAACGTGACCGTGGAGGCTCCGGGCGGCAGGTCGGCGCTGCCGGCCAGGCCCCAGCTGACCACCACCCGGTGCGGCTCGTCCACCTCCAGGAACTCGCCGCGGATCGGGCTCCCGGCGATGTCGGCTGTGAACTCGCCGCCCGGGCGCGGGTCGAGGACGGCGTGCTGGCCCATCCACGAGGTCAGGCCCGCGGGCGTGACGAGGTAGGCGAAGACGACGTCCGGCGGAGCCGCGATGTCGATCGCCGCGACGTGCTCAGCCATCGGACGCCTCCTGCCGGCCCTCGACGGCCGCCTTCAGTGCGGCCAGGTGGCTCGGCCAGAACTCGTCGAGGTAGGAACGCACGGCGGCGAGGCCGTCGGTGTCCACTACGAAGAGATGCCGGGTGCCGTCGCGACTGCCGGAGACCAGGCCTGCGCGACGGAGCACGCCGAGGTGATGCGACGTGACCTGCTGCGAGAGGCCGAGTTCGCCGGCGAGCTGCCCGACGGGGGTCGGGCCGGCGCGGAGCGCGGCGAGAATGGCGCGCCTGTTCGCGTCGGCGAGCGCGGTGAGAGCTGCGTCGAGCGAACGGTCCCCGGCGGTCTGTGGCATGGGCCTCCTGTCGGAATCCAGACTAGCACAAATCAACGTTTGTACTTACTCTGGTTTGTGGAAGGGAGAACGAGATGACGGAGAAGGACAGCGCGACCATCGGGCGCGCGTACATCGAGGCGGTCGGCGCCCATGATCTGGAGGCGGTCGACGCGCTGCTCTCCGACGGGCTGGCGGCGGTGTTCGCCGGAGGGACGATCGGGAAGCAGGGCTGGCTGGAGGCGCTCGAGCGACTGCTGCCCGCGCTGGTGCGGAACGACGTTCGAGAAGTGTTCGCGGACGGGGATCGCGCCTGCGTCGTGTACGACTTCGTGACCGACACCCCGGCGGGCGCGGTGCCGTGCGTCGAACTCGTGACGGTGCGCGACGGGAGGATCACCGCGATCGAGCTGATCTTCGACAGGGTGAGGTTCGCGCCGGTCAACGAGGCCCTCGCCTCGCGCGCCGCCAGCCGGTAGCCGGTAGTCCTCCACAGTCACGCGCGCCGGCCGACTTGTCCACCACTTCGGTCATGGATGAGGTGGGCGCATTGCCCGACCCGTAGGCTTGTGCCGTGACTCTGCGACTCTTCGACACGAAGGCCGGCGCCCTGCGCGACTTCGTCCCCTTGCACCCCGGTGCGGTGGGCATGTATGTCTGCGGGCCGACGGTCCAGTCGTCGCCGCACATCGGGCACCTGCGCTCGGCCCTGGTGTACGACCAGCTGCGCCGCTGGTTCGGCTACCGCGGGCTGGACGTCACCCTGGTGCGCAACGTCACCGACATCGACGACAAGATCCTCGTCAACGCACTGGCGGCGCAGTCGCAGGGCGGCTCGGAGGAGTGGTGGGCGCTCGCCTACCGGTTCGAGCTGGAGTTCACCGCCGCCTACACGGCGCTCGGGATCCAGCCGCCGACCTACGAGCCGCGCGCGACCGCGAGCATCCCGCAGATGCAGGAGCTGATCGCGCGGCTCATCGAGCGCGGCCACGCCTACGCGGCCGCAGACGGCTCCGGCGACGTCTACTTCGACGTGCGGAGCTGGCCGTCGTACGGCGAGCTGACCAGGCAGAGCATCGAGAACATGGAGGCCGCGGCCGACGCGGACCCGCGCGCGAAACGCGATCCCCGCGACTTCGCGCTGTGGAAGGGACGCAAGAGCGACGAGCCGGCGTCGGCGGCGTTCCCGTCGCCGTGGGGCGACGGCCGGCCCGGCTGGCACATCGAGTGCTCGGCGATGTCGCGCCGCTACCTCGGGCCGCAGTTCGACATCCACGGCGGAGGCCTCGACCTGCGCTTCCCCCATCACGAGAACGAGATCGCGCAGTCGACGGCCCTCGGCGACGCGTTCGCGTCGTACTGGGTGCACAACGGCCTCGTGCACGTCAACGGGCAGAAGATGAGCAAGTCGCTCGGCAACTCGGTCTACGCGGCCGACCTCCTGGGCGCGGCCCGGCCGCTGGTGGTGCGCTACTACCTCGGCTCGGCGCACTACCGCTCCACCATCGACTTCCACGACGGCTCGCTCAGCGAGGCCGAGGCCGCACTCGACCGCATCGCGGGCTTCTTCGAGCGGGTCGACCGGCGGCTCTCGGGCACACGGTTCGCCGGCAGCGGCGTGGAGGTCGTGCCCGGCGCGTTCGCCGAGGCGATGGACGACGACCTCGCGGTGCCGCAGGCGCTCGCCGTGCTGCACGACACCGTGCGTTCAGGAAACGCGGCGCTGGATGCGGAAGACTTGGAGGCGGCCGCGGCCGCGCGTGGCCACGTTCTCGCGATGACCGAGGTGCTCGGCATCAACCCGCTCTCGCCGCAGTGGCGCACCGCCGGTTCGAGCACGGCCGAGCACGCGCTCGCCAGCCTGATCGACCGCCTGCTCGCGGATCGGCAGGATGCGCGGCAGGCGCGCGACTTCGCGGCAGCAGACCGCATCCGCGACGAATTGACCGCCGCGGGAATCAGTATCGAAGACACCCCGTCGGGGTCGCATTGGAGCATCGAAGCATGAAGAACTCAGGTGGCAAGCCCCGTGCCGGGGCCGTGAGGAAGGGCAAGAAGGGCGCCCAGGTCGGCACCGGCGGCCACGGCCGCAAGGCGCTGGAGGGCCGCGGCCCGACCCCGAAGGCCGAGGACCGCGAGTACCACGTGGCCTACAAGAACAAGCAGCTCCGGGAGCGCGCGGCGGCGAAGGCCGAGCAGCGCGGCGGCCGGGACGGCGCGCCTCGTGGCGCCTCCGGCGCGGCCCGCCGGGCGAAGACCGGCGACGAGAGCGAGATCGTCACCGGACGCAACTCCGTGCTGGAGGCGCTGCGCGCGGCGATCCCGGCCTCCACCCTCTACATCGCGGCGCGGGTCGAGATGGACGACCGGACGAAGGAGATCCTCTCGATCGCCACCCGCCGGGGCATCCCGGTGCTGGAGATCATGCGCCCGGAGCTCGACCGGCTCGCCGGCCGCGACGCCGTGCACCAGGGCGTCGCGCTGAAGGTGCCGCCGTACGAGTACGCCCACCCGGGCGAGCTGCTCGACCTCACCCTGCGCAAGGGCGAGACGCCGCTCTTCGTCGCGCTCGACGGGATCACCGACCCCCGCAACCTCGGTGCGATCATCCGCTCGACGGCTGCGTTCGGCGGTCAAGGCGTGATCATCCCGCAGCGGCGTTCGGTCGGAATGACGGCGGCCGCCTGGAAGACCTCCGCGGGCGCGGCGGCGCGCACGCCCGTCGCGATGGCCCCCAACCTCACCCAGACCCTCAAGGAGTTCAAGAAGGCGGGCGTCTTCGTCCTCGGCCTCGACGGCGGCGGCGACACCAGCCTCCCCGGCCTCTCGTTCGCCGACCGCCCGGT
The DNA here is from genome assembly GCF_057655165.1 of Leifsonia sp. Soil_N53. NCBI lineage: Bacteria > Bacillati > Actinomycetota > Actinomycetes > Micrococcales > Microbacteriaceae > Leifsonia > Leifsonia sp. Soil_N53. Next base: position 9,009 of record NZ_JBDGMM010000020.1, read on the forward strand.
CGTGATCGTGGTCGGCAGCGAGGGCAAGGGCCTCTCCCGGCTGGTCACCGAGACCTGCGACGCGGTGGTCTCCATCCCGATCTCCGCCACCACGGAGTCGCTCAACGCCGGGATCGCCGCGAGCGTCGCGCTCTACGAGATCGCGAAGCTGCGAGCGGAGGCGAAGAGCGCGAAGCGCTGACCCGGCGCCGAGGTCAGCCCAGCTCGGCTCAGCTCGGGTTGCCGGTGCCCGTGAACGCGCCGGAGTGGCTCATGATCGACAGGAACAGCGTGAGCCACACGATGAAGAACAGCAGGCCGAGGATCGTGCCTGCATAGCCGAGGATCAGGCCGGCCAGCGCCATGCCCCGGCCTGCCTCGCCGGTGCGCCTGATCTGCGACAGGGCGATGTGGCCGGTGATGACGGCGACGATACTGACCACGAAGGCGGACACCAGCGAGACGATCGCCAGGACGTTCGTCCGGGGCGGGGCCGCGTAGGCGTACGGATACGGCGCTGCCGGTTGACCGGGCTGCGGCTGGCCGTACGACTGCTGGCCGTACGGCGGCTGCGGCTGCGGCGGCTGGCCGTACTGCGGCTGGCCGTACTGCGGCTGGCCGTAGGGCTGCTGACCGTCGGGCTGGTCGGTGAAGGACATCGTGCTCCTCGCTCTGTGACATTCTGAGCGTAGCGGGCGGCCGCCGCGGGCCGCGCCCACCAGAGTGGGGGCGGCGCGCGGGGCGTCAGACCTTCGAGCGCCAGTCGTCCTCGTCGTCGTCGGTCTCGACGGCCGTGGCGCCGCCGATCACCGGGATGCTGATCGTCTCGGTGGGCGGGCCCACCACCGTGGCCTCGTCGCGGCGGTGGCGGAGGATGTTGTTGATGTAGGAGGTCAGCGCCTCCGCCAGCGGGACGTCCCGGCCTTCGGCCTGCGACATGAACCAGCGGTGCTCCAGGAGCTGGTGGAAGACCTCCGCCGGCTCGAGTTTGCCCTTCAGGTCGGACGGGATAGCCCGGACCACCGGCTCGAAGACGCGCAGCAGCCACTCGTGGGCCATCGCCTCCTCGTCGAGGCCGCGCTTGCCGAGGGTCGCGGAGTACGAGTCCAGGTCGTTGAGGAGGCGGCGGGCCTGGTTCTCGCCGGTGTCCAGGCCGGTCAGGCGCAGCAGGCGGCGGGAGTGGTGGCCGGCGTCGACGACCTTCGGCTGGATGCGGACGGTCGTGCCCTCGTCGGAGGTCTTGATCGCCAGCTCCTCGATGTCGAAGCCGAGCTCGTTCAGGCGCTCCACGCGCTGGCTGATCCGCCAGCGCTCCGACGACGAGAACGACTCGCTGCCGGTCAGCTCCTTCCAGAGCGAGCGGTAGGCGGCGACGATCCCGTTCGACACCTTGATAGGGTCGAGCTCCTCGTCCACGCGGCCGCCGGCCTCCAGATCCATGAGCTCGCCGGCGATGTTGACGCGGGCGATCTCCAGGTCGTTCTCGCGCTGGCCGTTCGAGAGGCCGCCGTCGTAGATCTGTCCGGTCTCGGCGTCCACCAGGTACGCCGCGAAGGCGCCGGCGTCGCGGCGGAACAGGGTGTTCGAGAGCGAGACGTCGCCCCAGAAGAAGCCGACGATGTGCAGCCGCACCAGGAGCACGGCGAGGGCGTCGACCAGCCGGGTCGCGGTGTCGGGGCGCAGCGTCTGCGAGAACAGGGCGCGGTACGGCAGCGAGAACTTGAGGTGCCGGGTGACCAGCGCGGCGTTCAGCGCGTCGCCGTCGTCATCGGACCGGTTCTTGATGACGGCGACCGGGTCGACGCACGGCACGTCCAGGCGCTGGAGGGTGCGCAGCATGTCGTACTCGCGCTGCGCCATCTCCGCCGTCGTCTCCTTGATGGCGATGACGTAGCCGGACAGGTTGGCGAACCGCACGAGATGACGGCTGATGCCCTTGGGCAGCAGTGCGATGTGCTCGTTCGACCACTGGTCGAGCGGCAGGTTCCAGGGCAGATCGAGCAGTGCGGGATCGACGGTCGCCGCGGTGATGTTGACAGAGCCGGCCATGAGGCGCCTTCCGGGAACGGGTAGTGGCGGAAAAGCACTCTGCCGCAGCCCGGATCCGGACTGCGGCAGAGTGAGGATTCGCTCCGACGACCTTAGTCGACGACGGCGCCGCCGAGACGCTCGCCCGACTCCGCGTGGAAGAGGTGGACGTGACCCGGCTTCGGGGTGATGTACACGGTGTCGCCCGCGTTCGGGTGAACGCGGCCGTCGACGCGGCCGACGATGTCGGTGCGCTTGCCGTCGACCTCGGAGTGGCCGTAGAGGTAGCCGTCGGCGCCGAGCTCCTCGACGAGGTCGACCGCGACCTTCAGGCCGCCGTTCTCGGCGTTGGAGACGACGACGTCCTCCGGGCGGACACCGATGGTGACGGAGTTGCCGGCGTTGGCGAGCACGTCGCGCTCGACCGGGACGACCGTCGTGCCGAACTTGATGCCACCGTCGGTGACGTCCGCCGTGAACAGGTTCATGGCGGGGGAGCCGATGAAGCCGGCTACGAAGACGTTCCGCGGCTGGGCGTACAGGTCGCGCGGGGTGCCGACCTGCTGGAGCACGCCGTCCTTGAGGACTGCGATGCGGTCGCCCATGGTGAGCGCCTCGGTCTGGTCGTGCGTGACGTAGACCGTGGTGACGCCGAGACGGCGGGTGAGCGAGGCGATCTGGGTGCGGGTCTGCACGCGGAGCTTGGCGTCGAGGTTCGACAGCGGCTCGTCCATGAGGAACACCTGGGGGGAGCGGACGATCGCGCGGCCCATGGCGACGCGCTGACGCTGACCACCGGAGAGCGCCTTCGGCTTGCGGCCGAGGTAGGGCTCCAGGTCGAGCAGCTTGGCGGCCTCGAGGACGCGGGAGGCGCGCTCGTCCTTGCCGACACCCGCGATCTTGAGCGCGAAGCCCATGTTCTCGGCGACGGTCATGTGCGGGTACAGCGCGTAGTTCTGGAACACCATCGCGATGTCGCGGTCCTTCGGCGGCACGTCGGTGACGTTGCGCTCGCCGATGAAGATGTTGCCGTCGTTGACCTCTTCGAGACCCGCGAGCATGCGGAGCGAAGTGGACTTTCCGCAGCCGGAGGGGCCGACGAGGACGAGGAACTCGCCGTCTGCGATGTCGAGGTCGAGAGCGTCGACCGCGGGGCGGTTGGAACCCGGATAGAGCCGGGTCGCCTTGTCATAGGTGACAGTCGCCATGGTTGTTTTGTCTCCTTCACCGGCAGGTACGTGCCGGACGATCCGTTGTGAATGGAATAGACGTGGCGTCGACGTCCGAGGGCGTCGATGCCACGACCCCCATAGTAAGCCATACGAAGCCCAGGTTTTACCACCTGGTGATAGGGGCCCCCGGGAGGCCGCGGCCCACACTCGGGGGGCAACGCGCAGCTGGCGTTCGGGACGTGAGGGGGGTATGTCTGGTCTATTCCCAGACTGCCGCAATATGGTCTTCTGGTTGCGTCTGCTCACGCCACACCCGGCGGCACGTCCCCCCGCGCGCCGCATCGCCTACCCCCGAGAGCCGATTCCCCCACGATATGAGTTCCATGAACGACCCCGACGAGAGCCGCAGCGGCGACGTCCGCGCGGCTGCACGGGAGAAAGCCCGACAGCTCCGCACGACCCAGCAGCGCAAGGACCGCAGGAACAGGACCCTGCTCTCCGGCGGCATCGTGCTCGGCGTCCTCGCGATCGCGGCCATCGTCGCCGTGGTGATCATGGGGGCCATCCGGCCGACCGTGCCCGGCCCCAAGAACATGGCCAGCGACGGCGTGCTGGTCGGCTCCGGCCTCAAGGTCAAGGCGACCCCGGCGCTCGCGGCCGATGCGAATCCCATCCCCAGCACGCCCGCCACCAACGGCAGCTCGGTCGACATCCGCATCTACGCCGACTACCTGTGCAAGCTGTGCGGCGAGTTCCAGCGCACGAATCTCAAGCAGCTCCAGCCGCTGGTGAAGGACGGCGCCGTGACCGTCGAGATGCACCCGGTGGCGATCTACACCAGCCACTCGGCCGGCACCCGGTACTCGCTGCGCGCCGCGAACGCGGCGGCGTGCGTGGCGAACTACTCGCCGAAGTCGTTCTGGGCCTTCAACCAGTCGCTGTTCGAGCACCAGCCGGCGGAGGGCGGTCCCGGGCTGACCGACGACCAGCTCACGAAGCTCGCGGAGGCGGCGGGCGCCTCCCCGGCGGACGTCGACTCCTGCGTCGGCGACGGCCGGTTCAAGACCTGGGTCGGCAACGCCAGCGACCGCGCGCTCAGCGGGCCGATCCCCAACTCCAGCGTGAAGAAGATGACGAACGCCCTGCTGGTGCTCGTCAACGGCAAGCCCTACACCGGTTCGCTGACGAACGCGGACGACTTCAAGGCGTTCGTGCTCCAGGCACAGGGCGACGAGTACTCGTCGACCTCCACGCCGACGCCGTCGCCGAGCGCGGGGAGCTGACTCCGGCAGCCCTTTCGCGGCTCCAGGACGCCCGCCGCGCATCCCCTAGGATGGTTCGCGACGGGCGTCCGTCATGTCCGCCGACTTAGCTCAGCTGGTAGAGCACTCGCCTTGTAAGCGAGCGGTCGCGAGTTCGAACCTCGCAGTCGGCTCCGTTGGTCCCGGTCTCCTCCCGGGTCCTCTCCGTCATCGCACCGGCAGCCACATGGTTGTCGGTCATCGCTGCTCGCTCTATCCTGGATGCGCGATATTCGAACCGGTCGTTCGGATATGGAACACGCGATCACGATGAAGTGAGGAGCCACCCATGCAGTTCCACCACCACGGCTACGTGTCAGGCGACCCGCACGTGCTGCCCGCGGCCGGGCCGGCCTGGTCCGCCGAGCTGCCGGAGGTCATGGACGTGCTCGTCGTCGGATCGGGACCGGCGGGGATGGTCACCGCCGCGCAGCTCGCCCAGTTCCCCGGGGTCAGCACCCGGCTCATCGAGCGCCGCGGCGGGAGGCTGGAGATCGGCCAGGCCGACGGCATCCAGGCGCGCAGCGTCGAGACCTTCCAGGCGTTCGGGTTTGCCGAGCGGATCACCGCGGAGGCGTACCGGATCACCGAGATGGCGTTCTGGAAGCCGGACCCGGCCGACCCGACCCGCATCGTGCGGGCGGCGCGTGCCGTCGACGACCCGACCGGGATCAGCGAGTTCCCGCATCTGCTGGTCAACCAGGCGCGCGTGCTCGACTACTTCGCCGAGTTCATGGGCAACGGCCCGACGCGGATGCGGCCGGACTACGGCTGGGAGTTCCGCGGCCTCCACGTCGAGGACGAGGGCGAGTACCCGGTGGTGGTGACGCTCGCGCGCACCGAGGGTGAGAGCGCGGGTGAGGAGCGCGTGGTGCGCGCCAAGTACGTGGTCGGCGCGGACGGCGCGCGCAGCAGGGTGCGCGAGTCGATCGGCTGCACGCTCGCCGGGGACCAGGCCAACCACGCGTGGGGTGTGATGGACGTGCTCGCGGTCACCGACTTCCCCGACATCCGCACCAAGTGCTCCATCCAGTCGGAGTTCGGCAACATCCTGCTCATCCCGCGCGAGGGCGGCCACCTGTTCCGGATGTACGTGGACCTCGGCTCCGTCGCCGACGACGACCACGGCGCGGTGCGGGCGACGAGCATGGAGCAGATCATCGCCAAGGCCAACGAGATCCTGCATCCGTACACACTCGACGTGCGCGACGTCGCCTGGCACAGCGTCTACGAGGTGGGGCACCGGCTGACCGACCGGTTCGACGACGTCCCGCTCGACGCGCTGGGGTCGCGCACCCCGCGCGTGTTCATCGCGGGCGACGCCTGCCACACGCACAGCGCCAAGGCGGGGCAGGGGATGAACGTCTCCATCCAGGACGGCTTCAACCTCGGCTGGAAGCTCGGCCATGTGCTGCAGGGCCGCAGTCCGGAGGCGCTGCTGGCGACCTACTCGGCGGAGCGGCACGTGGTGGCCAAGAACCTGATCGACTTCGACAAGGAGTGGTCGACCCTGATGGCGACCAGGCCGGAGGACCTGAAGGACCCGTCGGAGCTGGAGGACTTCTACGTGCGCACGGCCGAGTTCCCCGCCGGGTTCCTGACGGAGTACGGGCCGTCGCTGATCGTCGGCGAGCCAGGGCATCAGGAGCTGGCGACCGGGTTCCCGATCGGCAAGCGGTTCAAGTCGCCGATCGTGGAACGGGTGTGCGACACGAATCCCGTGCACCTCGGGCACCACGCGACGGCGGACGGGCGGTGGCGCATCTACGTGTTCGCCGACGCCGCGCCCGCGGGCGAGGGCGCCCTGGTGGCGGCGTTCGCCGACTGGCTCGCGGCCTCCCCGCGGTCCCCGCTCGCCGCGACGCCGCAGGGTGCGGATGCCGACGCGTGGTTCGACGTGAAGGTCGTCTACCAGCAGGACCACACCGGCGTCGACCTCGGGCGGGTGCCGGACGTCTTCCTGCCGCGGGTGGGTCCGTTTCAGCTGATCGACTACGAGAAGGTGTACGCGACGGCGCCGGCGGACGACGTGTTCGACGCGCGCGGCATCGACCGCGGCGGCGTGATCGTGGTGGTGCGGCCGGACCAGTACGTGGCGCAGGTGCTGCCGTTGGCGGGGTACGAGGAGCTGGGGGAGTTCTTCGCGCCGATCCTGGCGGTGGCGGAGGCGGGTGGAGTCGGCCGTGCGCGCGAGGGAGGCGGAGCGGTGCCGGACGGGGTGGAGGCGGCGACGGTGTGAGCCGTGGCGGCGACGTTCAGCGCAGTTCCGCGGCGACCGTGGCGGCCGCGCGCGCGAGGCGGGCGCCGATGGCGGTCACGTCGCGGCCGTTCGCCACGTACACGACCGCCAGCGCAGCGAGCGGCTGGCTGTGGACGACGAGCGGCACCGCGACCGATGCCAGGCCGGGGATGACCTCGTCGTGGCTGGTCGCGAATCCGCGCCCGCGTGCCTCCAGCGCCTCGTCCCGCGGGTGACCGTCGGGAAGCTCGCGCCACTGCGCCTCGGTGAGCGCGGACTGCAGGGCGATCCCCGGCGCCCCGGTCGTGATCGGATGGCGGGTGCCCGGCCGCTGGGCGACGGCCGCGTGCGCGTGCGTCGGCTCGATGCTGACCAGTGTGACGACCTCGCCGCGGTCGAGCACGGCCAGGAAGGCCGTCATCCCGAGCTCGTTTGCGACCGCGCCGAGCTCGGGCACCGCCGCGGACTGCAGGTCGCGCGACACCGAGCGGGCGAGCGTGGCCATGCGCGGCCCGAGGAGCACGGCGCCCGCGGGATTGCGGACGACGAGGCCGTGGTCCTCGAGCGTGCGGAGGATCCGGTAGACGATCGAGCGGTGCACGCCGAGGGCGGCGGCGAGCTCCACGATGGAGAGCGGACGCTCGGCGTCGGCGAGCGTCTCCAGCACGCGGATGCCGCGGGACAGCGTCTGCGAGTGCGGGGCGGGCGCGGCATCCGCGCTCGCCGTGGCCTCCGCGGGGCGGGCGGAACTCAGGCCGCCTGCTTCGGCCGCGCCATCCGGTGTGCTCGCCATGCGCCCATTCTTTCGCATGCGGCGCGACCGGGGAGGCGGAGGGCGGGCTCAGCCGCCGCGGGTCACGTCGCCGGTGGTCATCCCGCCGCCGCCACGAACGCCCGCGAGTACGCCCACCGCGGCTGGCTCGTCCCGGAGCACATGTACGCGGCGATCCCCGACGTGCACGGCTGATCGCGGGTCAGCTCCCACCAGCTCAGGCCGGCGAGGCCGTTGGCTTTCGCGTACTGTCCGACCGTCGTGGCGTTCGCGAGCGTGAACAGCTCGCCGGTGTCGTTCAGCCCGAACATGGGGGTCACCGCGATCAGGCCGAGTCGCTGGGAGTCGGTCCAGGACACGTAGGCCGTGACGCCCTTCAGCTGGCCCGCGGTGGCGGTGGCGGCGGCGATCGCGGCCTTCCCCATGTCGGTCACGCCGGTGCCGTAGTCCATGGTCATCAGGTTCACGGCCGAGAGCTGCACCCCGGCCGCGGTGAACTCGGAGATGGTCCGGAGGCCGCTGGCCAGCAGGCCGTACGGCATCACCGGCAGCGTGAGCGTGACCTGCAGCGGGTGTCCGGCGGCCGCGCGCTCGCGCTGGAGGGCGGCGACGGCGGTGGCCCGGCGGACGTTCGAGACGGAGTCGGAGACGTCGGCGCCCTCGATGTCGAAGTCGACGCGGTCGAGTGCGAACCGGGAGACCACGGTGCTGTAGGCGGTGAGCAGTTTGGCCGGATCGGTGCAGACCCGGGCGAGCTCGTCGTTGATCGCGCCGCCGAAGGACGCAACGACCCGGCCGCCCTGCGCCTGGAACGCCCGCAGGTTCGCCTGGAAGTCCTGGCTGCCGCCAATCGTGTAGGCGGTGTAACCGGCCCAGGTGGGCGAGCACGCGCTGCTGCGGTCGGCGACGACGAACGCGGCGGTGACCGCGCGCACGCCCGCCGAAGAGGCGAACGAACTGAGGTCGGCGGTCGGCCAGAGACCCATGTCGACGTACGGCGCGATCAGCGGGGCTGCGCCGGGGGTCGGTGTGGAGGTGGGGCTGGGGGTCGGGGTGGGCGTCGGCGTGGGGGTGGGCGTCGGCGTGGGGGTGGGCGTCGGCGTGGGGCTCGGCGTCGAGCCTCCGCCGCCGTTGATCGAGCACGGGAGTACGGCGCCGATCGCGCGGCAGGCGGTCGGCACGAGCGGGGCGCCCGCCGCCTTGCTGGAGGTCAGGCCGAAGCTCGCCGTCGCGCCGGGTGCGAGTGCGGTCGCGTACGACGGCGCCGTCACGCTGAAGCCGTCGGACGTGGCGGCGGCCGTGCCGTCCCAGAGGCTCACGACGCCGTCGGCGGTCGTGAAGGCGAGCTGCCAGGGGGACAGCGTCGTCGAGGAGGTGTTCGCGACGGTGACCGCCGACTGGAAACCGGTCGTCCATTCGGAGGTGACCGTCCAGGTCACGGCGAGGCCGGCGCCCGAGGTGGGCGTCGGGGTCGGGGTCGGGGTCGGGGAGGGTGTGATGGTCGGCGTGGGTGTCGGCGTGGGCGTGGGTGTCGACGTCGGCGTGGACGCGGACCCACCGTTGACCGCGCACGGCACGCTCACCCCCGCGGGGAGTCCGACGATGGTGCAGGAGGTCGGCACGATCGCCGCCGTGCCCGCCCGGGAGGCGGTCAGGCCGAACTGGGCCGAGCCTCCCGGTGCCAGGCTGGTCGCCCACGACGGCCCGCTCGCGGTGAGGGTCCCGGCGGGGGAGGCGACGGAGACGGCCGACCAGATGCTCACGAGCGTGTGCGGGAAGTCGACACGCACCTGCCACGGTTTGAGGGTCGCGCCGGTGCCGTTCGCCACCGTGACCGCGGACTGGAAGCCGGTGGTCCACGAGTTCGTCGTGGTCCAGGTCACATTCACCCGCGGCGTCGCGGCGGCGAGCGCCCCCGAGGTCGCGATCGCGCCGGTGCCGACCAGGCCCGCGACGGCGAGAGCCGCGATGAGGGCTTGGCGATGCGAGGTCCGCCGGCCCGACGGGCGCAGCTGCCCGAGCAGCCGTCTCACCGCGGCCCGGACTCGGTGGCCGGTCGCCCGGTGGCGTGCGGAACGTTGCGCTGACTCGGGCATGGCACTCCTGACGACTTACGACGGAACGGCGAAGGGAGGTACGAGACTCACTATCGGCCATCGCGCCGGATCGGTCAGTGAACGGCGGGGGGTGTCACCGCGCGGTCACGAGTTCACCCGGATGATCTCCTCCTGATACGGCGCGATCACCTCGCCCGAGATCCGCAGATCCAGCACCAGGAACGGCCGCTCGGCCGCCGGGCGCGCCGCCCAGCGGGCCAGCGCGTCCAGATCGGCGGGTGTCCGCACCACGACGCCCTCCGCGCCGAGTGCGGCGCCGAGGCCCGCGAAGTCGACCTCGGGGATGCGCATCGGGCCCTGGGCCAGGCCCTTCAGACCGTAGAGGTTGACCTCGGCGCCGTATGCCGCGTCGTTCCAGACCACGCAGAGGCCGCGCCCGCCCGCGACCCGCACGGCGGACTCCAGGTCGGCCAGTGCCATCAGACCGCCGCCGTCGCCCGTCGTGAGCACGATCGTGGACTCGGGATGTGCGAGGGCGGCGCCGGCGACGCTCGGGAAGCCGAGGCCGATCGACTGGTAGGCGGTGCCGACCATGATCATGCGGTCAGGGGAGGCGACCGGCCAGTACATGTTCGCCCAGCCGATGAAGTGGCCGCCGTCGGAGACCACCACGCGATCGGCGGGCAGCAGCTCGCCGATCCGGGCCGCCGCCGTGCGCGGGTCGAGGCGGCCGTCCGTCGCCAGGCCGTCGCCGGCGTCGCGGGCGTGGAGGGCGGGGAGGTCGACCGACTCGCGCCAGCCGGAGGGCGCGGCGCCGAGCGCGCGCAGCTCGACCACCAGCGCCTCGGCGACCAGGCGGGCGTCGCCGCGCAGGAAGGCGCCGACGTTCGGGTGGCTCGCCGCGGGCGCGACATCCACCTGGATCACCCGCGTGCCCGGGGCGAACAGCTCGCCGAAGCGCATCGTGAACTGGTTGAGGGAGGCGCCGAAGACGACCGCGACGTCGGCCGTGCGGATGGCGGCCATCGCGCCCTCCGCACCGAAGCCGCCGGTCACGCCGAGGTCGTAGCGGCCGTTCGGGAACACGCCGCGGCCGAGCGCGGTGCCCGCGGTGAGGGCGCCTGTCGCCGCGGCGAGGGCGCCGAGCGCTTCGCCC
>NZ_JBDGMM010000021.1:0-23090 GCF_057655165.1 Leifsonia sp. Soil_N53
GCGACGGCGACGCGGCCGCCGCCCGGGCCGCCGCCGCGCACGGTGTGCCCGCCGTGCTCTCCAACCAGGCCTCGGCGCCGATGGAGGCCGTCGCCGGCGCGATGGAGGCCGTCCGGCCCGGCGCGGTGCGCTGGTTCCAGCTCTACTGGAGCTCGTCGCGCGACCTGGTGGCGAGCCTGGTCGCCCGCGCGGAGGCGAGCGGCTGCGAGGCCATCGTGGTGACCCTCGACACCCACGCACTGGGCTGGCGGCCCCGCGACCTCGATCTCGGCTACCTCCCGTTCAGCCGTGGGCTCGGCATCGCGCAGTACACCAGCGACCCGGTCTTCCGCGGGCTCGTGCGGGAACGGCTGGCGACGGCGGGGCCGCGCGAGCGCACCGCCGTCACGCCGGCGGCGCTGGCGTCGTTCGCGAGCATCCTCCGGCACCATCCGGGCGACCTGCGCGCCAACCTGCGCTCGGGCGAGCCGCTCGCCTCGGTGGAGACCTTCCTCGACGTCTTCGCCGACCCGTCGCTCGGCTGGGACGACCTGGCCTTCCTGCGGGAGCGCACCCACCTCCCGATCGTCCTGAAAGGGGTCCTGCACCCCGACGACGCGCGCCGGGCGGTCGATGCGGGCGTGGACGCCGTGCAGGTGTCCACACACGGCGGCCGGCAGCTCGACGGCGGGATCGCCGCGCTGGACGCGCTGCCCGGCGTGGTCGAGGCGGTCGCGGGACGCCTCCCCGTCCTGTTCGACAGCGGGATCCGCGGCGGCGCCGACGCCCTGATCGCGCTCGCGCTGGGCGCCAGGGCCGTCGCGGTCGGGAGGCCGTACGCCTACGCTCTCGCGCTGGCGGGCGAGCGGGGCGTGAGCGAGCTGCTCCGCAACCTCCTCGCCGAGCTGGACATCTCGCTCGGGCTCAGCGGCGTCGCGCGCGTCGCCGACCTCGACCGGTCGGTGCTCGCGCCTGTCACGCCACGGCAGCAGCGATGAGCGACAGCAGCGCCTGGGCGTATGCGCTCGCGGCGTCGTCCTCTTCGAAGTAGCGCTCCGCGCCCTCCAGCTCCAGCGTGACCCGGTAGCCGTCCGAGGTGCGCGCGAGGTGCCGGAAGGCGCCGCCCAGGAGCTCCCGGAGCTGGTCCTCCCGCGGGATCCACAGGGCGTCCTCGACCGCCAGCGAGTCGAGCGCCCACTCGGTGGTGCCGTTGAAGCCGAGGATCGTGCCGGTGTCGAAGTGGTGCGGCTCGATCGTCATCTCGCTCACGGTGAAGTGCTCGCCCGCCATCCCCGGCCGGTCGATGGCGAAGGTGTCGCCCGACGCCGGCTGCCAGCGCAGTCCGGCGGCGCGCAGCAGGCGCGCGGTGTCCTCGTCGATCATGGCTGCTCCTCTCGTGGTTCGATTCTCCCCCGTCGGCTCCCGGCCGGCACCGGGGCTCAGTCGGTGACGATCACGATCTTCCCCCGCACGTGGCCGGTCTCCAGCCGCCCGTACGCCTCGACGGTGCGCTCGATCGGGAAGATGGAGTCGATCGGCAGCACCAGTTCGTTCTGGGCGAGCAGGTCGGCGAGCTCCGCCAGCTCGGCGTTGCCCGCCGTCCGGCTGCCGACGGTGCGCGCGCCGCGGGCGGCGGGGCCGTACGCAGCGATCGTGTTGATCCGCTCCGGCGCGACGCCGAGCTCGAGCGCGGCGTCGATGGTCTCCGAGCCGTGGTTGTCGAGGGCCGCCGTGACGCGCTGCCCGTCGTCGAGGACCTCCCGCACCCGCTCGGCGAGCCCTGGGCCGTAGCCGACGGGGATGATCCCGAGCGTCTCCAGGAACTCGTGGTTCTCCTCCCCCGCGGTGCCGACGACCGTCGCGCCGCACCGGATCGCCAGCTGCGCCGCCAGCACGCCGACGCCGCCTGCCGCCGCGCTCACCAGGACGGTGTCGCCCTCGCCGAGGTCGAGGGAGGCCGCGGTCGCCTTCGCGGTGCGGCCGACCACCCCGAGCGAACCGGCCACCTCGAAGGTGAGCGGGTCGGGCTTGCCGATGATCTGGCCGTCCTCCTGCACGACGACGAAGTCCGCCAGCGCCGCGAACGGCGCGGTGCCGAGCACGGCCTGCCCGAGCCCGAACCGCTGGGCGCCCTCGCCGCGCTCCTCGACGAAGCCCGCGAAGTCCTGACCCATGCCGCTCGGCAGCGTCACGCCCATCCGGGCGGCCGCCTTCTCGCTGCGGTACGCCGTGACGTCCATCCGGTTGAGGCCCGCGGCCATCACCCGCACCAGCACCTGTCCCGGGCCGGGCCACGGCCGCTCCCGCCCGACGAGGTGGAGGAAGTCGCGCGAGCCGAACTCCTGGAGCTGGACGAATCTGGGCACCCTCGAGCTCCTTCCACTCATACGGTGGAGCCTAAACCCCCGGCTGCGCCGTAGGCAGGGGCGGCGTGAGCGAGGGCACCCTGCAGGGCGCGCTCAGCCGAAGAGCAGCGCCGCCTCCTCGTAGCGCGCCGGCGGGACCGTCTTGAGGCCGCCGGTCGCGTCGGCGATCGACACGTTGACGACGTCGGTGCCGCGCAGCGACACCATCGAGCCCCAACGGCCCTCGTAGGCCGCGTCGACCGCGGCCATGCCCAGTCGCGTCGCGAGCACGCGGTCGTACGCGCTCGGCACGCCGCCGCGCTGCATGTGGCCGAGCACGGATGCGCGCGACTCGATGCCGGTGCGCTCCTCGATCATGGGGGCCAGCATCTCGCCGATCCCGCCCAGCCGCGGACGGTTGAAGGCGTCGAGCCCCTTGTGCGAGTGCGCCTCCTCCATGGTGTCGAGGTGGAAGCCCTCCGACACCACGATCACGGGCGCCCGGCCGCGGTCGCGCACCGACTCGACCCACTCGCAGATCTGCTCGATGGACTGCGGCTGCTCCGGGATGAGGATCGCGTGCGCGCCGCCGGCCATGCCCGAGTGCAGGGCGATCCAGCCGACGTGCCGGCCCATGACCTCCACGACCATGCAGCGCTGGTGCGACTCGGCGGTGGTGCGGAGGCGGTCGATGGCCTCGGTCGCGATCTCCACCGCGGTGTCGAAGCCGAACGAGTAGTCGGTCGCGGCGAGGTCGTTGTCGATGGTCTTCGGCACGCCGACGATGCGGAGGCCGGCGTCGGTGAGCCGGCGGGCTGCGGTGAGCGTGCCCTCGCCGCCGATCGCGATGATCGCGTCGATGCCGTTCTGGTCCATCATCCGCTGGATGTTCTCGGGGCCGCCCTTGTCGCTCTCGAACGGGTTGGTGCGGCTGGAGCCAAGGATGGTGCCCCCCTGGCGCGAGAGGCCGCGGACGCTGTGCCGGTCGAGCGGCATGATGTCGCCCTCCACCACACCGCGCCAGCCGTAGCGGAAGCCGGCGAACTCGGACCCGTACACGCGGTCGCCTTTGAGGACCGCGCCGCGGATGACCGCGTTCAGTCCGGGACAGTCGCCGCCACTGGTCAGGATGCCGATCTTCATGCTGCTCCGTTTCTCATTGCGCCCCTGAGCATCATGCCCGACGCATACCGGAGCACCAAAATCCCGTCGACGTCCGTCGGTCAGAGGCCGAGTGCGCGCTGCAGTTTGGACGAGCTCGCCGAGGGCCGCGCGCCCGCCGCCAGCAGCTCCGCCTCGATGCCGTCGAGCAGCGCGGTGCGGCGCTCGCGCGAGTCGGGCGCCCCGCTCAGCAGCTCGACCTCCCACTCCCGCCACGTGTCGCTCGCGCCGGTGCGGAGGTTCTCGCTGCGCACGTGGTCGTCGCACAGCTCGGCGAGCTCGAAGCCCGCCGCGTCCTTGAGCACGGTGGTGTCGCGGCTGTTGGTCACCCGGGCGACGGGGATCAGCACGCCGTCGCCGAGCTGGTCCCGGATCGTCGCCAGCAGATCGGCGGGCGGCGCCTCCCCGTCGCCGAGCGGCCAGTGCAGCTCGGGGCGCCCCTCCCCGGTCGGCGGCAGCTTGACGTGCCAGCCCTCGTCGGAGCCGCCGCGCCGGGCGCGCACCGCCACGCGCTGCCGGGCCAGTCGCAGCTCTTCGGTGTCGAAGTAGGTGGCCACGAGCTCGGCGGTCTCCGGCTCGCTCTCGACGGCGATCGCCCCGATTCCGACGAGCTGGGGTGGGCGGAGGTCGCCGTCCACGTCGTACTTGCGCTCGATCTCGAGCTGGGTATGGTGCTGCGCCATGTCCCCTGTCTAGTCCACTTCGGCGCTGTCGCGAAATTGCGCCGCGGACGCGTGCACTGACGGGGGCACTCGTTAGGCTCGCGGCATGGACAACCCCACGATCGTCACCGCCCGCTTCGACGTCACCGGCTGGGACCCCGAGGAGCTGCCCGGCATCCCCGGCGACTGGCTCGGCGCGGTGGTCATGCGCAAGACCTACACGGAGGGGCTGGTCGGCGAGTCGATCGGGCACTTCGTCTCGTCGGGCACCGAGGAGGGCGGCCGCGGCTACCTCGCGGCGGAGCGGATCACCGGGACGCTGCCGGACGGCCGATCCGGCTCGTTCACGGTGCATCATGGCGCGCTGCAGCACCCGGACGACCCGTCGGCGTTCGGCTACATCGTCCCTGGAACGGGGACGGACGGCTTCGAGGGGATCGCGGGCGCAGCACGCTTCCGCCACGACGACCGCGGCGCGTTCTTCGAGTTCGACCTCGGCTGAGCGGGAGG
This sequence comes from Leifsonia sp. Soil_N53, assembly GCF_057655165.1. Taxonomy (NCBI): domain Bacteria; kingdom Bacillati; phylum Actinomycetota; class Actinomycetes; order Micrococcales; family Microbacteriaceae; genus Leifsonia; species Leifsonia sp. Soil_N53. The sequence continues at coordinate 4,658 of NZ_JBDGMM010000021.1, forward strand.
CGCGAAGCCCTCTCGTGCCGGGTCGGCGTGCGCGGTACCCTCGGTGCATGAGCGAGACGGACCGCACCAGAGAGGACGACGACGACTTCCTCGAGGCGCAGGAGGGCGACTACGAGCCGGCCGCCGTCATCCGCGACGAGGACGACCTCCCGGTCGACGACGGCGAGGACGACGACCGCATCGTCCCGGACGACGACCGCCCGGTGCCGCTCGACCCGGACGACGCCGAGATCGCCTGATTCCGGAGCCTTCCCCCGGATTCGGCCTCAGCCGACCGTAACTCCGGTCATCGGGCCGAACCTGGCTGCGATCACCGGAGGAACGGCGAATGCGTACGTCCGGAGATCGCGGCGGAATCGGCCGCGATCTCCGGTCGAACGGACGGCCGCCCGGCGTGTCGCCGCGCGGCTCCGGCGCTAGTCGCCGAGCGCGTCCTCCAGCAGGTGGATGAGCGCGTCGAGCTGCACGGAGTCCGCCGACCCGATCTCCACGTCGCTGCCGTCGAGCGCACGGGCCGCCAGGCCCTGCTTGGCGTCGATCAGCTCCGCGATCTTGGCGTCGATGGTCTGCGCCGCGATGATCCGCCACGCCGTCACCGGCTCGTCCTGGCCGATGCGGTGCACGCGGTCGATCGCCTGCGTCTGCTCGGCGGCCGTCCAGGACAGCTCGGCGAGCACGACATTCGAGGCGGCCTGGAGGTTCAGCCCGACACCGGCCGCGGTGAGCGAGCAGACCGCGACGGCGACCTCCGGGTCGTTGTTGAACGCGTCGATCTCCTTCTGCCTGGCCAGCGCCGACTGGTCGCCGCGGATGGAGATCGTCTTCAGGTCGCGGGCGGCGAAGGCCTCTTCGGCCGCGTCCATGACGTCGATGTGCTTGGCGAAGAACACCACCTTGCCGACCGAGCGGGCGAGCTGCGCGGTGTAGTCGGAGGCCAGCCCGGCCTTCGCCTGACCGATCTTGCGGACCATGGTGAAGACGTTGTCGCTGCTCTTGGACGACTTCGCCTCCTCCAGCTCCGACTGCGCGACCAGGCGGATGAGGTGCTTCCTGTGCGCCTCGTCGTCGCCGTCGAACGAGTCGGGACGGCCCGCGGCGGCGGCACGGTGGAACCGGGCGACCAGCCGCGCGGCGAGCTCCTTCTCGGCCTGCATGATCGAGCGGCCGAGGTCGTCGTCCAGCTCCACCGGCAGGTCGACGACGCGCCGGCTCGGGAGGTCGGCGGCCACGTCCACCTTGCGGCGGCGGACGATGCCTAGGCCGATGACGGACTCGCGGGCGGCGGCGTAGAAGCCGAAGTCGGCCGGGGTGAGGCCGGTCTCCTCCAGGCTCTCCATCAGCTCGGCGGTCGGCTTGTTGCCGTCGATCCAGCCGAGGAACTGCCAGATCGCCTTGAAGTCGTCGATGTCGTTGATCAGCGGCGTGCCGGTGAGCGCGACGAGCAGCGGGTCGGCGGCCTTCTCGCGGATCGCCTCGGCCAGGCCGAGCACCAGGCGCGAGCGCTGCGAGTGCAGGTTCTTGATGAAGTGCGCCTCGTCGACGACCATGCCCTGGAAGCCGAGCGTGCGCAGCCAGGACAGGTGCCGGTCGAGCACCTCGTAGTTCACGATGACGACGTCGGCGAACGCGTCGAGCCCCTCGCCGTCGCCGTGGATGACGGTGGCCCGTCGGTGCGGCGTCCAGCGCTCGACCTCGCGGGCCCAGTTCATCTTGACCACGTTCGGCACCACCGCGAGCAGCGGGTACGCGCCGGCGACCGAGGCGCCGAGCACCGACTGGGCGGTCTTGCCGAGCCCGGGCTCGTCCGCGAGCAGGAAGCGGCGGTGCCCCTGCCGGACGCTCTCGATGAACCGGGACTGGTGGTGCATCAGCTCCAGCCCGGGAGGCGAGTACCGGTCGATCAGCGGAGCGGGCGGGAGCTCCATGCTCGCGGCCTGGCCTCCCGAACCGTACTCGAACGACTTGAACAGCGGGCCGAGCAGCTCCCAGGAGTCCAGCCGACGCCGCGGCGCGGGGGCGGCGGCGCCCGCCTTGCTGAAGTCGGGCGGGAGGAACGGGTTGGAGAGCTGGCGCGCCTTGACCGAGGCCGGCACGACCTGCTTCTCGGCGAGCTCCGGCGGGATGATGCTGTCGGGCGCGACCACCCGCTCGACGGTGATGATGAGGTCGTCCGGGCTGAGCTCGGTGCCGGACTCCAGCAGCCAGTCCCGGCGGATCTTCTGGGCGGTCGCGGTCGGCGGCGCCTCGCTCTCCAGCAGCGCGATCAAGGACGTGTCGCGTGCGGCGGTCTTGGCCAGGATGGTGGCGATGCCATCGAGGCGCTTGAGCTGCTCGGCGCGGGCGGCGTCGCTCAGCTCCGGGTCGGCCTTGGCGCGTGCGCGCTCCTCGCGCATGAGGAACGCGATGACCTGGAACTTGGTGCGGTTCGTCGGGCCGAGCTTCTTGCCGTCCGCGGCCTTGGCCTCCACCTCGCGCACCTTGCGCGCGAGCACGGGGATGAGCCCGTCGTTGTTGGCGTGGCGGTTGCGGCGCTGCTGCGGGCGCGACGACGCGCGCTGCGACGCTCCTTGACCGGACATGCGCTGTTGCGACATACGCTGACCCGAACGAGACATGGTCCTCCAGTGGAGGCGTCGCGCGCTGGCAGAGGACGCGACGCCGTTAGGCGTGAGGGCCGGCGCGGCGGCGGGGAGCGGAACCGAGTGGTCCGAACCGAGCATCGCAGAACGCCGGGCGCACGACGCAGGACGGCCGTGCAACCGTCATTTTAGCCTATCGGGAGGGCTCAGCGGCGTGTGTCGGCCGGAATCTTGATGGTGAGCCCGGCGACGATGAACACCGCGGCGGCGGCGAGGCTCAGCAGCGGCAGCACGGGGACGAGCCCGGGGATCGGCCAGATCGGGTTCCAGAGCACCGCGATCGGGATCAGACCGGCGAGCCACCACCGGCGCTTCGCCTGCCACGCGAAGACGCACAGGATGAGCGCCAGGATGCAGACCGCGTACTCGACGTAGGTGTACCAGTCCGCGAACGCGAGCCCGAAGAGCAGCACGAGCGCGCCGAGGATGCCGGGCGCCAGCGCCGCGCGGTTGTAGGCGGGCGGCTGCGGGGTGTAGGGCACTCCCCAACTCTACCGACCGCCGGCGCGCGGAACGGCCCGCGCCCCGGGGACGAGGACTCGCCCCCGGGGTGCGGACGTCCGCCCGCGGTCTCGGTTCAGAGAACGCCTCGCCGGAACAGGAACGCGCACGGCGGCGCGTCCGATCCGACTCGGACGATGACCGCGGAGCCCCGGGCCTGCTCGACGAACGGCTCGAGGTCGAGTCTGCTCATCGGGATGCGACGGAGTTCCGCGTCGGATGCGATGCCGTTCACTGCGAAGGCGACATCCGGTACCTCGTAGGGCTCGCCTGCGAGGTCGAGGAAAATGATCGGTGACGGGTCTGCTGTGTCCAATGGAAACACACTGAGGATCGCTTCGGCGGCGGCTTCAGTGGTGACGTCCTCCCCCAGGTGGACGATGGGCGCGGTGAGTGCTTCTTCGGGATAGCCGCTGCCGACAAGCGTGAGCGTGTCGCCGTCGTGCATGGAATCCAGCGCGCGCAAGAGCGCGCCGGACAGCAGCGGGCTGAGGTTCTTCAGCAAAGTCGGGCCTTTCCTGTAAAACGAATATTTCTCAACCCCTGCTAAGGAGGATAGACGATCCTGTATGTCCTCCCATACCCCCCATTAGGGGGATTCTGCTCGCCGCGCCGTCGCAGTTGCCGTCGCCAGCGGGCCGCTTCTGATACAGACGCATGGATCCATCCTCCGAATACCTGGCCGGGGTATGGGGTTTCCGCGGTATCCTGGGACGCGTGATCGCAGACATCAAGAAGCGGGCGATGCACCGCACGCGGATCCTCGAAGGACAGCTGCGCGGCCTCGAGAAGATGATCGAGAACGAGGACTACTGCGTCGACATCATCACCCAGTCGCTCGCCATCCAGAAGTCGCTCGGGTCGCTCAACAAGCTGCTCGTCGAGAATCACCTGAAGACCCACGTCTCGACGATGTTCGAGGAGGGCGGGGACCAGCGCGACGACGCCATCCTCGAGCTCCTCAAGGTGTACGAGCTCTCGAACAACCGGGGCTGACGTGGGGGACCCCATCGAGATCGTCCGCGGCGACATCACCGAGCAGTCCGTGGACGCCGTCGTCAACGCGGCCAACAGCTCCCTGCTGGGCGGAGGCGGCGTCGACGGCGCCATCCACCGCAGGGGCGGCCCCGCCATCCTCACCGCGTGCCGCGAGCTGCGCGCCACCACGCTGCCCGACGGGCTGCCCACCGGACAGGCCGTGGCGACGACCGCGGGAGATCTGCCCGCCCAGTGGGTCATCCACACGGTCGGGCCGGTCTGGGCCGAACGCGAGGACCGCACCCCCTACCTGCAGAACGCCTACCGGTCGTCGCTGCGTGTCGCACGCGAGCTCGGCGCCGCGACCGTGGCCTTCCCCGCCGTCTCGGCCGGGATCTACGGCTGGCCGATGGACGACGCCGCCCGGATCGCGGTGAGCACGGTGCGCGCGGTGCTGTCGTCCGGCGTCGGCTCGGTGGAGCTGGTGCGCTTCGTGCTGTTCAACGACGACGCCCTGGCCGCCTTCCGCCGGGCAGCCGGCGAGTGACGGCCACGGACGCGGTCGCCTCCGGGCGGCCGTCGCCGCGCGACGAGGAGGCGCTGGAGCGGTTCCGCGCCCTCCTGCGCATCCCGACGATGTCCCGCAACGCGGTCGAGGAGACCGACTGGGCGCCGTTCGACGCGTTCGTGGCGGCGCTGCCCGAGCTGTACCCGCGCCTGCACGCCGTGCTCGACCGGGAGCAGCACGGCCACTCGCTGCTCTACCGCTGGCCCGGCACGGGCGACGGAGCCCCGACCGTCCTGATGGCGCACTACGACGTCGTCCCCGCCACGGACGAGGGCTGGGAGCACCCGCCGTTCGGCGCCGAGCTCACCGGGACGGGCGACGACCGGGTGCTGTGGAGTCGCGGCACGCTGGACGACAAGGGCGCGCTGGTCGCCATCCTGGAGGCGGTGGAGGCCCTGGTCGCCGCCGGCCACACCCCCGCGGCCGACGTGTACCTCAGCTTCGGGCACGACGAGGAGACGGTCGGGTCGGGCGCGAAGGCGATCGTGGCGGCCCTCGCGGAGCGCGGGGTGCGGCCCGCCCTGGTCGTCGACGAGGGCGGAGCGGTGGTGGAGGGCATCTTCCCCGGCGTCACCAAGCCGATCGCGGTCGTCGGCGTGAGCGAAAAAGGCATCACGAGCGTCCGGCTGACGGTCGAGCAGAACGGCGGCCACGCCTCCACCCCGCCCCAGACGACGGCGACGGTGCGGCTGGCCCGCGCGATCACGCGCCTGAACGCACGACCCTTCCCGGCCGGCCTGAGCGAGACGAACCTGCAGATGGTCGAGACGCTCGGCGCGCACACGACCGGCCCACTGCGCGCGGTGTTCACGCGCGCCCGGCGGCTGAGGCCGGCGCTGGTCGCCGTGTTCGGCCGGCTGAGCGACGAGACCCGCGCGATCGTGCGCACCACGGCGGCGGTCACGCAGCTGAGCGGCAGCCTCGCCGCCAACGCCCTCCCGGAGACGGCCGAGGCGGTCGTCAACGTGCGCATCGCGGTGGGCTCGAGCGTCGCCGAGACCCTCGCCCACCTCCACCGCGCGATCCGCGACCCGCTCGTGCGCATCGAGGCGATCGACCCGAGCGAGCCGTCCCCGGTGTCGCCCACCTCGGGACCGCCGTGGGAGGCCGTGGCGGGCAGCATCGCGGCGGTGCACCCGGACGCGGTGGTGACGCCCTACATCATGCTGGGCGCGAGCGACGGCCGCCACTTCACGGCGATCAGCGACGCGGTCTACCGGTTCACGCCGTTCGAGCTGAGCGCTGAGGAGCGCGGGACGCTGCACGCGCGCAACGAGCGCATCCGGGTGGCGACGTGGCTGCGCGGGATCGGGTTCTATGCGGAGGTGCTGGGGAGGGTGTGACGCTCACGCCGCCCCGCCCAGATCCGGCAACTGGATCGCCCGGCTGTTCGGCGGTAGCTGTCGCGCCCGTTCCAGCCCCGGGATCAGCTCCGACACCCAGACCCGGTAGCCTTCCGCGTTGAGGTGGAGGCGGTCGTCTGTGTACGCCGGGTTGAGCTCGCCGTCCTCCAGGGCCATCGCCGGCCAGAGGTCGAGCCAGGCGGCGTGGACGGTCGGGGCGAACTGCCACAGGTGACGGTTGATGTCGCGGATCTGGTCGGCGAACTCGTGGCCGCGGGGCATCACCGACTGCACGAGGATGCGCGCCTCGGGCAGCTCTTTGCGCAGCGTCACCAGAATCGTCTCGACGTTGCGCACCACGTGTTCGACCGAACGGCGCCAGGCCAGGTCGTTGGTGCCGATGAGGAGTGCGACCACGGCGGGGCCGGCCTCCACCACGTCCGTCAGGCGCGCCACCACGTCGTCGGTGGTGTCCCCGGCGACGCCGAGGTTCACGACGTCCTCGCCGGGCAGCCACGCGGCCCAGTCGCCGCCCTGGGTCAGACTGTCGCCGACCAGGACGAGTGTTCCGCTCCCTGCACCCCACCCGTCGCTCATCCTCCCATCCTCCCTCAGAACGCGAGAGGTCGGAAGAGTGCCACAGGCGACTCTAAAGCAGCGACTTGGTGTGCCAGACGGTCTTCGTCTCGGTGAAGAAGGCGATGCGGTCCAGCGACGGGGCGGCCGCGTCCGGGCCGTTCTCCGGCGGCAGCACGCGCTTCAGCGTGTCCGCAGCGGCGATCTGCAGGTCGACCCACTCCAGCGCTCCCGCGCCGACCAGGTCGAGCGCGTTGACGTCGGCGTGCGACGCCAGCCACGGGGCGATCTCCGCCGGGGAGCCGGTGAGGATGTTGACCACGCCGCCCGGGACGTCGCTCGTCGCGAGCACCTCGCTCAGGCTGATGGCCGACAGCGGGAAGCGCTCGCTCGCCACCACGACCACCGTGTTGCCCGCGACCAGCGCGGGAGCCACGGCGCTGACGAAGCCCAGGAGGCTGTTGTCCTGCGGCGCCACGATCGCGACGACACCGGTCGGCTCCGGCACCGAGATGTTGAAGTACGGTCCGGCGACGGGGTTGGCGTTGCCCGCGACCTGCGCGAACTTGTCGGCCCAGCCGGCGTACCAGACCCAGCGGTCGATGGCCTCGTCCACCTGCGCGCCGGCGACGGCGGCGGACACGCCCTCGGCGTGCTGGATCTCGTCCACGAACTGGGCCCGGCGGCCCTCCAGCAGTTCGGCGATGCGGTAGAGCACCTGGCCGCGGTTGTAGGCGGTCGCCCCGGCCCATCCCGACAGTGCGCCGCGCGCGGCGACGACCGCGTCACGGGCGTCCTTGCGGGAGGCCTTGGCGGCGTTCGCCAGGAACGCGCCCTTGGCGGACACGATCTCGTAGGTGCGGCCCGACTCGGAGCGCGGGAACTTCCCGCCGATGTAGAGCTTGTAGGTCTTCGGCACGGCCAGGCGGCTCATTTCGTCGCTCCCTTGCGGGTCGAGGTGCGGGTCGAGGTGCGGGAGGTGCTGCGGGTGGAGGCGCCGGAGGCCGTGACCGCGGGACGCGCGGCGGGCGCCGAGCGGCCGGGCACGAGGTACGCGCCGAGGCCGTGCCTGCCGCCCTCGCGGCCGTAGCCGGACTCCTTGTAGCCGCCGAACGGGCTGGCAGGGTCGAAGCGGTTGAAGGTGTTCGCCCAGACCACGCCGGCGCGGAGCTGGTCGGCGACGGCCAGGATGCGGCTGCCCTTGTCCGTCCAGATGCCGGCCGAGAGGCCGTACGGCGTGTTGTTGGCCTTGGCGATGGCCTCCGCCGGGGTGCGGAAGGTCAGCACCGACAGCACCGGGCCGAAGATCTCCTCGCGGGCGATCCGGTGGCTGGTCGACACGTTGTCGAAGATCGTCGGGGCGAACCAGAAGCCGTTCTCCGGAATGGCGCACTCGGCGGTCCAGCGGTCGGCGCCCTCGGCCTCCCCGATGTCGGAGAGCTCGCGGATGCGCTGCAGCTGCTCGGCGCTGTTGATGGCGCCGATGTCGGTGTTCTTGTCCAGCGGGTCGCCGAGGCGCAGCGTGGACAGCCGGCGCTTCAGACGGTCCACGACCTCCTCGTGCACGCTCTCCTGCACCAGCAGGCGGCTGCCTGCGCAGCAGACGTGGCCCTGGTTGAAGAAGATGCCGTTGACGATGCCCTCGATGGCCTGGTCGATCGGGGCGTCGTCGAAGACGATGTTCGCGGCCTTGCCGCCGAGCTCCAGGGTCAGCTTCTTCTCGGTGCCGGCCACCGACCGCGCGATCTCGCGGCCGACGGCCGTGGAGCCGGTGAAGGCCACCTTGTTGACGTCCGGGTGGGCGACCAGCTCGCGGCCGGTCTCGCCCGCACCCGTGACGATGTTGACGACCCCGGCCGGGAGGTCGGCCTGCTGGACGATCTCGGCGAACAGCAGCGCGGTCAGCGGGGTGGTCTCGGCGGGCTTGAGGACGACCGTGTTGCCCGCCGCGAGGGCCGGCGCGATCTTCCACGCCAGCATGAGCAGCGGGAAGTTCCACGGGATGACCTGCGCGGCGACGCCGAGCGCGCGCGGGGCGGGGCCGAGGCCCGCGTGCTCCAGCTTGTCGGCCCAGCCGGCGTAGTAGAAGAACCAGGCGGCGACCAGGGGGATGTCGACGTCGCGGCTCTCCTTGATCGGCTTGCCGTTGTCGAGGCTCTCGGCGACGGCGAGCTCGCGGGCGCGCTCCTGGAGGAGGCGGGCGATGCGGAAGAGGTACTTGCCGCGGTCGCTGCCGCTCATCCGCGACCAGACCCGGTCGTAGGCGCGACGGGCGGCGGCCACGGCGCGGTCGACGTCGGCGGAGTCGGCGGTCGCGATCGTCGCGATGCGCTCCTCCGTCGCCGGGGAGATGGTCTGGAACGGCGTGCCGTGCCCGTCGACGAACTCGCCGTCGATGAAGAGCCCGTACTGGTCGCGCAGGTTGAGGATGGCGCGCGACTCCGGGGCCGGGGCGTACTCGAGGAAGCTCATGGTGTTGTCGTCCCGTCTCAGTCGATCGTCACGTAGTCGGCGCCGGAGTAGTGCCCCGTGCGCAGCTTCTGGCGCTGCAGCAGCACGTCGTTGAGCAGGCTGGAGGCGCCGAACCGGAACAGGTGCGGCTGCAGCCAGTGCTCGCCGACGGTCTCGGCGACCGTCACGAGGTACTTGATGGCGTCCTTCGACGAGCGGATGCCGCCTGCCGGCTTCACGCCGATCTCCTCGCCGGTCAGGTTGTGCCAGTCGCGCACGACCTCCAGCATCAGCAGCGTCACCGGGAGGGTCGCCGCCGGCGAGACCTTGCCCGTCGAGGTCTTGATGAAGTCGGCGCCGGCGAGGATGCTCAGCCAGGACGCGCGGCGCACGTTGTCGTAGGTGTTCAGCTCGCCGGTCTCCAGGATGACCTTGAGATGGGCGTAGCTGCCGTCGTCGCGACGGCAGGCCTCCTTGACGGCCACGATCTCGTCGAACACGAGCCCGTAGCGGCCGGAGAGGAACGCGCCGCGGTCGATGACCATGTCGATCTCGTCGGCGCCGGCCGCGACCGCGTCGGCGGTGTCGGCGAGCTTGACCGGGAGCGAGGCGCGGCCGCTCGGGAAGGCGGTGGCGACGGCGGCGACGTTGATGCCGCCGGTCTGCCCGGTCTCGCGGGCGACCCGGCCGGCGTGGGAGGCGCCCAGGGCCTCGACCGCGTACGGGACCATGTCGCCGTACACGCAGACCGCGGCGGGACGCGGGGCGGTGAGGTCGCTCGGGTCGGGCGTGAGCGCCTTCGCGACGAGCGAGCGCACCTTGCCTGGAGTGTCCGCGCCCTCCAGGGTGGTCAGGTCGATCAGCTCGATGACCTTGTCGAGCGCCCACGCCTTGCTGCTGGTCTTGATGGAGCGCGTGCCGAGGCCGGCCGCGCGCTGCTCCAGCCCGACCGCGTCCACCCCGGGGATGCCGCCGAGGTAGCGCCGGAGCGAGCCCTCGGTGAGGTCGCCGCCCAGCACCTCCACGGCGCGGGCCGCCGGAGCGAGCGTGCGCACGGGCGGAGTCGTTTCGATCGTCATGACATCTGCTTTCTCATGTTCGGCACGCGGCCGAGGAGGTCGCTCGCCGTCGACTCGTCGGTGATCAGCGTGGTGCACAGCCCGCTGGCGACGACAGCGTGGGCGATCCCGTGCTTGGCCTCGCCCGCAATGACGGCGATGGAGGTGCGCGCGTTGCGGAGCTCGTCGAGGCTGAGCCCGAGCGTGCGGCTGTCGAGCTCGGGATCGGCCACCTGGCCGGCGTCGTCGATGAAGCGGCCGACCACGTCGCCGACGGCGCCCTTGGCGGCCAGCGCCAGGACGTCCTCCGGTGACAGGTAGCCCGAGTCGACGTGCACCGAGCTGGTGTCGACCACGCCGGCGCTGAAGAGGTAGGCGTTGGCGTGGCGGGCGAGGTCCAGGACGGACTGCACCGACCGGTCGGCCTCGATGGCGCGGCGGGTGGCCGCATGTTCGAAGATCGCCGGGCTCGGCAGGAGGGTCGCGGTGCCCTGGGCCTTGCGGGCCATCACGACGGCGGTGTCGGCGGCGGCCGTGGCCTGCCGGGTGCTCGACACGCTGCCGTTGATCTGGACGGGGTTCACACCCACAGCCCAGCCCGGGCGCAGCCGCGCGGCGACCGCGTGCAGGGTGCGGCCCCAGCTCACGCCGAGGGTGCGCGGGACGGGCCGCAGGGTCGTGAGGTAGTCGGCGGCCGCCTGCGCGACGCGGGACTGCGAGTCGGAGTCGGACTCCGCCGCGGGCACGACCACGGCGTCCTCCAGGCCGTAGAAGCCGCACAGCTCGCGCTCCAGCGAGAACCGCCTGGCGCTCGGATGCACGATCTCGATGCGCACGAAACCGTGCTCGCGCGCCGCGACCAGGAGCCGGCCGACCTTCCAGCGGGAGACGTTGAGGGCGACGCCGATTTCGTCCTGGGTCTTGCCGGCTTCGTAGTACAGCTCTGCGGCTTTGACGGCGAGGATCTCGTCGGAATCGTTCAGGGCCACGCAACCAGCTTAGAGTCACCAGCAACGATTGCGCGGTGACTGCTCAAATGAGCAGAGCCACTTTCCTTTATCGTTGGGTCGTGCCTGCCACTCTCCTCGCTCTCGCCGTCGACTTCGGCGGAACCAAGGTCGAAGCCGCCCTCGTCGACGCGGACGGCGTCCTCCTCCCCGGCTCCCGACACCGCCTCCCGACCGGCCGCACCGCCACCGTCGCCGACCTGGAGGCCTCGGTGGGCGGCGTCGTCCGCGACGCGTTCGCCGCGCTGCCCGACGGCGCGGAGGTCGTCGGCATCGGCATCGGCTGCGCCGGGCCGATCGACCGCAAGCGCGGCCTGGTCTCGCCGCTCAACGTCCCGGACTGGCGCGACTACCCGCTCCGCGACTTCATCGGCTCGGTCGTGGCCTCCCTCGGCCTCGACGTCCCGGTGACGCTGGAGATGGACGGCGTGGCGATCACGATGGCCGAGCACTGGGTGGGCGCCGCACAGGGTGTCGACAACGTGATGGGGATGGTCGTCTCGACCGGCATCGGCGGCGGCCTGATCGTCGACGGCCGGGTCATCACGGGCCCGACCGGCAACGCCGGGCACATCGGGCACGTGGAGGTCGGCGACATCCGCGGCGAGGACACCTTCGGCGCCCCATACGCCCTGGAAGCCATCGCCTCCGGCCCGCACACGGTCGCCTGGGCGCGCCGCCAGGGCTTCACCGGGAGCACCGGCGAGGAGCTCGCCGCCGCGTACGCCGCGGGCGACGAGGTCGCGGTCGCCGCGATCACCCGCACCGGCCGCGCCGTCGGCCACGCGATCGCCTCCGCGACGGCGCTGCTGGACCTGGAGCTGGTCGCGATCGGCGGCGGCTTCTCGCACTCCACCCCCGACCTCTTCACGCACATGCGCGAGGTGATCGAGGCGCACTACTTCCCGTTCGTGCGCAAGGTGCGCATCGTCCCGAGTGCGCTGTCATCCGAGGGCCCGCTCATCGGCGCAGCCGCCCTCGTCCACCGCAGCGCGATGCTGCCGGCCAACCCCCGCGACTAGCCCTGTCGCCAATTCCGGAGTCCCGGACCGCCACGCCGCCGTACTCTCCGTAACTCCGGAGATCGGGGCGGCCCCGCGGCCCGATCTCCGGACGGACGGACATGTCGGCACGTCCGGAGATCGGCGGCGTCACGGCAGCGTTCTCCGGAGTTCCGGAGGTATCTGGCCGGTTTACGGCCGGGACTCCGGAGTTACTGTCAGCGGTCTTCGAGCGGGACCGGCCGGGCGACGACGGCGCCGGCCGCGGCGGCGGCCAGGGCGGTCGCGGTGAGCACCACGAGCGGCACGGTCCAGCCGCCGGTGAGCTGGTGCAGGATGCCGACGGCCAGCGGGCCCAGCGCGCCGAGCGTGTAGCCGAGGCCCTGCGTGAAGCCGCTCAGGGCGACCGAGCCGGCGTGCGTGCGCGTGCGCACGTTGATCAGCACCAGGCTCAGCGGGAACAGCAGCGGCCCGAGCCCGGCGAGCGCGACCCATAGCCAGGTGGCGGCCGCGGGCGCGAAGATCAGCCCGGCGTAGCCCGCCACGAAGAACGCGACGCCGGCGTAGATCAGCACGGACACGTTCCGCATCCGCGCGGCGAGCAGCGGCACCAGCAGCCCGGCCGGGATGCCCATGCCCGCGTAGATCGAGAGCAGCGCACCGGCCTCCGCCGGCGGCGTGCCCGCCACGTCGTGCACGAGCTGCGGCAGCCACGCGAACATCGCGTACGCGTTCAGGGCCGACACCGCGAACAGCACCGCCATCGCCCAGGCCAGCCCCGACCGCCAGATCCGGCGGACCACCGAGCGGTCCGCCTCCTCGACCGCCACGTCGTGGGCCGGGTGCGCGGGCCGGTGCGTGATCAGGATGCGCAGCCAGGGCAGGATCGCCAGCACGCTCACCAGCGCCCACATCCCGACCGACACGTGCCAGCCCGCGGCATCCGCCACCGGGACAGCGATGAGCGGCGGCAGCAGCGTGCTGACGGACATCACGGTCGCGTAGAGGGCCGTCACCAGCCCGATCCGGTCGGGGAAATACCGCTTGACCAGCGGAGGCAGCAGGACGTTGCCGACGCCCATCCCGGCGAACGCGACGGCCGATCCGACGGCGAGCATCGCGAACGACCCCGCGGTGGCGCGCAGCACGTGCCCCAGCAGCATCACGCCGAGCGCGATCAGCAGCACGGCCTCCAGGGCCAGCTTGCGGGTGAACACGGGGGCGAGGAGGCCGAACAGCGCGAAGCAGACCGGCGGCAGCATCCCGAGCAGGCCGACTCCGACGCTCGAGACCGGGAACTCGGCCCGGATCTCGGTGAAGATCGGCGAGAGCGCGGCCACCGCCGTGCGCAGGTTCGCCGCGACCAGCAGGATCCCGAGCAGCGCGACCGCGCGGCCACGCCAGAGCGGCAGCGGGGTGCGTGGCGCCGCGTCGCGGGTCGCCTCGGTCACGCGCGTTCGGCCGTCAGGATGCGCCTGGCCTGCTCCACGTCCGCGGCGATCTGGGCGATCAGCGGCTCGATGCCCGCGTACGCGACCATGCCGCGGATGCGCTCGGAGAACGCAACGTCCACCGTGTGCCCGTAGAGGTCGAGCTCACGGTCGAGCACGTAGGCCTCCACCTGCTTCTGCGGCACGCCCTCGAAGGTGGGGTTGTTGCCGACCGAGATGGCGGCCGGATAGCGCGAGCCGTCGTCGTCGGTCAGCCAGCCGGCGTAGACGCCGTCGGCCGGGATCAGGCCCTCCGACTCGGGCGACAGGTTCGCGGTCGGGAAGCCGAGCTCGCGTCCGCGGGCGGCGCCGTGGACGACGACGCCGCGCACGGTCGGGACGGTGCCGAGCAGCTCGGCCGCGTGTCCGACGTCGCCGTCGGCGAGCAGCTCGCGGATCCAGGTGGAGGACACCCGGCGGCCGTGCTCGGGCCGCACGTCGTCGATCAGTTCGACGGTGTAGCCGTAGCGCTCCCCCAGCTCGCGCAGCAGCGCGACATCGCCCGCCCCGCGCGCCCCGAACCGGAAGTCGCTGCCGACCAGCACGACGGCGGCGTGCAACCGGTCGACGAGGATGCGGTGCACGAACTCCTCTGGCGGGAGGTCGGCGAGCGCGCGGTCGAAGGCGACCATCAGGGTGGCGTCGATGCCCGTCTCGGCCAGGAGCTGCAGCTTCTGCCGGTTGCTGACCAGCGACGCGGGGCACTTGTCGGGCGCCAGCAGCTCGAGCGGGTTGCGGTCGAAGGTGATGACGACCGAAGTCAGCCCGCGCTCGGCGGCGACCGAGCGCAGCCGGTCGATCACCGCGCGGTGCCCGGTGTGGACGCCGTCGAACTTGCCGATCGTGACCGCACTCGGCCCGAAGCCGTCGGGGATCTCCTCGACGGAGCCGAACACCTTCACGAACGCGCTCCGTCGCTCGGCTTGTGCTTCGACAGGTAGACCAGCCCGAGGATCGGCAGGACCAGCGGGATGAACAGGTAGCCCATGCCGTAGACCGACCAGACCGTCGCATCGCGCCCGAACGGGTCGATGTCGTGGAGGCCGAGCGTCGCCGGCGCGAACAGGCTGAGCGTGCCGATCACGAGCACGCCGACGAGCTCGAAGGTGATCGTGATCCAGGCCACCCGGTACCAGACCCGTCCCGGTGCGACGAGCGCGATGGTCGCGACGATGTAGACGGCGGCGGAGAGCGCGGACAGCGTGAACGCGACCGGCGCCTCGTGGAACCGGTCGATGATCTGGAAGACGCTGCGGCCGGTCGCGGCCAGCGCCAGCACGCCGTAGACGAACACGAGGACGCGGCCGATGCCGGAGACGCGGCGCTTCGGCGCCTCGTCACCGCTCTGCTCACAGGCGGACATGGTGTGGTGGGACATCGCTAACGATTCTATTCGCGCGCGCGGACAGCGGCCGTACCGCCCGGGGCCGAGGGCTCAGGCGCCCTGCACGAACCAGATCTGCCCCATCCGGTACACCATCACCGCGATGGCCAGGCACACCCCGCCGAGGATGACGGTGCTCCACCTGTTGCGTTCGATGAGCGCCCAGAAGCCGCCGGCGAGCGGCAGGAGGAGCGCCGAGATCAGGTAGATGTAGAACTCCGCGAGGCTGCCGGTCGGCGGGTTGCCCGCCAGCGGGGCCACGATCGCCATGACGAGCTGCACGATCAGCAGGAGCTCCACCAGCGCGACCGCGCCCATCGAGAGGTCGCCGGGGACGCGCCCGGCGAACCCGAGCACCAGGCAGAGGACGCCGGCCAGCACGGCGACGCCGACCTGCAGCGCCACGAACCATTCGATCATGCGGAGGCGATCTCGTCGGTCGGGAAGTTCACGAGGGTCCTGGCTTCCTTTCCGCGGAACTCGATGAGCCCCACGAGGTGGCCGCCGGGGGCGACGGCCGCGACGGGTTCGCCTCCCGGTCCCTCCCGATCGGCGATGTGGATCCGCCGGCCGTGCGTCAGGTCGATCGCCTGCTGCTCGGTCAGCTGGAGCGTCTCGAAGAGCTCCGAGGCGGCCCGCGCGGCCGGGATGAGGGCGGCCGCGGCATCGAGCGTATCGAGTTCGCCGGCCTCCCGCACATCGAACGGGCCGACCCGCGTGCGGCGCAGCGCCGTGAGGTGTCCGCCGACGCCGAGGCCGGCGCCGAGGTCGCGCGCGAGCGACCGGATGTAGGTGCCGGAGGAGCAGACCACGCGCACGTCGAGCTCGAGGGCGACCGGCGCGACGGCATCGGGCAGCCGTCGCGCCGCCAGCAGCTCGAACTCGGCGATCGTCACCGCGCGCGGCTGGAGGGCGACCTCCTCGCCGGCGCGCACGCGCGCGTACGCGCGCTTGCCGTCCACCTTGATCGCGCTCACCGAGCTCGGCACCTGGTCGATCTCGCCGGTCAGCGCGTGGATGCCGCGCGCGATCGCGTCGTCCGTGACGGCGGCGACCGCGGCCGGGTCGGCCTCTGCTGTCACGTCGCCCTCGGCGTCGTCGGTGGTCGTGGTCGCGCCGAGCCGGATGGTGGCCAGGTACTCCTTGTCGGCGCCGACGATGTAGGTAAGCAGCCGCGTGGATGAGTTCACCCCGAGGATCAGCAGCCCGGTGGCCATCGGATCGAGCGTCCCGGCGTGCCCGACCTTGCGGGTGCCGGCCAGGCGGCGCACGCGGGCGACGACGTCGTGGCTCGTCCAGCCTCCCGGCTTGTCGACCAGGATCAGACCGCTGCCGGTCATGCGCTCTCGCCCGCGACGTCGAGCACCAGCTGCAGCTTGGTGCGGAACGTCGACTCGATGATCTCGGTGGCGCAGGCGTCCTTGCCGTACTCGGCGGGCAGCTTGAGGCCGAGCAGGGTGTTCAGCAGCATTCCCTCTGCGAGGAAGGTGCGGGCCTCGTCCGGGGAGAACCCGGCCTCGTCGCGGACCAGCTTGTAGATGGCGAGGAAGCCCTCCCGCGCGCGCCCGCCGATGACGGCGTCGTTGCCCATCCCGAACGCCTGCATGAGCGAGAGCAGGATGCCGCGGTCCTCGATCAGGTTGACGTAGGCCAGGCCGAGCCTGCGGCCGATCTCGTGGTGCTCGCCGACCGCGCCGTCCTCCCCGGCGGGCGAGCCGTCGGCCTTCCAGCCGTCGATCGTGGACTGGAAGCTCACCATCAGCTTGTCGAGCGCGCGCTGCAGGACCTCGACGAACAGGTTCTCCTTGCTGCCGAACATCCGGACCACGTAGGGCTGGCTGATCCCGGCCGCCTTGGCGATCTGGTCGGTGGTCGCGCCGAAGTAGCCGCGTTCCCCGAACACGAGGCTCGCCGCGCCGAGGATCTGCTCGCGCCGCTCGGCCGAGGGGATCCGTTCACTGATCGCCGAAGTCATGCTTGACAGGTTATCAGTCGATTACTAAGGTTCGTTGTAATCATTCGATTACTTACAATCCAGGAAGCGATCATGACCTCTCCCCGTCCCGCTACAGCGCGCCGCATCCCCGTCTGGCTCGCGATCGTCGCAGCCTCCCTCCCGATGTTCATGGCGACCCTCGACAACCTGGTCGTCACCAGCGCCCTCCCGGTCATCGCCCGCGACCTCAGCGCCTCCATCGAGGAGCTGCAATGGGTGGTCAACGCCTACACGCTCACCTTCGCCACGCTCATGCTGATGGCGGTCGGGATGGGCGACCGCCTCGGCCGCCGCTCGGTCTTCCTCGGCGGCATCGTGGTCTTCACCCTCGCCAGCGCCGCGAGCGCCCTCGCGACCGAGCCGTGGATGCTGATCGCCGCCCGCGCGGTGCAGGGCGTCGGCGCCGCGGCCCTGCTGCCGCTCTCGCTGACCCTGCTGGCCGGCAGCGTCAGCCAGAAGCTGCGCCCGGCCGCCATCGGCATCTGGGGCGGCATCTCCGGCCTCGGCGTCGCCCTCGGCCCGCTGATCGGCGGCGCGGTCGTGCAGGGCTGGAACTGGCAGGCCATCTTCTGGCTCAACGTGCCGCTCGGCGCCATCGCCGTCCCGCTGGTGCTGCTGGCCCTCCCGAACAGCTTCGGCGACCGCGTGCGCGCCGACATCGTGGGACTGCTGCTCGCCGCGCCCGGCGTGCTCGGGCTCGTCTACGGCATCGTCCGCGGCAACGACGCGGGCTGGGACAGCGCGGAGGTGCTGTTCTCGCTGATCGCGGGCGGCGCGCTGCTGCTCGCTTTCGTGTTCTGGGAGTCGCGCACGTCCGCTCCGCTGCTGCCGCTGCGGCTGTTCCGCGACCGCAGCTTCACGGTCGCGAACCTGGTCGGCGTCACGTTCAGCTTCGGGATCTTCGGCGCGATCTTCATCCTCATCCAGTTCCTCCAGGTCGTCCAGGGCCACACCCCGCTGGAGGCCGGCGTGATGACCATGCCGTGGACGCTGGCGCCGATGGTGGTCGCGCCGCTCACCGGGCTGGTGTCCGGCCGCACCGGCACGCGCCTCCCGATCGTGATCGGGCTGGTGTTCCTGGCCGTGGCGATGGCCTGGATCGCCGGCACACTCTCCGCCGACCTGCCGTACTCGCAGATGTGGCCGCCGTTCCTGCTGGCCGGCGTCGGGATGGGCCTGGTGTTCGCGCCGAGCTCGACCGCGGTGCTGGCGAACATGCGCCCGGCGGACCACGCGAAGGCGTCCGGCGCCAACTCCACGCTGCGGGAGATCGGTGTCGCCCTCGGCGTCGCCGTGCTCACGGCCGTGTTCACCGGCGCGGGCGGCACGCTCACGCCGACCGGCTACGTCGACGCGGCCATCCCGGCCGTCTGGGTCGGCGCGGGAGCGCTGGCGCTGGCCGCCGTCATCTCGCTCGCGCTGCCCGGCCGCCGGCGCGCCG
>NZ_JBDGMM010000022.1:0-16272 GCF_057655165.1 Leifsonia sp. Soil_N53
CCGAACGCGCTCGGGACGCCCGCCGCCGGCCCGGCGACCAGCCGCATCGCCTCGCGCGCCGCGCGCTCGAAGCGGCGCTCCGCCGTCATCAGGAACAGGGTGTGGGCGGCGGAGGCCAGCGCAGTGAGGCCCGACGGATACGCGCCCTCCGACGGGTCCACGCGCACCGCGAGACCGGTCGCCTGCAGCAGCGGGTCGCCGCCGCCCGGCACGCCGAACGGGCAGTCCCCCGAACTGTCCACCGCCTCCACGCACAGCTCGACCAGCTCGCGGGCGACGGCCGCGGACTCCACGTCGCCGCTCGCCAGCGCGAGCTCCAGCAGGCCGCCGGCGAGACCCCCGTAGTCCTCGAGCGTCGCCACCGCGTCCGACACCGCGCCGTCCACCGAGGCGCGGGCGAGCGTGCCGTCGGGATGGCGGTGCGTCTCGAGCACGGAACGGGCCGCCTCCGCCGCCGCGGCGATCCAGCCCGGCCGGTCGAGGATGCGGCCCGAGCGCGCGAGCGCGCCGATCGCGAAGCCGTTCCAGCCGGTGAGCACCTTCTCGTCGAGCGCCGGAGGTGTGAGGCGCGCGCGCTCGGCCGGCGGCACCCGGTAGTAGCCGCCCTCCACCCGGGCGCCGTCGATCACACTCTCGGAGTCCTGCGCCGAGGCGAAGGCGCCGCCGGGCCTGCGGAGCACCCCGAGCAGGAAGTCCGCGACGCCGTCGGCCGTGCGCTCGGCCCAGTCCTCGCCGGTCTGCGCCCACGCCGTCGCGTACGCGTCGAGGAGCTGCGCGTTGTCGTACAGCATCCGCTCGTAGTGCGGGTCGCTCCAGTCGCGCCGGGTGGCGTAGCGGAAGAAACCGCCGTCCACCGGATCCAGCAGCGGGGACTCCGCCATCCGGCGCAGGGTCCGGTGCGCCAGCCCGTGCCCCGCCGGCCGGTCGAGCAGGAAGTCCAGCACCGGCGCGACCGGGAACTTCGGCGCGGCGCCGAACCCGCCGAACTGCGGGTCCTCCGTCTCGGCGAGCCGGTCGACCGAGGCGTCGAGCGCGCGCGCGTCGGGGAGGTCGGCGACCGTTGTTGCGCGTGCGGCGGCCGCGGCGAGCGCCTCGCCCACCTTGCCCGCGTCGGCCTCCACCTCGGCTCGGCGCTCCGTCCAGGCGTCGGCGACCGCGTCCAGGATCTGCGTGAACGACGGCCGCCCGCCCGACGCGACCGGCGGGAAATACGTGCCTGCGAAGAACGCGCGACCCGACGAGGTCGCGAACACGGTCAGCGGCCAGCCGAGCCCCTCGGTGAAGGCGCTAGCCGCCGACAGGTAGGCGGCGTCGACGTCGGGATGCTCCTCGCGGTCGACCTTGATCGACACGAACCGCTCGTTCATGAGGGCGGCGACCGCCGGATCGCTGAAGCTCTCCCTGGCCATCACGTGGCACCAGTGGCAGGTCGCGTAACCGATCGAGACGATGACGGGCACGTCGCGGCGGCGCGCCTCGGCGAACGCGTCCGGCCCCCAGGGGAACCAGTCCACCGGGTTTCCCGCGTGCGCGCGCAGGTAGGGACTGATCGCGTCCGCCAGCCGGTTCGTCATGCGCTCACCCTACGACCACGGGCGTGCGCCGGGAGCCCGCTGCGCGACCGCGGTTGGCTTGCTATCGTGGACGATATGGTTGCACACGCAAATACCCCGGCCCTCACCCTGAACAACGGCACGACCATCCCCCAGCTCGGCTTCGGCGTCTTCAAGGTCGACCCGGCCGAGACGACCCGCATCGTCACCGACGCACTGGAGGTCGGCTACCGCCACATCGACACCGCCGCCATCTACGGCAACGAGGAGGGCGTCGGCGCCGCGATCGCCGCCGCCGGCCTCCCGCGCGACGAGCTCTTCGTCACGACGAAGCTCTGGAACGACCGGCAGACCGACGCGGAGGCCGCGTTCGACGAGTCGCTCGCCAAGCTCGGCCTCGACTACGTCGACCTCTACCTCATCCACTGGCCGACGCCGCGGAAGGGCACCTACGTGGAGGCCTGGCGCTCGCTGGAGAAGATCGCCGCCACCGGCCGCGCCAAGGCGATCGGCGTCTCGAACTTCCTGGTCCCGCACCTGCAGAAGCTGCTCGCGGAGACCGAGATCGTGCCGGCCGTCAACCAGATCGAGCTGCACCCGGCGCACCAGCAGCCGGAGGTCACCGCGTTCTCCCGCGAGCACGGCATCCAGATCGAGGCCTGGGGCCCGCTCGGCCAGGGCAAGTACCCGCTGTTCGAGGCTCCGGAGGTCGCCGCCCCGGCCGCCGCGCACGGCAAGACCCCGGCGCAGGTCGTCATCCGCTGGCACCTCCAGACCGGCAACATCGTGTTCCCGAAGTCGAACCGCCGCGAGCGGATGGCGGAGAACTTCGACGTCTTCGACTTCGAGTTGACCGACGCCGAGGTCGCCGCGATCTCGGCGATGGAGCGCGAGGGCCGCGTCAGCGCGCACCCGGACGAGGTCAACTGACCTGCTCGACCGTCCCGTGCGGCTCCGGGCGGGTGCGGAGGCGGGTCCTCCGCGCCCGCCGCGAGGCGGCTAGGCTCGCAGCGTGCGAATCACGACCATCACGGGGAAGATCATCTACATCGTGGGTGGCTTCGGGCTGATCCTCGCGCTCAACTTCTTCATCATCGACCGGCTGGTCAACGCGGCGCTGGACGTGTTGATCGTCGCCGTGCTCAACGTGGCCTACGTGATCCTCGGCACGCGCACCTTCCGCGGCGAGGGCGAGAACCGCGAGGACCCGCGGCCGTGGTGGCGGGCGACCGCGCGACCGGCCGCCGGGTTCTGGCTCGGCGCCGCGCTCGCGGTCCTGGCGTTCATCTCGTGCGTCGGCGCGCTCGCGAGCAAGCCGGAGAACTCCTTCGTGCCCGCGGTCGCGTGCATCAGCTACGCGCTGCTGGCCGCGTTCTACCTCAACTCCTCGTACCGCCTCCGCACGCTCGACACCGCGCCCTGAGCCGGCGGCGGCGGCGGTCGCGGCGGAGGTCGCGGCTCAGTCGGCCAGGGCCTGCGCCTCGAAGCTCGCGACGAGCTCGCGCTTGAGCACCTTGCCGCTCGGGCCGAGCGGGAGGACCTCCAGGATCTCCACCCGCCGCGGGAACTTGTAGGCCGCCACCCGCTCCTGCGCGAACACGACCAGCTCCTCCCCCGTCGCCTCGGAGCCCGGCATCAGCGTGACCGCCGCCATGATCTCCTGACCGTGCGTCTCGTGCGCGACGCCGAACACCGCAACCAGGGCGACGGCGGGATGGGTCGAGAGCGCCTCCTCGACCTCGCGCGGGTACACGTTGTAGCCGTTGCGGACGATCATGTCCTTCTTGCGGTCCACGATCGTGATGTAGTCGTCGTCGCTCTTCGTGCCGAGGTCGCCGGTGCGGAACCAGCCGTCCACCACCGCCTCCGCGTTCGCCTCCGGGAGGTTGAGGTAGCCCTTCATCAGGTTGTGGCCGCGCACCACGATCTCGCCGAGCTCGCCGCGCGGCAGCAGCCGGATGGCGTCGTCCACCTCCGGATCGGCGATCTCCACGTCCACGCCCCAGATCGGCTGACCGACGGTGCCGACCCGGGTCGGGCGGCCGCGGTGGTTGAACGAGGCGACCGGAGAGGTCTCGGTGAGGCCGTAGCCCTCGTGCACGTCGATGCCGTAGACCTCCTTCATCTGCTCGATGACGGCGACCGGGATGGCCGCGCCTCCGCTCATGCCGTAGCGCAGCGGCGGCCGTTCGGGATCGGTCTTGGCGGCCTCCAGCAGCGCGATGTACATGGTCGGCACGCCGGTCATGATCGTGCAGGCGTGCGCGTTGAGCAGCCGCAGCGCGGTGGCGCCGTCGAACTTCGGCACCAGGACGACGGCGGCGCCCGCGCGGAAGCCCATGTTCATCACGCAGGTCTGCCCGAACGTGTGGAAGAGCGGGAGGCAGCCCAGGATGCGGTCGGTCGGCTCGATGTCGAGGGTGCCGGCGAGGAGCACGTTGACCTGCTCGACGAGCGAGAAGTGGCACCCCTCCGCGCCCTTCGGCTTCCCGGTCGTCCCACTGGTGTAGAGGATGGTCGCGGTGTCCACCGGGTCGCGCGGCACGTACGTGACGATCGGCTCGGCGGCGGCAGCGGCGTCCTCCAGCCGCGGGAACGGCAGCTGCTCGAGCAGCTCGTCGGGGACCAGGACGGAGAGCGTGCCCACCCCGGCGAGCGCTGCGCCCTTCGCGCCCTCCGCCAGCAGCGGAGCGGCGCAGATCAGCAGCGTCGAGCCGGAGTCGCGCAGCACGTACTCGATCTCGGCAGCCTTGAGGAGGGCGTGGATGGGGACGACCACCGCGCCGAGGGCGAGCACCGCGTAGTACGCCCGCGGGAAGTCGGGCACGTTCGGGATCATCAGGGCGACCCGGTCGCCCGGCCCGACGCCGAGGTCGCGCAGCGCGCCCGCGTAGCCGCGGGTCTGATCCCAGAGGTCGCGGTAGGAGATCTCCTGGCCGTTGAAGATCAGGGCCACGTTGTCGGGCATCCGGTGCGCGGTCTCGGCCAGGATGCTGGCGACGGACATGGTGGCGAAGCCGTGAGGCATGGCGGGGCTCCTTCGTCGACGGTGACGTGACCCGGTCGGGTTGAGGGAAACCTACGTCACGGTCCCGGCTGCCGCAATGCCCCGTTCGCGGCGCTCCCCACGCGCCCCGCCTCGGCCGAGGGGGCGGGATTAGCTGCCGAGGATGGAGCGCAGTGTGGCCGTGTAGTCCTCGAACGCGCGGCGGCCGGTGGTGGTCAGCGCGAGGTAGGTGACCGGCACCCGCCCGCGGTGCGCCTTCTCGACCTCCACGTAGCCGGCGTCCTCCAGCTTGCGCAGGTGCGTCGCGAGGTTGCCGGCGGTGAGGTCGAGAAGCTCCTGGAGCCGCGGGAAGGACATGCTCCCGCCGTCGGGGACCGTCGCCAGGGTCGCGGTGATCTTGAGCCGGGCGGCCGCGTGGATGACCGGGTCGAGCTCGTCCACGCCGGTCACCGCCGCGGGGCCATCGTGCGCAGGGTGACGAGAGCGCCCGCGCCGAACACGACGGCGCCCGCGATCGCCATGAGCAGGAGGTTCGGCCCGAGCCCCAGGAAGGGCGCGACCGCGCCGACGAACAGGAGGGCGAGCCCGAGCACCAGCTGGAGGCGGTCGTGCCAGATGGCCGCTCCGGCGAGGTAGAGCGTGCCGCACATGAGCGCGTAGGCGCTCGGGAAGTAGATCCCGGGGAGGTCGCCCGGCATCCCCTCGGCGATCAGGCCGATGCCGAGCAGTGCGAACGCGATGGAGCACACCGACCAGGAGATGCCGTAGACCGTGCCGGCGAACTGGGAGTCGCCGCGCACGCCGCGGCCGATCCGCGAGCCTATCACGGCGGAGGCGACGATCGACGCGACGATGAGGGCGCCGAACACGATCCCGGCGGCGACCGGGTCGACGGCGCCGAGCTGCGCCAGGTAGAGGGCGAGGAAGCCGACCATCCAGGCCACCGCCCACACGGTGTAGAGCCAGACCACGGGCATGCGGAGGCCTCGGTCGACGCGGCGTTGCTGACCGTCGATGAGGTCGAGCATCTCTCTGGCGTCTCCGGACAGGTTCTCATTCATGCATACTTTGTAACACAAAGTACTCTGCTGACGCAAGAGTTTTGCGACGCCGTGGATGGATAGACTGGAGGGCTCATGTCCGCATCGGTCGCCCTCCCCCGCATCGTGTTCCCGCCCGAGCTGCCCGTCAGCCAGAAGCGGGACGACATCGCGCGCGCCATCAGCGAGAACCAGGTCGTGATCGTCGCCGGCGAGACCGGGTCGGGCAAGACGACGCAGCTGCCCAAGATCTGCCTGGAGCTCGGCCGGGAGAGCATCGGACACACCCAGCCGCGGCGGCTCGCGGCCCGCACGATCGCCGAGCGAATCGCCGAGGAGGTCGGCCAGAGCGTCGGCGAGCTGGTCGGCTACCAGGTGCGCTTCACCGACCGGGTGTCCGCCGCGACGCGCATCAAGCTGATGACGGACGGCATCCTGCTCAACGAGATCCACCGCGACCGGCTGCTGCGCGGCTACGACACGATCATCATCGACGAGGCGCACGAGCGCAGCCTCAACATCGACTTCCTGCTCGGCTACCTGCGCGAGCTGCTGCCGAAGCGCCCCGACCTCAAGGTGATCATCACCTCCGCCACCATCGACCCGGAGAGCTTCGCCGCGCACTTCGCCGCCGCGGACGGCACGCCCGCCCCGATCGTGGAGGTCTCCGGCCGCACCTACCCCGTCGAGCTGCGCTACCGGCCGCTGGTCGCGGAGGCGCTGGAGGCGGACGAGGACGACCCGGACCCGGTCCCCGCCGCCGACCGCGACTACCTCCAGGGCATCAACGACGCTCTGGACGAGCTCGCCCGCGAGGCGCCGGGCGACGTGCTGGTCTTCCTCTCCGGCGAGAACGAGATCCGCGACGCCGCCGACGCGATCCGCGGCCGCAACCTCCCCGGCACCGAGGTGCTGCCGCTGTACGGGAGGCTGTCCTCCGCCGAGCAGCACCGCGTCTTCCAGCCGTCCACCATGCCCGGCGTCCGGCGGCGCGTCGTGCTCGCCACCAACGTGGCCGAGACCAGCCTCACCGTGCCGGGCATCAAGTATGTGGTGGATGCGGGCACGGCCCGGATCAGCCGCTACTCGACGCGCGCCAAGGTGCAGCGCCTCCCCATCGAGGCGATCTCGCAGGCGAGCGCCAACCAGCGCTCCGGCCGGTCGGGCCGCACCAGCGACGGCATCGCGATCCGGCTGTACTCGCAGGAGGACTTCGAGAAGCGGCCGGAGTTCACCGAGCCGGAGATCCTGCGCACCAACCTCGCGGCCGTCATCCTGCAGATGATCTCGCTCGGACTGGGCGACATCGCGGCGTTCCCGTTCCTGACGCCGCCGGACTCGCGCGGCATCAAGGACGGGCTCGACCTGCTGGCGGAGCTCGGGGCGACCCGCTCGTCGACCCGTTCCGGCGGCATCGAGCTGACGAAGATCGGCTCCCAGCTCGCCCGCCTCCCGATCGACCCGCGTTTCGCCCGCATGGTGGTGGAGTCCAAGCGGCACAACACCTCCCGGGAGGTCATGGCGATCGTCTCCGGCCTCACGATCCAGGACGTCCGCGAGCGCCCGGTCGAGAAGCGCGGCAGCGCGGACGAGAAGCACGCCAGGTTCATCGACCCGACCAGCGACTTCCTCACCCTGCTCAACCTCTGGAACTACCTGGAGGAGCAGCAGCGCGAGCTGTCCTCCAGCGCGTTCCGGCGGCTGTGCAAGGCCGAGTACCTCAACTTCCTGCGCGTGCGCGAGTGGCAGGACGTGTACCGGCAGCTGCGGCAGCTCGCCCGGCCGCTGGAGCTCAGCATCGGCGAGCCCTCGGTCAACCCGGACGGCATCCACCGCTCGCTGCTGGCCGGGCTGCTGTCGCACCTCGGACTCAAGGATGTGCGCGAGAGCGGGAACAAGGGCTCGGCGCGCGGCCAGCGCCAGTCCGAGTACCTGGGCGCGCGGCAGGCCCGGTTCGTGATCTTCCCCGGCTCGGCGCTCGCCAAGAAGCAGCCGAACGCGATCATGTCCGCGGAGCTCGTGGAGACCTCCCGGCTGTTCGCTCGGATGAACGCGGCGATCGACCCCGCCTGGGCCGAGCCGATCGCGGGCGACCTCTGCAAACGGCAGTACAGCGAGCCGCACTGGGAGAAGAGCCAGGGCGCCGTCGTCGCCTACGAGCGCGTCACGCTGTACGGCGTCCCGATCATCCCGCGCCGCCGTGTGCAGTACGCCCGGATCGACGCCGAGCTCTCCCGTGAGCTGTTCATCCGGCACGCCCTCGTGGACGGCGAATGGGACTCCCGGCAGGCGTTCGACCGCGCCAACCGCAAGCTGCTCGCGGAGTTGCGCGAGCTGGAGGAGCGCACCCGCCGCCGCGACATCCTCAACGACGACGAGGCCGTGTTCGAGTTCTACGACGCGCGCATCCCGGCGGACGTGGTCTCGACCCGCTCGTTCGAGGGCTGGTGGAAGAAGGCGCGGAACGAGACCCCCGACCTCCTGACCATGACGGCGGAGGCGCTGCTCGAGGACGACGCGGCCGGGATCGACGAGGAGGCCTTCCCTCCGGTCTGGCGGCAGGGCGACCAGCGGCTCACGCTGCGCTACCGGTTCGAGCCGGGCGCGGAGGACGACGGCGTCACCGTGCAGGTGCCGCTGCCGCTGCTCGCGGGGCTCGTGCCGGACGGCTTCGACTGGCAGGTGCCCGGCCTTCGCCAGGAGCTGGTGACCGCGATGATCAAGTCGCTGCCGAAGGCGATCCGCCGCCAGGTCGTGCCCGCCGCCGACTGGGCCAAGCGGCTGCTCGGCGAGCTGTCCAGCGCGGCCGGGATGTCCGCCCACGACGGGCGGCGACCGGCGGCCTCCCTCGCCGACACGCTCGCGGCCACCATCTCGCGGCAGACCGGCTCGCGCGTCACGGGCGCGGATTTCGACCTGGAGCGGCTGCCCGCCCACCTGCGGCCGACGTTCCAGGTGATCGGCGAGCGCGGCCGCCCGGTCGCGAGCGGCAAGGACCTCATGGCCCTGCAGGACCGACTGCGCTCCCGGGCGCGCGACTCGGTCGCCCGGGTCGCGGAGGCGCGCACGCCCGACGCGATCGAGCGCTCCGGACTCACCACCTGGGACCTGGACGAGCTCCCCCGGCACCTGGACACCACCCAGAAGGGCCCGGGCGGCACGACGAACACGATCCGCGCCTACCCCGCCCTCGTGGACGACGGCGCGAGCGTCAGCATCCGGCTGATGTCGACGCCCGCCGAGCAGGCGCGCGCCCTGCCGGGCGGGGTCAGGAGGCTGCTGCTGGCGAGCATCCCGTCGCCGGTCGCGTACGTGCAGCAGCACCTCACGGCGAACGAGAAGCTGACGCTCGCCGCGAGCCCGTACCCCAACACGAAGGCGCTGTTCGACGACTGCCTGCTCGCGGTGGTCGACTCGGTGCTCTACCGGATGAAGCCCGACGGCCAGCTCTTCATGCGCGCCGAGTTCGAGGCGGTCCGCGACCGGGTGTCCGGGGTCGTGATGGACTCGATGTTCGAGACGGTCGCTCTGGTCACGCGCATCCTGACCGCCGCGCGCGCCGCGGAGAAGTCGATCGCGGGGACGACCTCGCTCACCTACCTGCCGTCGCTGAACGACGCGAAGACGCAACTGGCCGGGCTGGTCTACCCGGGCTTCGTGTCGGCGACCGGCCTGACCCAGCTCGCGCACCTCCCGCGCTACCTGAACGGGATCACGCAGCGGATGCAGGCGCTCCCGACGAACCCGGGGCGCGACCGGGCCTGGCAGACGCAGGTGGAGACCGCGACCGCGCTCTACACGGAGGCCGGCGGCCGCATCCCGCCGGAGGCGCACGCTCCGGAGAACCTGACGCACGCCCGCTGGATGCTGGAGGAGTTCCGCGTCTCCCTCTTCGCCCAGTCCCTCGGCACCGCCGAGACCGTGTCGATCCAGCGCATCCGCAAAGTCCTCACCGGCTGAGCCGCCATCAGTTCCGGAGTTGTGTACGCGACACGCCGTGGCTGGGCGTACACGACTCCGGAACTGATGGCTGGGGGCGGTTAGACGGGGAGGTGGAAGCCGCCGTTGGAGTGGAGGAGCTGGCCGGTGACCCAGCCGCCGGAGGGCGAGAGCAGGAACGCGACGAGGTCGGCGGTGTCCTGCGGCCGGCCGAGGCGGCCCAGGGCGGTCTCGGCCGCCAGCGCATCGGCGAGGTCGGGGGTCATCCAGCCGGTGTCGATCGGCCCGGGATTGATCAGGTTCGCGGTGATGCCGAGGTGGGCGAGCTCCACGGCGGCGGCGATGACGATACGGTCGAGCGCTCCCTTGCTGGCGCCGTACGGGAGGTTGTGCGCGGTGTGGTCGCTGGTCAGGGCGACGATGCGGCCGAGCGCCGGCCCGGCGGTCTCCGCGGGCGCCTCGAACTGCTCGGCGAAGGCCTTGATCAGCAGCCAGGTGCCGCGGGTGTTGACCGCGAAGTGCCGGTCGAACGCCTCGACGCCCGTGTCGAGGACGCCGCTGTCGACGGAGTGCGCATGGCTGGCGACGAGTGCGCGGACGGGGCCGAGGCCTGCGCGGACGCGGTCGATCGCACGCGCCGGCGCCTCGGGATGGGCGAGGTCGACCGCGACGGGGAGCGCCCGGACGCCGAAGGCCCGCAGCTCGTCCGCGAAGGCGTCGTGCCCGCGCTCCGGCGCGCCCCACGGCATCGCGGCGTCGTAGTCGTCCCAGAAGGCGAAGGCCACATCCCAGCCGAGCGAGGCCTGGTTGCGGGCGATCGCCGCGCCGATGGAGTTCGGCCGGCTCGCGCCGGTGACGAAGACCACGGGACGCGAAGAGCGGGCCTCGTTGTCCATCCGACGATTGTGTCAGACGGCCGCGACGCCCGCTCCGCGAACCCCGGTGCTACAGCACCTTCGACAGGAACGCCTGCGTGCGCTGGTGCTGCGGGTTCGCCAGCACCTCGCGCGGGTCGCCCGACTCCACGACGACGCCGCCGTCCATGAAGACCAGCTCGTCCGCGACCTCGCGGGCGAAGCCCATCTCGTGGGTGACGACGACCATCGTCATCCCGGAGGCCGCCAGGCCCTTCATGACGTCGAGCACCTCGCCGACCAGCTCGGGGTCGAGCGCCGAGGTGGGCTCGTCGAAGAGCATCAGCTTCGGGTCCATCGCCAGCGCGCGGGCGATCGCCACGCGCTGCTGCTGGCCGCCGGAGAGCTGCGACGGGTAGTGGTCGCCCTTGTCGGCGAGGCCGACGCGCACGAGCAGCTCGTTCGCCCGCTCCACGGCCCGCGCCTTCGGCAGTCCCTTGACGCGGATCGGCGCCTCGATGATGTTCTCCAGCGCCGTCATGTGCGGGAACAGGTTGAAGCGCTGGAACACCATGCCGATCTCGCGGCGCTGGCGGGAGGCCTCCTTCGGCTTCAGCTCGTAGAGCTTGTCGCCGTGCTGGCGGTAGCCGACAACCTGGCCGTCGACCGACAGCCGGCCGGCGTCCACCCGCTCCAGGTGGTTGATGCAGCGCAGGAAGGTGGACTTGCCCGAGCCGGACGGGCCGATGATGCAGAGGACCTCGCCCGGCCGCACGGACAGCGAGATGGACTTGAGCACCTCGTTCGAGCCGAAGCTCTTGGAGACGCCCTCGGCGAGGACCATCGGCGTGACGCCTGCCCTCACGGTCGAGTTCTGTGATGGCGCGTCGGTCATCCCTTGCCTCCCAGGTCGTTGCCGTCGGGTGCGCCGGCCGCCGGCAGCGCGCCCGTGGCGAGCGCCGGCTCCTTGTTGTCCGGCCGCCGCATGTTGACGCCCCGCGAGAACCGCTTCTCGAGGAAGTACTGGCCGATCATCAGGATCGACGTGAACAGCAGGTACCACAGCGACGCGACGATCAGCAGCGGGATCGGCGTGTACGTGACCGCGGAGATGTCGCGCGCGACACCGTACAGGTCGGTGGTGAGCGGGATCGCCGCGACCAGCGAGGTGGTCTTCAGCATCGAGATGACCTCGTTGCCGGTCGGCGGGATGATCACGCGCATGGCCTGCGGGATGACGATGCGCGTCATGGTCTGCCACCAGGACATGCCGAGCGCGGTCGCCGCCTCCTCCTGGCCCTGGTCGACCGAGAGCAGGCCGGCGCGCACGATCTCGGCCATATACGCCGCCTCGTTGAGCGCCAGGCCGATGATCGCGATGACGAACGCGTTCTGCATGAAGTCGAGGTTGATCGTCACGCCGAAGTCGGTCCACGGCACACCGAGGAAGATGTGCGGGTAGATCAGCGAGAACAGGCCCCAGAACACCAGCTGCACGTAGACCGGCGTGCCGCGGAAGATCCAGAGGTAGAGCCAGGCGACGGATTTGACGACCGGGTTCGGCGAGAGCCGCATCACGGCCAGGACCAGGCCGAGGATGACGCCGATCACCATCGAGTAGATCGTGAGCTGAAGGGTCACGAGCGCAGCAGCACTGATGCGCCTGTCGAAGACGTACTTGCCGACGTACTGCCAGCCGTACGCCTCGCGCTGCGAGGCGTCGACGACGAACCAGACGAACAGCAGGACGAGCACGATCGCGATGACGATCCGCCACGGGTGGCGGAGCTTGATCGCCTTGATCGGCTCGGACGGCGGGGCGCCGGCCGGCGACGGGACTGCTCCCGTCGCCGGACCGGCAGGAATGCCCTGCGACATCAGGTCAGCCCTTCGACGCCGCGTTGATGTCCGCGGTGGTCACGCTGCCGTCGGCGACGCCCCACTTGTCGAGGATCTTCTTGTAGGTGCCGTCGTCGATCAGCGACTGGATGGTCTTCTGGAGGACCGGGGTCAGGTCGGAGTTCTTGGCGACCGGGATGCCGTACGGGGCGACGTCGAAGGTCTTGCCGGCCTCCTGGAGCTTGCCGTTCGACTTCGAGATGGCGTACAGGGTGACGGGCGAGTCGGCGCTGAGCGCGTCCGCCTTGCCGAGGATGACCGCGTTGGTCGCGTCGTCCTGGTTGTCGTAGCGCAGCGCCTGGATCGCCGGCTTGCCCTTGTCGGTGCAGGCCTTCGACTTGGCGGGCACCTCGTCGGTGTCCTCGTACGTGGTCGACTGCACGGCCACCTTGAGGCCGCAGGCGTTGTCGGGGTCGACGTCCTTGCCCTTGGCCGACGCCCACAGGATGCCGGCGTTGTAGTAGTTGACGAAGTCGACCTGCTTCTCGCGCTCGACCGTGTCGGTGAACGACGACATCCCGAAGTCGTCCTTGCCTCCGGTGATGCTCGGGATGATGTTGTCGAACTTGGCGATCGCGTAGTTGATCTTCACACCGAGTTTGGCCCCGATGGCGTTGGTGAAGTCGACCTCCCAGCCGACCGGGTTGCCGTTGTCGTCCTTGAACTCGTTCGGCGGGTAGGTGTCGTCCATGCCGACGGTCAGCACGCCGGCCGACTTGATCTTCGAGGGGAGGCTGTTGGCGAGCGTGTCGTCCTTCTTCACGTCGGACGCGGCGCTCGACGCTGAGCTGCTCGACGAGGGGGTGGAGTTGTCGACACAGCCGGAGAGCGCGAGCGCTGCCACGGCGGCGAGGGCGGCCACGGGGGCCACGGAACGGATGCGCATGATGGTTATCGTCCTTCTTCCTGGTGCAGGGTGTGCAGGAGGGGTAAGGGGAGGATACCCCAGGCCCCACGCGTTACATGCATACTAAATCGCGCGTGAAACGCTAGTTTTCGTGCAAGTTTCGCAGAGATTACCGGTTCTATTGCGCGGAATCCGTTGTCGGAGTCATCCGGAGACGCCGAATGCGCGCGACGCGCCGCGCCGCGCTAGGGTCGGGTCGTGATCGAACCGCAATCCGGCCTCGCCGCGACCGCCCGCGTGGTCGTCACCCGTCCCGACGATCCACTCGCCGCGCCGCTGGTCGAGGAGCTCTCCCGCGAGTACGACGAACGGTACGGATTCAACGACGGCATCCCGTCGTCGGCCGAGCTCTCGCGGTATCCCGCCGAGCGTTTCACAGCCGAGGAGGGCGGGACCTTCCTGCTTCTGGTGGACGAAGACGGCACCGCGGTCGCGGGCGGCGCGTTCATGCGCGAGGACGAGTCCACCGTGGAGGTCAAACGGGTCTGGACGCACTCCGGGTTCCGCCGGCAGGGCCTCGCCAGGCGGGTGATGGCCGAGCTGGAGGCGGAGGCCGCCCGGCGCGGGGTCGCCTCGGTCGTGCTCACCACCGGCGCCCGGCAGCCCGAGGCGGTGGCGCTGTACCTCTCGCTCGGCTACTCGCCGCTGTTCGACCTCGACGACGACTGGGAGCGCGTGTCCTACCTCGGGTTCCGCAAGGACCTCTGAGACCCGTGTGCTACTGTCCTGAAGCCGGTGATCACCGGCTTCAGGGAAGACGCCTCGTTGACCGTTGGATCGCCATTCGGT
Source organism: Leifsonia sp. Soil_N53 (assembly GCF_057655165.1). NCBI lineage: Bacteria > Bacillati > Actinomycetota > Actinomycetes > Micrococcales > Microbacteriaceae > Leifsonia > Leifsonia sp. Soil_N53. Next base: position 13,989 of record NZ_JBDGMM010000022.1, read on the forward strand.
CCGGCCACGATCCCGTCGCCTCCTCTGTATCGATCAGAGGAGCTGCAATGTCCGTGTCCCCACGCGCCGTCGTCTACTGCGAAGGTCTGTTCGGCGAGCCCGACGGCAAGACCGCGAACGGTCTGGTGCGCTCGTCGGAGAGCTACGAGATCGTCGCCGTCATCGACAGCACCCGGGCCGGTCAGGACGCCGGCGCGCTGCTCGACGGCGTGGCCAACGGCGTCCCCGTGCTCGCGAGCCTGGCCGAGGTGGTCGACCAGCTCCCCGCGGCGCCCGACGTGCTGATCGTCGGCATGGCTCCGGCGAGCGGCATGCTCTCCCCCGCCGACCGACTCGTCCTGCTCGACGGCATCGCCCGCGGCCTGGACATCGTGAACGGCCTGCACGAATTCCTCGGGGACGACCCGGAGTTCGCCGCCGCCGCGGTGATCGCCGGCGTCAGCATCACGGATGTGCGCCGCCCGAAGCCCACGAAGGACCTCCGGCTGTTCACGGGCCGGATCGCGGAGGTCACCTGCCCGCGCATCGCGGTGCTCGGCACCGACGGCGCGATCGGCAAGCGCACCACGACCACCCTCCTGGTGCAGGCGCTCAACGCCCGCGGAATACGAGCCGTCATGGTCGGCACCGGCCAGACCGCCCTGATCCAGGGCGCCCGCTACGGCGTGGCGCTGGATGCGACCGTGCCGCAGTTCTGCTCGGGCGAGGTCGAGGGCCAGGTGCTCGACGCCTTCGAGAACGAGAGTCCCGACGTCATCGTCGTCGAAGGCCAGGGCGCGCTGAGCCATCCCGCCTACCTGACCTCGGCGTACATCCTCCGCGGCAGCCGGCCGGAGGCCGTCATCGTGCAGCACGCCCCCGCGCGCGCGGTCCTGGACGACTACCCCGCGATCGCGATGCCGACGGTGGCGAGCGAGATCGCCCTGATCGAGGCCTTCGCCGAGACCAGGGTTATCGGCGTGACGGTCAACCACGAGCACCTGTCCGACAGTCAGCTCGGCGACGCGATCGATCAGCTCGAGCTCGACCTCGGCATCCCGGCCACCGATCCGCTGACCCGGAATCTCGACGAACTGGTCGGGATGGTGCTGCTCGCGTTCCCCGCCCTCGCAGCCATCGCGGCTCCGCTCGCCGCCGTGAGCTGACCCGGGCTCAGGTGCGGTCGGCGCGGATGGCGTAGTCGAGGCCGAGCAGGCTCTCGGTCGCGCGCACGAGGTCGTCTGCCGCGCGTCCGTCGAGACTGGCATCCACCGCCGCCGCGAGCCGGGCCGTGCCGGCCCCGGAGGGAGCGGCGTCGAGCACGCCGAGCAGGTCCGCTGCGTGCAGCGCCTCGATCGCGACGACCTCGGAGGTCCGTGCGAGCGAGCGCTGCAGGAGCCGCAGTGCCAGCGGCGCGTAGGTCGCGTGATCCTCCACGCCCGACAGCGTCGAGCTGCCGAGCGTGGCCGGAGCCGCGAGCTGCCGCACCTCGGCGACCGCGTCGGCGGCCGCGTAGAGGAGGAGCCCGGGGATCCGGGTGCGGCCCTCCCGGCGCGCGGGGGCGAGCGCCGACGAGAGCGCAGCCGTCCGGCGCTCCGAGGCCTCTGCCACGTGGGCCAGCGCCAGACGCAGGTTCTCCAGGGCGAGCGCCAGCGGAAGCGCCTGGAAGTTGCCGCCGGAGACGAGCCGGCCGCTCGGGAGGTCGACCACCGGGTTCTCGGAGCGCGCGGCGAGCTCGACCTCCAGCTCGGTGCGCAATCGGGCGACCGATTCGCGGAGCGCGCCGTGCAGTTGCGGCGCTGTGCGGAACGCCAGCGGGTCCTGCACGCTGACCGTGCGATCGGGAGCCTCCAGGCCGCTGCCGTCCAGTGCGGCGCGGATCGCCTGCGCGGACGCCTGCTGGCCGGACCCGCCTCGCGCCTCCGCGACGGCGGATGAATAGGGGCTGAGATTTCCGGCCGGTCCCGCCGCCCCGACCGCCTCCAGCGACAGCGCGACGACCAGGTCCAGTGCCTCCGCGAGCTGCCGCGCAGCGACGGCCGCGAGCGAGCCGACCCCGACGCTCAGCGCGTTGGCGCTCAGCGCGGCGAGCGCCTCGTGCGGCGCGAGCTCGATCGGCTGCAGACCCGCGTCGGCGAGCGCGGCCGCGGCCGGCAGTTCCTCACCGGCGCGGAGGACGACCCCGGTGCCGATGACGACGGCGGCCACCTCCGCGAGCGCGGTCAGGTCGGCGGCCCCGACCGAGCCGCGCGACGGGATGCGCGGGGCCACGCCCGCGTTGAGCAGAGCCGCGTACGCGTCGGCG
>NZ_JBDGMM010000023.1:0-18561 GCF_057655165.1 Leifsonia sp. Soil_N53
GCGGCCAGGTCGACGGCGCCGATGCCGCCGCCCGCGCCGTGGCCGAGCCAGAGCACGGCGCGCGGGCGCTCCGCGGGCGCGACGACCAGCCGGCCGGGATCGGCGGAGGTCGGAACGTCCACATCCACGCCTCGACGCTAGCGGGTGTCGTGCTCCCGCCGCATCCTCCGCTGTCCGTCGCGATCGCCCGCCCCGCCCCGCCCGACGGGAGCGTGCGCCGATAGAATGAGTGTCACGCTGACGCTTGCGATTACGCAAGTGTATGTCGTCGGCGCCATCGCTTCTGGAGCTGGAGTCCTGGGATGAGTCTGAGCACGCTGAGCACCACGCTGGGGATCGACCTGCCGATCGTCCTCGGGCCGTTCGGCGGCCTGTCGTCCGTCGCCCTGACCGCGGCCGTGAGCGAAGCCGGGGGCCTCGGTTCGTACGGTCTCTACGGATTCGACGGCGCGCGCATCCGCTTGGTCGCGGCCGAGCTCCGCGAGGCGACCGCCCGGCCGTTCGCGCTCAACCTGTGGCTGCCGCATCGCGAGGACGGCGAACACGACGCCTTCTTCCGCGCGGAGTTCGACCGCGCCGTCGAGGGGATGGCCGAGCTGTTCGCGCAGGCCGGCGTGCGGCCTCCCGAGTGGCCGGTCGCGCCGCTCCCGGACTTCGACGAGCAGCTCGAGGCGGCGCTCGAGGCCCGGCCGGCCGCGCTGAGCTTCGTCTTCGGTGTGCCGGCGCCCGACGTCATCGAGCGGGCGCACGCCCGCGGGATCCTCGTGATCGGGGCGGCGACGACGGTCGCGGAGGCCCGCGCGCTGGAGGCGGGCGGGGTCGACGCGATCGTGGCCTCGGGCTCCGAGGCCGCGGGGCACCGGCCGTCGTTCCTGCTGGAGTCCGAGCGCAGCCTCGTCGGCGGGTTGTCGCTCATCCCGCAGGTGGTCGACGCGGTCGGCGTTCCGGTCATCGCGGCCGGCGGTATCGCCGACCGGCGCGGGGTGGCGGCGGCGTTCGCGCTGGGGGCGGCGGCCGTGCAGGTCGGGACGGCCTTCCTCGCGACGGTCGAGTCCGCGGCGCCGGCCATCCATCGCGAGCGCATCCGCGCGGCGCTGCCCAGCGACACCGTGCTGACGCGGGCGATGAGCGGACGGCTCGCGCGCGGCCTCCCGAACCACGCCGTCCGGGCGATCGAGAGCAGCGGGGCCGGGGCGAGCTTCCCGCTCCAGAACATCCTCACCGGGGTGTTCCGCCGCGCGGCCTTGGCCGTCGACCGACCGGAGCTGCTGTCGCTCTGGATGGGGCAGAGCGCCGGGCTCTCCCGGTCCGACCGCGCCGCGGAGGTGTTCGCCGAGCTCGCGGCAGGGGTGCCGGATGACGCACGCTGACCCCGCCCGCTCGCACCGGGTCGTGCGCCCGCCCATCCTCTACGCGGGCACCCCGGTCGTCCTGCTGGCGACGGCGAACGCGGACGGCAGCCCGAACCTCGCCCCGGCGTCCTCGTACTGGGCGCTCGGCCAGATGCTGGCGCTCGGCCTGGAGACGGACGGCCAGACGCTCACCAACCTGGAGGCGCGGCGGCAGCTGACGGTGAACTTCCCGTCGCCTCCGCTCTGGCCCGCCGTCGAGCGGATCGCCCAGCTGACCGGCCGCGTGGAGGTCCCGGCCGCGAAGGCCGGGCGCTACACGCACCACGCGGAAAAGTTCGCCGCCGCCCGCCTCACGCCGCAGGCCTCCGACCTGGTCGGACCGCCGCGCGTCGCCGAGTGCCTGCTCCAGCTGGAGGCGGAGGTGCGCCGGATCACGCCCGGCGTCACGGGGGAGTACGCGATCGCCGAGGCGGAGGTCGTGCGGGTGCACGCCGACCGGCGCATCGTCGGCGAGGGGGACCACATCGACCCGCTGGCCTGGCAGCCCATCGTGTACAGCTTCCGGCACTACTTCGGGATCGGGGAGCCGCTGGGGGCGCGGGGCGGTGGGGCGGCCTCGGTGGGAGACGACAGCGGGCGCCACGGTGCCGCGTTCGAGGACGACGAGGAGTGGGAGCCGGCCGGGGACGCCGCGTGCTGGCTCGCGTCCGTCTGCCCGGAGTGCGGCGCGCTGCGCGAGGGCTCAGGGCCGTGCCCGCGCTGCGAGGCCGATCCGGCGCTCTGACGGGGACGAGCGCCGACCCCGCCGCCTTAAATCCCGGCGGCCGCGCCCGGCAGCAGCAGGGTGAACCGCCCGTCGGCGGTCGGGAGGTCTCCTGCCGCGTTCGCGAACGCGCGGAACGAGGACGCGACGGCGCGCCGTTCGGCCGGCGCCATCCCCGCGAGCACTTCGGCGAGGGCCGAGCGGCGGTGGCTGATCACGCGCTCGACGAGGGCACTGCCCTCCGGCGTGAGGTTCACGCGGACGAAGCGCCGGTCGTCCGGGTCCTCTGCGCGCTCGACGAACCCCAGGCGTACGAGCTTCTCGCAGGTGCGGGTGGCGTTGGAGGCGTGGACGCCGAGTTCCGCCGCCACCCCGCCAAGCGTCTGCGGCCCCCGGGTGGCGATCATCACGAGCACGCGCAGCTGCGGCGACGTGACGATGTCCTCCACTTCGGACACCGAGCGCGCCGCGACCCGCATCATCACGTCCGCGGCCTGGAGGGCCGCGTCGACGTCCGCGGCGTGCTGCTCGTCGTCGTCCATCATCCAGTTGTACCGTGCCGCCCCGCGGTCGTGCCGCAGCCCGGACGTGCGGGCGTGGCGTGTCTGTGGGGGAGGTGCGAGCCTGCTTCGAGTGCCACCCGACCACTATCGCCGTGGCCGGGAACGCGGGATAATTGCGATGTCGCAACTAAGGAGGCGATCGTCATGGTCGGAGCAGAGAAGCGCGACGTGGTCGAGGGCCGGTACACGCAGGCCGAGCCCGAGACGGCCGAAGAGCGCGCCGTCCACGGTCAGTACACCGAAGGAGAAGGCCACCTCGGCCCGGACGCCGAGGTCGTCGGGGCCTACGTGGGCTCCGAGCGCGCGGGCAGGCCGCCCATCGTGCGCAGCACCCACCAGCGCACCGGCAACTACCCCAAAGCGGAGCCCGCCGCCCCCGCCGACGACTGACCCCTCGCCCCATCCGGCCCTCGAGCACAGGAAAACGTCGCAATTCTGCTCGATTTGCGACGTCTTTCCTGTGCTCGGCGGCCGCTTGGGCGAGGCCGCGGCGATCGCCGGGTCAGTCGCCGATCGCTGCGAGGAGGCGCGCCCAGGACTCGCCGAATGCGGCGATGCCGGCGCGCTCGAGTTCGGCGGTCACGTCGGCGAGGCGCACGCCGGCGCGTTCGAGGTCGTCGAGGACCGCACGCGACGCGGCGTAGCTGCCGCGGATCGTGTCGGGGCGCACGACGCCGTGGTCGAACACGGCCTCCAGAGTCTTCGCGGGGACGGTGTCCACGACATCCGGGGCGATCAGCTCCTCGATATAGCGGGTGTCCCGCATCGCCGGGTCCTTGACGCCCGTGGACGCCCAGAGCGGCCGCTGCGGGTGGGCGCCGGCCGCCGCGAGCTCCTGCCACTGCGGGAGCACGAGCGACTCCTCGAACGCCGCGTAGGCCAGGCGCGCGTTGGCGACGGCTGCCAGGCCGAGGAGCGCCTCGGCCGCGGGTCCGCCGATCGCGGTCAGGCGTGCGTCGACCGCCACATCCACCCGCGAGACGAAGAAGGACGCGACCGACCGGATGCCGGCGAGCGGGATCCCCGCCGCCGCAGCCCGGGCGAGCCCCGCCCGGTAGGCGGCCATCACCTGGCCGTAGCGCTCCAGCCCGAACAGCAGCGTCATGTTGATGGAGGCGCCCTCGGCCGTGGCCTCTTCCAGTGCGCGGACTCCCGCGTCGGTGGACGGGATCTTGACCAGGACGTTCGGCCGGTCCACCAGCTCGCGCAGCCGCCGGACTTCGGCGAGCGTCGCCTCGGCATCGTGGGCGGCGTCCGGGGTGACCTCGATGGACACGAAACCGTCCGCACCGCCCGTGGCCTCGTGCACGGGGCGGAGGACGTCGCAGGCCTCCCGCACATCGGCGCCGATGAGGGCGAGCGCCGTCTCGCGCGGGTCAGTGCCGGACGCGCGCAGGTCGGCGAGGCGGCCGGCGTAGGCGGCCGGGTCGTCCTCCACGGCTTTCGCGAAGATCGTCGGGTTGGTGGTGACCCCGGTGACGTCGCGCTCGCGGATCAGCTGGGCGAGCCTCCCGGAGACGAGGTCGCCGCGCGAGAGGTCGTCGAGCCAGATGCTCACCCCGGCGCGGCGGAGGTCGGCGGTGGCGGTCATAAGTCCGTTCTCCCTTCGAGGAAGCGCAGCGGCCCGATCCCGGCGAGTTCGCCCGTGAACCGGGACGTGCGGGTCGTCGCACCCGGCGCCCGGACTCCGCGGATGGCCATGCACTCGTGCTCGGCCTCGAGCACGACGCCGACGCCGCGCGGCTCTAGCTCGCCGTCCAGGTAGTCGGCGATCTGCACGGTCAGCCGTTCCTGGAGTTGGAGGTCGCGGGAGAAGTGCTCGACCGTGCGCGCCAGCTTGGACAGGCCCAGCAGGCGGTCGCCGGGCAGATATCCGACGTGCGCGACGCCGCGGAAGGGGAGCAGGTGGTGGGCGCAGAGGGATGTGAACGGGATGTCGCGCACCAGCACGAGCTCGTCGTAGCCCTCGTCGTTGGGGAACGTGGTCGCGCGCAGCGGCTTCGCATCCAGAAGCTCGGCGAAGGCGGCCGCAACGCGACGGGGCGTGTCCGCGAGCTGCGGGTCGGCGGTGTCGCGGCCCAGGGCGTGCAGGAGCTCGGCGACGGCCGCCTCCGCGCGCGGGCGGTCGATCGCGCCGGGCCACGGGCCGGTCAGCGCCTCGCGGACGGGGTCCCCGACCGGGCGGAGCAGCGTCTCGTCCTCGTCCGATTCTGTCGTCAGCGTCATCGCGCCTCCCTGTCGTTCGTGACCGCGCAGCGTGCCTGCCCGCCCGGGCGCGTTTCCGCGCATCGGTCCCGGCTTCTGCGGCAAGGCTACGACCGCGGATTTCTATTGTCAAGAATGCCGTTTTTAGAGCTAGGATGTCCGCATGACCGACGACGACCTGGCCGCGGTCGCGGCGCTCGCCGAGCCGGCGCGCCGCGAACTCGTCCGCATCCTGACCGTGGCGGAGCACCCGCTCGACCGCGACGAGCTGGCCGAGAGCGCGGGCCTGACCCGCGCCACCGCGGCCTTCCACCTGGAGAAGCTGGTGGACGCCGGTGTGCTCGTCGCCGAGTACCGCCACCGCGGCGAACGGCGCGGTCCGGGCTCCGGCCGGCCCGCGAAGTTCTACTCGCTCGCGCGCGACGAGCTGGTCGTCGCGATCCCGCCGCGACGCTACGACCTCGCCGGCGAACTCCTGGCCGGTGCGGTGGAACGGTCGGACAGCACCGGCCGCCCGGTCCGCGAATGCCTGCTCGCGGTCGCCGCGGAACACGGCGCCGGGCGCAGCGACCCGGGACGCCCGGTCGCCGAGACGCTCGACGAGCTCGGCTACGACCCCGTGGACGACGAGGCCGGAGGCTACGTGCTCGCCAACTGCCCGTTCCACCGGCTGTCGAGCCGGCACACGGATGTGATCTGCTCGGCCAACGCGGCCTTCGTCTCCGCGCTGAGCGCCGGCGCGAGCGACGACAGGGACGCGTGGCTGGAGCCGCTGGCGGGCGGGTGCTGCGTGCGGATCGGGGCGCCGGGAAGCCGCGGGGCGGGCGACGGAGGATCGTCGGACTGACCCGGCCCCAGGTCACCCCTGGAACGGCCCCGACTTCACGCTCACCACGCCGGCGATCCGGCCGAGCTCCACGAGGAGCCGTTCGGACTCCCGCTGCTTGCCGCGGATGTGCACGGCCAGCTCCAGCTCCTGGTCGGGGAGGCGGCGGAGGTCGTCCACCCGAGCGTGCAGGTCGAGTGCGGTCATCCGGTCGAGCACCGCGCCGAGCGAATCGCCGGACGCGTCGACGCGCACCACCACGCGGCTCTGCGACCGGCGGCGCAGCAGCCGCTCGGCCATCGGCAGCGATCCGACGGCGACGAGGTGGAGGATCGTCCCGGCGACCGCGAGCCAGGGGAGTCCGGCGCCGCACGCCATGCCGACCGCCGCCGTCATCCAGATGGACGCCGCGGTGGTGAGGCCGACCACGTTCCCGCGGTTGACGAAGATCACGCCCGCGCCGACGAAGCCGATGCCGGTCACCACCTGGGCTGCGATCCGGGAGGGGTCGCCGGCGGGGAGCCCGAACGCGGTGAAGCCGAAGGCCGACACCAGAGTGAACAGCGCCGATCCGAGGCCGACCAGGATGTGCGTGCGCAGCCCGGCGCTCTTGAACTGGCGCTCGCGCTCGACCCCGATGATCGCGGACAGCACGAACGCGAGCAGCATCATGACGAGCTGCGTCACGAGAGCCGAGGACGGCAGCCAGCCGCTCATCCGGCCCGCCCGCTCACGCGGCCCGCCCGCTCATCCGGCCGCCCGCCCGCTCACGCAGCCCACCGATTCATGCAGCCCACCCGCTCATGCAGCGGAGTCTAGGAGGGCGCCGCCTCCGTGGCACCCCCCGATGCGTCGCCGGGCTGCGACCGCCGCCGGACGAACACCAGCAGGCACAGGTGCACCACGGCCAGCGCGACCGCGACGCCCACCGCCGCCAGCCAGCTCGCCGGAGTCGTGCCCGCGTCGAACAGCAGTCCGAGCACCGTCGTCGCCACGATCGCACCCACGTAACGGGAGGTCTGGAAGATGCCCGCCGCGACCCCGGCGTCCTGCGGCCGGGCGGCGGCGTAGAGCGCCTGGTTCATCCCGATGCTCACCACGCAGTAGGGGATGCCGAGGGCCGCCGTGATCACCAGCACCACCCACGGCGTGGTCGTGACCGCCGCGACGCCGAGCAGCACCGCGCCGACGATGAGCGCGCCGGCGCCCGTGAGCAGCGTCGGCCGCAGCCCGACCCCTTCGATCGCGCGGGCCGCCAGTGGGGTGACCGCGATCGTCACCGCCGCCAGCGGGAACATCAGCAGCCCGGTCACGCCCGCCGAGTAGCCGCTGTGCTCCTGGAGGTACTGCGGGAGGCCGAAGAACGCCGAGTAGTACACCGTGTTGAACACCGCGAAGCACAGGTAGACCATCAGCAGCCGGTGGTTGGCGCCCAGCAGCCGCAGATCCAGGAACGGATGCGCCGTGCGCAGCTCCCGCCAGACGAAGAGGGCGCCCGCGATCGGCACGAGCGGCAGCAGCCACCAGAGCGGCTGGGGTCGCAGGTCCAGCAGGAACACCAGCAGCGCGGTCAGGGTCGCGACGAACAGGAGGATGCCCGGCACGTCGGACTCCGCGATCACCCGGCGGAGCGGCACCCGCTCCCGCGCCGCGTCAGTGGGGGCGAAGAGCCGCACGCCGAGGAAGGCGATCACGGCGAGCGGGACGTTGATCCAGAAGATCGCCTGCCAGCCGAGGAAGGTGACCAGCACGCCGCCGAGCACCGGCCCGACCGCCGCGCCCGACGTGTTGGCGATCTGGATGCGGCCGAGGAGCCGCGGGGTCCCGACGCGGGTGTGCGCGGCGACGGTCCGCAGCATGGCGATCGCGGAGGGGAACGCCGTGGCCGTGCCCACCGCGAGCGCCACCCGGCCGGCGCAGACGCCCACGAACGAGGTGGAGAACGGGGTGAGCGCGCACGCCAGGACGACCACGAGCATCCCGAACAGGAACAGCCGGCGCGGGCCGAACCGGTCGGCGAACCGGCCCATCAACGGCTGACCGGCGGCGGACGCCAGGTAGAAGGACGTGATCACCCAGGTCACCGTCGTCACGCTCACCTGGAACTCGTGCTGGATCGGCACCAGCGCGACGGCGATCATCGACGAGTTGAGCGGGTTGAGCAGGGTGCCGAGGCTCAGGGAGGCCACCGCCCAGCCCGTGCGGGCGGAGTCGGGCGGGGCGTCGGTCACCCGACCACCCTACGCGGCGGCCGGGCGGCATCCCGTTCGAGCCCGCTGCGCCCTCAGTCGGCCAGGTCGGCCGTGGTCAGCGGGATCGTCGAACGGTACGGGTAGGCGGGCATCGACGAGAACTCCTCGTCGTCCGCCAGCTCGTACACGTCGTAGGCGAGCGCGCCGGCGAACAGCGTGGCGACGCGGATCTCGCCCGGCGGACAGCCTCCGATCAGGGGCACGACCACGACACTGTCCAGGGTCCGGCGGTCCTCGTAGAGGAGTGCCGCTTTGATGGTTCGCGTGAGAGCGTCCATGTGCAGACGCTACGCCGCCTCGGCGTGACGGCTTGACGGCGCGCGGGTGGACGGCGAAAGTGTGACTCGGAGAGGACACCATGGGAACGCTGATCTACGACGGGGCCGACGGATTCACTTTCGACGACAGGGTGCTCGCTCACCTTCAGGCGGTGATCGCCACGAAGCTGCGCCGCCGCGAAGGGTTCCTGCTCATCTGGGCGGACCGCACCGGGGGGATCGAGCCGATCCTCCGCTCGATCTGGCTGGACACATCCATCAGCATTCAATTCGTCTTCACGCACCCCGTGCTTCCGGAGCTGAACCGCGAATGGCTGACGATCCTCACCGAGAAGGCGAACGGCAACGGCGGCCTGATGCTCGAGGACGACCTCCGCGCCGAGATCCGCCAGGAGGTGCCCGAGGGCAGCTACCGGGAGTCGCGCGGGAAGAAGCAGGCCGACTGACATGGGCAAACTGATCTACGGAGTCGGCCGGGAGTACGAGTTCGACGACCGTACGCTCTCGCACGTCAAGATCGCCCTGGTCACCAAGCTGCGCCGCCACGAGAGCTTTCTGCTCAACTGGGAGATCCCGGTCGAGCAGGGCGGCGGTCGGATGAGCCTCTGGATCAGCCGCGAGATCCCCCTCGCCTTCGTCTTCAGCGGCTCCCGCCCGCCCACCCTCAACGAGCGCTGGATGGAGGCCCTGCTGCAGACCAGCCAGCGCACCGGCGGCATGATGATCATGCCGGAGGACTCGGTGGGGGACGGGGGTGCGGCGGGGCGGTGAGCGGAGCGCCTGAACGCTCACTGCGATGCACTCGTAGCGGCCGATAACCGGCCTACCATTCAGAGCATGGACAAGGTGGAGGGCCGCCTCGGCGCTCGCGCCGAGCGAGCGGCTGAATGGCTGGACGCCAAGCTGCTCCCGGTCCTCGGTCCGCCTCCGCTCGGCCCGTACGGCCAGGAGGCACCGAGGACGGAAGCTGCGACGTGCCCGCTGTGCAGCCGCCGGATCGATGAGCACGGGATAACGCGCGACCACGGTCACGCGTTCCTGATCTGCCCGTCGCCCGCGCGGACGCAACTGCAGGTCGAATGAGCGACCGGTATTGAACGCTCGCGGCGCGGCCGTGAGCGTCAGGGGGAGATGCGCGCCGCGCGCGGCGGGGGAGCCAGCAGGAGCGGGATGACTCCGTAGGCGAAGGCGCCGAAGGGGATGAGGATCCAGGCGCCGAGTACCGCTTGACGAGGGTCCCCGGCGTGGACCGTGAGCCCGGCTGAAACCAGCCACTGGCTCGCCGCGACTGCGGAAACGCTGCCGGCGGCAAGCAGGACCAGCCGTCGGGCGACCGGGTGGATGCTCGGGAAAAGCGCGGCGATGACACCGATGACGGCGGCGCTCGCCGAAACGGCGAAGGTCCCGGCGAAGAACTCCGGCGTCGGCGTTGTGCGGTCGGCCGGCCCCGGCCCGGACCAATGGGTGGCGACCGCGTCCGGGAGCCCATCCCTCCACATGAGCCATGAGCACAGGGCGGCGGACGCTGGGAGAAGCACGGCGATCCCCGCGGCAACGTTGCGAAGGCCAATGGGCGCGTCACCTGTTCGCATCGACGGCCTTCAAGGCATGACGGATGGAGATCGCGACGGCGACCAGCATCACGACGATCAGTGACATCAGGAGGAAGGGGAAGGTCACGGGCATCATGTAGAGCCCGAGAACTACCGGAATGGCGGCGAAGGAGAGATACAACTGCTTGACCAGCAGAGGGAGGAGCGAGCGGTGTACCGCGTTCCAGACCCGCTCGTCCCTCATCGTGATCGAGATCCTGAACCCGACGATTGGATTCGGCCCGACTTTGATCGCCACAAGCGTGAACAGATAGCTCACCGTGGGGATGACTGCAACGAGCAGCGTGAGCGCGAGTTCAGGGAACATGCCGATGAGTGCGTCGGTCATGGAAACCCCGATGTCGCTGGACGAATAGAAGAAATCTAGAATTCACATAGAAGCTAGCATGTAATAGGCGAGCGGGCAGCGTTGCCGCGTGAATGCGCGACCCCGCGCGGACAGCCGGTCTTGTCGAGACCTTGACCATCTCTCACCGAAACTCTCAGCCGCTGGCCCTGCGCCCGCCCACCCCTCAGGCATAGGCTCCACTTCATGCGGCACGGTTACGAGTCCCCCGAGGAACCCGTCGGTCTGAACCCCGTCTTCTCCCGCGCTGGGGAGGCCACCGAGTTCCCCCGCTTCACCCTCCCGGATGGGGAGGCCCTGCCGGAGACCGCCTTCCAGGTGGTCCACGACGAGGCCATGCTCGACGGAAATGCGCGGCTGAATCTTGCGACCTTCGTCGGCACCTGGATGGAGGATCAGGCCGGGCGGCTGTACGCGGAGGCCGTGGACAAGAACATCGTAGACAAGGACGAGTACCCGCAGACCGCGGCGATCGAGACGCGGTGCTGGCGGATGCTCGCCGGGTTGTGGAATGCGCCGGCGCCCGAGCGCTCGATCGGCACCTCCACCATCGGCTCCTCTGAGGCGTGCATGCTCGGCGGCCTCGCGCTGAAGCGGCGCTGGCAGCAGCGGCGGCGCGCGGCCGGGCTGTCGACCGAGAAGCCCAACCTCGTGATGAGCGCAGCGGTGCAGGTGTGCTGGGAGAAGTTCTGCAACTACTTCGAGGTGGAGCCGCGGTTCGTGCCCATCTCGCTCGACCACAAGACGCTCGACGGCGACGGGCTCGGCCCGTATGTCGACGAGAACACGATCGGCGTCGTGGCGATCATGGGCGTCACTTACACCGGGATGTACGAGCCGGTGCAGGCGATCAGCGACGCGCTCGACACGATCCAGGCGAAGACCGGGCTCGACATCCCGATCCACGTCGACGGCGCGTCCGGGGCGATGGTCGCGCCGTTCATCCAGCCCGACATCGTCTGGGACTTCCGGCTGGAGCGGGTGGCCTCCATCAACACCTCGGGCCACAAGTACGGCCTCGTCTACCCGGGGATCGGCTGGGTGGTGTGGCGGGAGGCCGGCCTGCTGCCAGACGACCTCGTCTTCACGGTCAGCTATCTGGGCGGGGAGATGCCAACCTTCGGGCTCAACTTCTCGCGGCCGGGCGCCCAGGTGCTGCTGCAGTACTACCAGTTCCTGCGCCTCGGCTTCGACGGCTACCGGCGCGTGCAGGAGGCCTCGCGCGACGTCGCGCGGTATCTCGCCGACGAGGTGGCCGCGCTCGGGCGCTTCGACATCTGGACCGACGGCTCCGACATCCCGGTCACCGCCTGGCAGCTGAAGGCCGGCCACGACGCAGCGTGGACGCTGTACGACCTGTCGATGCGGCTGAAGACCCGCGGCTGGCTCGTGCCGGCCTACCCGATGCCGGAGGCGCTCACCGCCGTGACGGTGCAGCGCGCGGTGATCCGCAACGGGCTCAGCCGCGACCTCGCGGGCGGGCTGGTGGAGGCCATCCGGGCCAGCGTGCAGGAGCTCGACCAGCTGAAGGCGCCGATGCCGGGGCCGGAGCGGGTGGCGTTCCACCACTGAGGGCGGGCGGCCCGCACTGAGATCGGGTCACGGCACCAGCGCGATCTTCCCTCCCGGGTGGCCCTCCGCGACGAAGCGCAGCGCCTCCGGAGCCTCGGCGAGCGGATAGCTGCGCGCGATCGGGACCTGGAGGCGCCCCTCCGCCGCCAGCGCCAGCAGCCGCGGGCGCACCGCGTCGCGGAAGGCAGCACTCTCGGGCTGCGCTCCGAAGATGGCGTGGAAGCCCTCCGCCTCCGCGCGGCCGGAGGCGACGATGGTGACGATCCGGTCGCGGTCAGCCACCAGTTCGAGCGAGACGTCCACCGCCTCGTCGGTGCCGACGGTGTCGAGGGCGGCGGCGATCGGGCCCTGGGCGGCCTCCCGGACCCGGTCGGCGAGCCCCGGACCGTACGAGACGGGGACCCCGCCGAACCGCCGGACGCGCGCGAAGCTGCCCTCGCTTGCGGTCCCGATGACATGCGCGCCGAGCTCCGCGGCCTGCTGGAGGACGCTCACGCCGACCGCGCCCGACGCGCCGTGGACGAGGATGGTGTCCCCGGCCGTCACCCCGGTCACGTCCAGCATCTGCGCTGCCGTCGAACCGGCGAGCAGCAGGTTCGCAGCCTCCTCGTCGGAGAGCGCGGCGGGCTTGGCGAAGACGTCGGCGGCGGGGACGGTGACCTCGGTCGCGTAGCCGCCCTGGATGCGGAACGCGACCACCGCGTCACCGGGTGCGCCGCCTCCGGAGGCGATCTCGGTTCCGGGACCGAGCTCCACCAGCTCGCCCGCCACCTCGTAGCCGATCGGCACCGGGAGCGAGAGTCCGGGACGCGGGCTCGAGACGTGCTTGTAGTCGGCAGGGTTGATGCCCGCGGCGCGCACCCGGATGGTGACCTCGCCCGGTCCCGGACGCGGGACCTCCCGCTCGGCGAACGTCCAGGTGTCGGGGGAACCCCACTGCTCTGCCAACCACACTCGTGTCATGCCGACAGTCAACGGGGGGAGCCTGTGTGCGCGCTTAGGAAACGCGCAGCCACTCTTTGCGCGGGCTCAGGAGGCGCCCGGGTCCGTGCGGCCGCGGCCGAACCAGGCCGCCCCGCGCCCGATCCAGAGCGGCAGGGCGATCGCGACCGCGAGCCCCATCGAGAGGATGCCGGCGACCGGCTGCGTGCTGAGCGCCGTGTAGAGGCCGACGCCGAGGTGGATCAGGCTCGCCAGGAGCACGATCACCCGCGCGAGGTCGACGCCGCGGAAGACGCCGAATCCGACAGCCAGGTACGCGATCGCCACGATCAGATAGCCGATCGTCGAGACGAGGATGCTGCCGGTCTGCGCGGCCGGGAGGACGCCGCGGATGGCCGCGAGCACGATCAGCAGCACACTGAGGATGAGCTCGACCGTGCCGACCAGCCAGCAGAGGACGGCGACCGCGGTGACCACGCCGGGACGGTCGGCGTTGCCGCGACGCGCGTCGGGGCCAGGGCGATCGGCCGCGCTCACGACGCCGAGACCGTGTCGGAGGCCTTGCCGCTGTGCCGCACCCGGCGCGACCGGGCGGGGGTGAGGCGGAGCACCTGGGCCGTGGAGCTGTCGTCGAGCTCGACGAGGTCGTTGCGCGACTTGATGAAGTCGCTGAACGACCGGTAGCCGAGCGCCTTCTCACTGAAGGAGGGGTCCATCCGTTTCATCTGGCTCTTCACGGACGAGCTGTGCAGCCACTCCGTGTCGTCCTTCTCGTGGCCGAGCTGC
This sequence comes from Leifsonia sp. Soil_N53, assembly GCF_057655165.1. NCBI lineage: Bacteria > Bacillati > Actinomycetota > Actinomycetes > Micrococcales > Microbacteriaceae > Leifsonia > Leifsonia sp. Soil_N53. The sequence continues at coordinate 13,499 of NZ_JBDGMM010000023.1, forward strand.
ATCGCCCGGGCGAGGAGGCGCGTGGCGACGAGCTGGGGATCCTCGGCGGTCTCCTCGTCGGCCTCCGGCTCGACGGTCGCGGTCTTGCGCTTGCGCGCGGGGCGCTTGGCGGGCTCAGCCGGCTGCTCGGCGTCCGCTGCCTCCTCTGCAGGTGTCGAGGTCGACCGGGAGGCGGCCCGCGACCGGGGCGCGTCCGCGCGGTCGGCCTGCGCAGGGGTGTCGGCGGTCTCGGCGGCGGCCTCCGCGGCGGCGGCGACGGTCTCGGCCGCCTCGTCGCGCGCGATGCCCGGGAGGTCGTCGTAGCTGACGAACTCGTCGCACGCAGCGGCGAGCGACCGCGCGGTCGAGCCGGCGACGCCGATGCCGATCACGTAGCGGCCGAGGCGCTTGATCCGCTGGGCCAGCGGGATGTAGTCGGAGTCGCCCGCGACGATCACGACGTGCGTCAGCTCCGGGAGCCGGAACAGGTCCTCCACCGCGTCCACGGCGAGCCGGATGTCGGCGCCGTTCTTCGCGTAGGCCGCCGCCGGGAAGAGCTGGACCAGATCGACGGCGCGGCCGACGAGCTGGCCGCGGTAATCGGCGTTCACGGCGGCGGACCAGTCGGCGTACGCACGGGTGAGCACCAGGGTGCCGAACGACGACGCGAAATCGATGACCGCGCCGAGGTCGACCCGCGCCTCGGCGAGCTTCGCGACGAAGGCGGGCTTGGGAGCCGTCCCCGACTTCTGCCGGTCGCGCATGAACGACCCGCGGCCGTGCACCTGGTCGTAGCGTGAGATGACGATGTTGTCGAAGTCGATGTAGACCGCGACGCGGCCGTCCCCAGGTTCACTCATGCTGTCACGATATCCCGCGGTCACGCTCCGGCCCCTATCCGATGCCGCTAATGGAGGACATCCACCGCGACACGCCGCGTGCCGGCCGTGAACGGAGGACATGGGCTCGGGCGGTGGCCGCGACTCCTCCGCTGGGTACGGGCCGTGTCGGCGGAGGAGATCGGGGCGGGGTGCGGGCCGATCTCCTCCGGTGGGTGCCGGCGGGCAGCGTGGTGGGTGGGAACTCCTCCGTTAGGCGCGGGCGTAGCGGTCGGCGACCGTGAGGGCGGCGTCGATCGCGGCGAGGCCGCGGCGCAGCTCGTCCTCGGTGATCACGAGCGGCGGGGCGATGTGGATGCGGTTGAAGTGCGTGAACGGCCAGACGCCCGCCGCCTTGCACGCCGCCGCGACCTCGCCCATCGGGGCGGCGTCGGCGCCGGCCGCGTTGAACGGCACCAGCGGCTCGCGGGTCTCCCGGTCGCGCACCAGCTCCAGCGCCCAGAACAGGCCGCGGCCGCGAACCTCGCCGAGCGAGGGGTGCCGGTCGAGCCAGGCCGTGATCGCGGGCTCCACGACGCGCTCGCCGAGGTCGCGCACGCGCTCCAGGATGCCGTCCCGCTCGAACACGTCGAACGTCGCGACACCGGCGGCGCAGGCGAGCGGATGGCCCGAGTAGGTCAGGCCGCCCTGGAACGAGACGTCGTCGAAGAAGGAGGCGATCGCGTCCGAGATGACCACCCCGCCGAGCGGGACGTATCCGGAGTTGACGCCCTTCGCGAAGGTGATGAGGTCGGGCGCCACGCCGAAGGCGTCCACCGCGAACCACTCGCCCACGCGGCCGAAGCCCACCATGACCTCGTCGGCGATGTAGACGATCCCGTACGTGTCGCACAGCGCGCGGACGCCGGCGAGATAGCCGGGCGGCGGCACCAGGACGCCGTTGGTCCCCACGATGGTCTCGATGATGATCGCGGCCACGGTCGCCGCGCCCTCCAGGACGATCACGCTCTCGAGGTGCTCCAGCGCGCGCTGCGTCTCCTCCTCCGGCGTGGCCGAGTGGAACGCCGACCGGTACAGGTACGGACCGAAGAAGTGCGCGACGGACGGGTCGCTCGGCTCGTTCGCCCAGCGGCGCGGGTCGCCGGTCAGCGCGATCGCCGTCGCCGTGCCGCCGTGGTACGAGCGGTACATCGAGAGGACCTTGCGCCGCCCGGTGACCCGGCGCGCCATCCGCACGGCGTACTCGTTCGCGTCGGCGCCGCCGTTGGTGAAGAACACCCGGTTCAGCGTGCCCGGCGCGACGCGGGCGATCCGGCGGGCCAGCTCGCCGCGCACGTCGTTCGCCATCGAGGGCTGGATGGTCGCGAGGCGACCGGCCTGCTGCTGGATGGCGGCGACGAGGTCGGGGTGCTGGTGGCCGAGGTTGAGGTTGACGAGCTGCGAGCTGAAGTCGAGGTACGCGTTGCCCTGGTAGTCCCAGAACGTCGAGCCCTCGCCCGCGGCGATCGGCAGCGGGTCGATCTTCGCCTGCGCACTCCAGGAGTGGAAGACGTGGCTGCGGTCGTCGCTGCGCACCTGGGTCTCGGCGTCGCTGTCGCCGAACGTGTGCTCCGCGCCGCGGCGGTCGGTGAAGCCCGTGCGCACGGAGCTGTCGATGGTGTCGGTCATGGCGTGACTTCTTTCGGGATTCAGGAGTTGCCGGGGAACGCGAGCTCGATCTTCGAGTGCACCGGATCCGGCCAGCGCGTCGTGACGACCTTGCTGCGCGTGTAGAAGTGGAACGACTCCGGGCCGTAGATGTGCGAGTCGCCGAAGAGCGAGTTCTTCCAACCGCCGAACGAGTACGCGCCGATCGGCACCGGGATCGGGACGTTGATGCCGACCATGCCGACCTCCACCTCGAACTCGAACTGGCGGGCGGCGCCGCCGTCGCGGGTGAACAGCGCGACGCCGTTGCCGTACGGGTTGGCGTTGATCAGCGCGACCGCGTCGTCGAAGGTGTCGACGCGGACGACGGACAGCACCGGCCCGAAGATCTCGTCGTCGTAGACGGCGGTGCCCGGCGTCACGTGGTCGACCAGACTGACCCCCACGAAGAAGCCGTCGGTGTCGAACCGCTGGGCCGCGCCGTCGACGACGACCGTGGCGCCTTCGGCCGCGGCCTTCGCGACATAGGAGGCCACCTTGTCGCGGTGCTCGCGCGTGATGAGCGGGCCCATCTCGCTGGCCGGGTCGGTCCCGGGGCCGATCGCGAGCGCGCCGAGGCGGCGCTGGATGGCCGGGACGAGCCGGTCGCCCGCATCGCCGACGGCGACCAGCACGCTGACCGCCATGCAGCGCTCGCCGGCCGAGCCGTAGGCGGCGGACACCGCGGCGTCGGCCGCGGCCTCGATGTCGGCGTCCTCCAGGACCACCATGTGGTTCTTCGCGCCGCCGAGCGCCTGCACGCGCTTGCCGCTGGCGGCGGCGCGCTGGTAGATCGACCGCGCGATCGGCGTGGAGCCGACGAACGAGACGGCCGCGACGTCGGGGGAGTCGAGCAGGGTGTCGACGGCCTCCTTGTCGCCGTGCACGACGTTGAGCACGCCGGCGGGGAGCCCGGCCTCGGCGAACAGCTTCGCCAGATACACGGAGGCCGACGGGTCCTTCTCGCTCGGCTTCAGGACGACCGTGTTGCCGCAGGCGATCGCGCTCGCGACCATCCACAGCGGGACCATCACCGGGAAGTTGAACGGCGTGATGCACGCGACGACGCCGACCGGCTGCTTGACGCTGTGCACGTCGACGCCGGTGGAGACCTGCTCGCTGTACTCGCCCTTGAGCTTGTCGATCAGGCCGGAGGCGAACTCGACGTTCTCGAGACCGCGCGCGATCTCGCCCGCCGCGTCGGACAGCACCTTGCCGTGCTCGCTGGTCACGATCGCCGCGAGCTCGGCGCGGCGCTCGGTGAGGAGGTGGCGGAGCCGGAACAGCACGTCGGCCCGCTTGGTGAGGCTGGTGGCGCGCCAGCCCGGGAGGGCGGCCTTGGCGGCCGCGATCGCGGCCGCGGTCTCTGCTGCGCTGGCCAGCACGACGTCGTGCTGCCGTACGCCGGTCGCGGGGTCGAAGACCGGACCGAGGCGGGCCGGGACGCCGGACTCCTCGCCGTTCACGAAATGGCGGATGAGGGCCACGGGATCCTCCTGGAGTTGCTGCGCCGGACGGAATGCCCGGCAGGGAAGTAGGCTTGCAATCCCCATGATCACAGAGCGGAGGACGGATCGATGAGGCCAGATCGTCGGGCGTTCGGGCAAGACAGTACAATCCGTCCGGGGCCGGAGCGCATGCTCCTCCCGACGGTCCGCGAGGTGCTGCGGATGGACCCGATGGCCGACGCGCTGCCGGAGGTCCTGGCCGGCGAGGGCGCGCTCGACACGCTGGTGCGCTGGGTGCACGTCGCCGAGACGGCCGACGTGGCGCGCCTGGTCTCCGGGGGCGAGCTGCTGCTGGCGACGGGACTGGGCTGGCCGAACGACGCCCGCGCACTGCGGGCCCTCGGCCGCGATCTGGCGGAGGCCGAAGTCGCCGGCCTCGTGCTCGAGCTGGGCGAGCGCACGCCGGAGGCGCCGGCTCCGCTGGTGGAGGAGTTCCGCGCAGCGGGCCTCCCGTTCGTGGTCCTGCACCGCGAGGCGCGCTTCGTGGCGATCACCGAGGCGGTGCACGCCAGGATCATCGACGACCAGACCGTCGCGCTGCGGGCCAGGGACGAGATCCGCGAGCTGTTCACCGGGCTGAGCCTCCGCGGCAGCCCCGCCGACTTCATCGTGGCGCAGGCCGCGCGGGTGCTCGGCTGCCCCGTCGTGCTGGAGGACACCGGCCACCAGGTGCTCGTCGCCGAGAACGTCGGCGACGGCGAGTCCGAGCTGGACCGCTGGGAGCAGCGCTCCCGGGCGGCGCATCGCGGAGCGGGCGAGCCGGGCTGGACGCTGACGCCGGTGGAGGCGCGCGGCATGCGCTGGGGCCACCTGGTGGCGTTGCCGGGCGAGCCGCATCCCGCAGGCCGGTCGAGCGTGCTCGAGCAGGCCGCGGTGGCGCTCGCGCTCAGCCGCCTGGCCGACCGCGACGAGGAGGAGTGGACGCGCCGCAGCCACGACGCGCTGCTCACGGCGCTGCTGGGGCGGCGCTTCGCGGGCGACGGCGGGATGGCCGCACGGTTCGAGGCGTCCGGGTTCCCGGTCGCCGGCCGGGTGCTCGCCGGGGTCGCCG
>NZ_JBDGMM010000024.1:0-12270 GCF_057655165.1 Leifsonia sp. Soil_N53
CTGGCGGCCGCCCCGCGCCTCGCGCTGCCCGGCCCCGACCATGTGCTCGACATCGCCCAGCGCCCCGAGCCGCCCGCCCCCGCGGAGGCTGAGCCTGTGGCGGCCCCGCCGTTCGGCCCGCCGTTCCGCAAGCTGCCCGCATACGCCGCCGCCCCCGCGATCCCCGCGGCGAGCGGGAGCAGGACGAGCCCGATGTGCGTGTTCGCCTTGGCCGCCTCCCCCGCGACGAGGAGGCAGTCGTCGCACTCCGCCAGATGCGCGTCCACGCGACGTCGCGCGCTTGTCGCCAACCGCTTGCGCAGCGCGACCCCGAGGTGCTCGATCGCCCAGTGGCATTCCGAGTCCGCGGGGAGCGTCGGCAGGTGCGTCCGGATCCAGGAGGCGCGGAGGCCCTCCCGTGCGCGTGCCGCGAGCGCCGCGACGGCGTTCGGGCTCATCCCGAGCAGCGGCGCGACCTCCCTCGGCGGCAGCGCCTCCACCTCGGTGTACCAGAGCACCTCCTGCCACCGAGGCGGGAGCGCACGGAAGGCCCGGGCGGCGAGCGACCGGTCGAGCTCCGCGAGCAGCGTCGCCTCCGCGAACCGCGGGACCTCGATCTCCTCGGCGTGCTCGACGGCGATCTCGCGGCTGGCCCGTCGCCCCCAGCTCGCGGCGGTGTTCCGGATCACCGCGAACAGGTAGGGCCGGAATCCGGAGGTGGGTCCTCCGCCGTCCGCGATCGCCGCGAACGTCCGCATGAACGCCTCCGACACCAGATCGTCGGGATCGAACGAGGCGGTGTACGAGCGGGCGACGGTCACCCCGGCGCGATAGTGGCGGTGCCACAGCTCGGCGTAGGCGCGTTCGTCGCCGTCGCGGGTGCGGTCGACGAGCTGGGTGTCGGACGGCGGATCGGTGGCGTCGAGGGCAGGACGGGACATGGCTCTCCAGATCGGGACTGGTGGGCGCCGCGGGAGGCGACGACTGCGCGTTTGAGAGAGCACCCGCGGGTGATTCCATGACGAATTACGGAGAGCCGCGTCATGGCCGGCGATCGCACCGCTCTCTCCTAATGCCGGTCGCCGCACGACGCCGACCGGTGCAGCCGGGGGAGGCTGCTCGCGGGGCGCCCGTACATTCGGGATGCCGGGCGCCCCGCGAACCCCGCCGCCCCTCGGTAGCCGCGAACCCGCACGCACCTGCGGTAGCCGCGAACGCCTAGAGTGCTCTCGTGACCACGGCGCCCAGCGAGCAGCCCACCCCGCCCGCCCAGACCGCGCACGCCGTCCGCGACGCGCTCGCCGCCGTCGCCGATCCGGACGACGCCGTCTTCCTGCAGCGCTTCTTCAAAACGGGCCGCGGCGAGTACGGCGAAGGCGACGTCTTCATCGGCGTCCGGGTCCCGCAGACCCGCGCCGTCGCCAAACGGTTCGCCTTGCTCCCGCTCCCCGAGCTGCGCGCTCTGCTGGACAGCCCCGTCCACGAGCACCGGCTCGCCGCCCTCATCGTCCTGAACGCCGCGTTCGCGCGCGCGAGCCGCGCCCGGACCCGCGACGACGCCGAGCGGGAGCGGCTGGCCGACTTCTACCTGCGGGCGGTTCGCGACGGCCGCGTGAACAACTGGGACCTCGTGGACGCCTCGGCGGAGTACGTGCTCGGCGCCTTCCTCCTCGACCGTCCACGCGGCATCCTGGACGAGCTCGCCGCCAGCCCTGTGCTGTGGGAGCGCCGTGTCGCCGTGCTCGCCACGTTCGCGTTCCTCAAGGCGGGCGATGCGTCCACGACGCTCGCGCTCGCGGCGCGACTGCTCGACGATCCGGAGGATCTCATGCACAAGGCCGTCGGGTGGATGCTGCGCGAGACCGGCAAGCGCGTCGACCGCGCGCTGCTGCTCGGCTTCCTGGACGAGCACGCCGCACGGATGCCGCGCACCATGCTCGCCTACGCGACGGAGCACCTCGACGCGACCACCCGGGCGGCGTATCGGTCCGTGCCTCGCCGGACCTGACGCGGGCCTGGGATGATGGACGAATGGCGAGAACGGTTCGAGGAGCACGGGTCCTGATCACCGGTGCGGCCTCCGGGATGGGCCGCCTCTACGCCGAGCGCGCCGTGCGGGAGGGTGCCCGCGCCGTCGTGCTCTGGGATCGTGACGAGGAAGGCCTCACCCGCCTCACCGACCAGCTCCGTCGCGAGGTCCTCGCGGGACGCACCGCCACCGCGTGGGGCGCTCCGGCCGGGTCGCCGAGTTCGGCGGGAGGCTCCGCCGCCGGCACGAGCGTCCACCCGTACGTCGTCGACCTCCGCGAGCTCGGCGGCATCGCCCAGGCCGCGCAGTCCGTGCGCAAGGAGCTGGGCGGCGTGGACGTGCTCGTCAACAACGCGGGCATCGTGCGCGGCAAGTTCTTCTGGGAACACGACAACGGCGACGACACCCGCGCGACGATGCAGGTCAATGCGCTCGCGCCGATGTACACCACGCGGGAGTTCCTGAACGGGATGATCGCGAGCCCTCGCGAGGCGCGCATCGTCAACATCGCCTCCGCGGCCGGGACGCTGGGCAACCCGCGGATGAGCGTCTACGCGGCGAGCAAGTCCGCGGTCATCGGCTGGAGCGACAGCCTCCGCCTCGAACTGGAGCAGCAGGGCTACGGTCACGTCAAGGTGACGACGGTCGCGCCGAGCTACATCGACACCGGGATGTTCGAGGGCGCCCGCGGGCCGCTTCTCACCCCGATTCTCACCCCCGAGTACGTCGTCGACCGGGTCTGGCGGGCGATGCTGGCGGGCAAGCCCGTGCTCCTGCTGCCGTGGTCGGTCGGCCTGGCGAAGACGCTGAAGGGCGTCCTCCCCACCCGCGCCTGGGACGCCCTGGCCGGCCGGGTCTTCGGCGTCTACAGCTCGATGGACGAGTTCACCGGGCGCTGAGCGACTGCCCGGCCGAAGGCCCGCGGGCCGGCCGACTTGACGATCCGTGCCGGTCTCGCCGCCTGCCTTGGATATCCGTGCAGGCTGCCGCCGCTGCGCCGCCTCCGTCGCCGAACCTGAACGTGCGGGCCGAAACCTGGCCCGTTCGTTCGAAGGGTTTGCAACATGAAACGGATCGGAACACGGATCAGACCGGCGCTCGCCGCCGCCGTCGCACTTGGAGTCGCCCTGACGGGGTGGGCCGCCGCCGCGCCACCCGCGGAGGCCGCCCAGGGCCGCCTGATCGCGGACGTCGATTGGGACACCAGGCCGACGCTCTACGGCGGCCTCTACAGCCACGTCCGGCTGGACGTCGAGCGCATCGAGAAGGCCCACGAGGGGTTGCCCGTCCCCGCCCTGAGGATGCCGAACGGGGAGCCCGTCTTCGGTATGCCCTACTACTTCCTCGGCAGGGACCCGGCGACGGGCGCGTACCTCCCCGACAGCATCCTGGTGTGCATCGACGTCCTGCACGTGGACTACCGCGTGCCCGACGGCTCCGAGTACTTCGACCTGGCGACGCTGGTGCCGGAGGAGACGGCCGTCCGGATCTCGCGAACGCTCAACGCGGGCCTCCAGCTGGCCGCACAGCGCGGGCTGACGATCGCCACGGACGGCTCGCAGCCGCTGACGTTCCGCACGGCGGAGGCGTCCGACGTCATGCTCGCCGCGCAGATCAGCGCCTGGCACCTGTTCGCGCGCGACAACGTCTCGCAGCCGCTGCCGCACCTCGAGCTGCGCGACTTCTCCGTGGACAAGCGCGTCGTCGCGCCGGGCGGTGGCACGCAGACGCTCACGGACATCGACCTCACGCCACAGTTCGCCGAGCTCGACAGGGAGGTCGCACGATTCGACGCCGCGCCCACCTTCACCGCAGACCCCGTCTCGTTCGGCGAGCGGGTCAGCCTCTCCGATCCGGACGCGCTCGCCGGCTTCAGCGTGGAGGTCGACCCTGCCCGGTCGACGCCCGGCTACGACGACTACCTGGGGGTCGCGACGTCCCCCGACGGGAGCATCCAGCTCACCAAGAAGAAGCCCGTCGACCGCCCGCTGTCACTCGGCTTCCGGAAGACATTCGCGCACGGACTCGGTGGCGGCCCGTTCCTCGGAACGGGCGTGCGGGCCGCGAACGACCAGATCAAGACCGTCCTCTCGAACGTGTTCGAGAGCGCGTTCGAGCTCGCCGTGGACGAGGACTTCGGGCCGGTCGACCCGCCGGTCTACCCGCCGAGCGACCCGATGATCCTGCCCGCGGTGTCCATCGCGAAGGACGACGGTCGGACGGCCGTGGTCGCGGGCGACCGGCTCGACTACGTCCTCGTCGCCGCCAACTCGTCGGACATCCCGGCTCCTGACGTGGTCGTGACGGACACTCTCCCCGAGCACCTGGAGCTCGTGGACTCCGCGCCCTCCCCGAGCGGGGTATCGCCGGACGGGACGCTCGTCTGGGCGGTGGGCGCGCTCGCCCCGGGCGAGTCGACGGAGATCCTGGTCTCCGCGACCGTCCGTGACGACGTGGTCCCCGGTACAGACATCGTGAACACGGCGTCCATCACCTCCGAGGGCGTCTGCGAGGGCGATCCGGGGACGGACGCCGCCGACGCGTGCGAGGCCACGGACGTGGACATCGTCGTGCCCCCGCTCGACGGCCCGCCCGCGGACGACCCGGGTGCCGAAGTGACGGCGTCAGGGGCCACCCTCGCGAACACGGGCGACCCCCTCCTCGGCGCCGGCAAGGTGGGCGCGCTCGCCGTCGCACTGTTCCTGACCGGCGGCGGCCTCGCCTTGGCCCACGCGCGCAGCGGGCGGTCGGACCGGGGCTAGCCCAGGGCGGCGGCGGGTGGTGGGAAGAGGGTCGATCCCGCCACCCGCTCGCGCACTCTGCGGAGGCCGTGCGCACGGCCGCCCGCCTGCGTCCCGGCCGCCGCGACCCGGAACGCGCGCGGCGGCGCCCCGTACCGGTCTGTGAACAGGCGGCTGAAGTGCGCGGCGTCCTTGAAGCCCCAGCGCGCGGCGATCTCGCCGATCCGGAGGCCGGCGAACTCAGAGTCGGCGAGGTCGGCGCGGCACCGTTCGAGCCGCCGTGACCGCACCCAGGCCGCGACGGTGCTGTCGTGGTCGTCGAACAGCGCGTGCAGCTTGCGGGCGGACATGAAGTTCGCGCTCGCGATCTCCGCGACCGAGAGGTTCGGGCGCGAGAGGTTCAGCTCGATGTAGTCCATGACCCCGTCGAGCTGGGATCGCCGGGCGGCGGTCTCGGTCTCCTGGAGCGTCTCCACAACGACCGCGCCGAGCATCCCGACCGCGTGTTCGATGAGCCGGCTGCCCGCGCTCCCCTCGAGCCGGTGGACGGTGTGGCCGAGTTGCACGGCGAGCGGGTGGACGATGCCGACGAGGGGACGCTCGCGCTCGAATCGCACCGCCGTCACGTCGTCGACCGCGCTCGTCGGGATCGGGAGCGCGCGGTGCGGGATCCGCACGATGAGGCTCTCGCCGCCGTGCTCGAGCAGGAACGGGCGCGAGGCGGAGTACGCGGTGATGTCGCCGGGCCGCACGACGGCAGAGCGTCCGTCCTGCGTCAACGCGGTCTCGCCGGAGAGCTGGACGTGGATCATCGAGTAGGCGCCGGTCGCGCTGCCGCCATGCTGCTCGGGCTGCTCGACGGTGTGCCGCGACCCGGAGATGGCGTTGAACACGACGCCGCCCACGATCGCGCCGCTCACGGCCGATCGGAAGGTCTGGGTCTCCGTGCTCGTGCAGACCAACGGGACCGTCGTCTCGCGGAATCGGCGGCGCGCCTCGTCGAACCGCATGACCACCCGCTCGTACCGTCGATCCGGCGGCTGCTTCTCAGGCTCCATGGTGACCGCCCGCTCTCCCGACCCCTGACCCGCCCGGCGTTGCCGAGCGGGTCAGATGTAAAATTCTTGGTCGAGAACCTAGCAGACGCGGGCGATCAGGCGGCACCTCCGCGGCCGACGTCGCCGCGCCAGGCTCCCGTCTCGGCGGGCAGCGCCTCGATGAACTCCTTGAAGTTGCGCAGGTCCTTGCCGACGGCGCGGTCGTCCACGCCGAGTGCGGCGCCCACCTTCTCCATGGCGTCGCCGGGCTGCCAGTCGAACTGCACGGTCACGCGCGTGCTGGCCTCGGAGAGACGGTGGAAGGTGACGACGCCGGCGTGGACGACATCGCCGGCAACGCTCTTCCAGGCGACCCGCTCGTCGGGGTGCTGCTCGGTGATGACCGTGTCGAACTCGCGCGTCGCACCGCCGATCCTCACCCGCCAGTGGTTCGTCGTCTCATCGAGCTGGCGGATCTCCTCCACCTGGTCGAGGAAGTCCGGGAAGCTCTCGAACTGGGTCCACTGGTTGTACGCGGTCGTGACGGGCACGTCCACGTCGATGCTCTCGGTCACGGTGGCCATGAGGCGGTCCTCTCTCTCGCTATTTCGGATTCGGCGGCGACGCTAGGCCGCGCCGAGCCGACCCGCGAGGGGTGGACAGGCCCTCCAGATGGTGGGAGTGCGGACGTTCCGAGGGAGGAGCGCTACCCCCAGCGCCGGTTCGCCCAGCGTTCGAAAAGCCCGACCAGCGAGTCGGTCAGCTTGCCGAGGATGGCGAGCAGGATGATCGCGAGGAAGAGCCGGTCGGTGCGCCCGTTGTTCTGCGAGTCGCTGAGCAGGAAGCCGAGCCCCATCGACGACGCGATCAGCTCGGCGGCGACGAGGAACAGCCAGGCCTGCGCCAGCGCCAGCCGCAGGCCGGACACGACGGCGGGCAGTACCGACGGCAGCTGGACCGTGCCGAACAGCCGAACGCCGCGGAGCCCGAACGCCCGGCCGGCCTCCACGAGCTGCCGGTCGACGTGCCGGAGGGCGGCGGCGACCGTCGTGTAGACCGGGAAGAACGCCCCGATCGCGATGAGGATGATCTTGGAGTCCTCGCCGATCTTGAACCAGAGGATCAGCAGCGGGACCCAGGCCAGCGAGGGAACCGCGCGGATCGCGCCGAGCGTCGGGCTGAAGAGGATATCGCCGAGCCGCGAGAGCCCGACGACGGCGCCGAAGAGCAGCCCGAGCGCGGCGCCGATGGCGAACCCGATCAGTACCCGCTGGGTGGAGATCGCGATGTACAGGCCGAGCAGGCCGCGCTGGGCCAGGTCGACCGCGGCCTCCACGACCATCGCGGGTGCGGGGAGCTGGGAGGAGGAGAACACGCCGGAGGTGGCGGCGAGCTGCCAGACGAGCAGCAGCGCCACCGGGATCAGCGCGCCGCCGACCACCCGCACCCACCGGCGGGAGAGGAACGGGGCGCTCGGGTCGGCCTCCCGAGGAGTCTCCCGCGCGACCGCGAGCCCGCCGCCGGGCCCCCCGACCACGATCAGCGGGCCGTCGCCGTCCGGCGTGTTCTGAAAGCTCATCCCGGGCTCAGCCGCCGATGGCGCTCGGGTCGGCGTTCTTGGCGAACGCCGGGTCGAGCAGCGTGTCGAGGGCCTTGTCGATGTCCGGCTGCGTGCGCACGTCGCCGGAGGCCACGAAGATCGGCCCGACCTTCTTGAGCACCGTGAGCTGGGCGGCGCCCGGGACGTTCGAGACGCCGAGGTTCGTGCGCTGGGTGATGACCGTGCTCGCGACGGTCGGGTCGATGCCGGCGACGTCCGCGAGGATCTTCGCCGTCTCGTCCGGGTGCTTCAGCGCCCAGGCGCGTGCGTGCTCGTACGTGTTCACGACGGTCTGCGCGACATCCGGCTTGGACGAGAGGAAGGACTCCGTCGCGTTGAGGAACCCGTACGTGTTGAACTTCACGTTGCGGTAGATCAGCTTCGCGCCCGACTTCTCGGCGTTGGCCATGATCGGGTCGAGCCCGCTCCAGGCCTGGACCGAGCCGCCCTGCAGCGCCGCCCAGCCGTCGGCGTGCTGGAGGTTCTGGATGGTGACGTCGCTCGCCGACAGCCCGTTGGCCTCCAGCGCCTGCAGCAGGAAGAAGTAAGGATCGGTGCCCTTGGTGGCCGCGATCTGCTTGCCCTTGAGCTCCTTCACCGAGGTGATCGGGGAGTTCGGGCCGACGACGAGGGCCGACCACTCGGGCTGCGAGAAGATGTCGATCGTCTTGATGTCCGAGCCGTTTGCACGCGCGAGGAGCGCGGCGGACCCGGCGGTGGAGCCGACGTCGATGGCGCCGGAGCGGAGCGCCTCGTTGGCCTTGTTGGACCCGGCCGACTGCACCCAGTTGACCGTGATGTCCTGCTTCTTGAGTGCCTTCTCCAGCCAGCCCTCCTTCTTGATCACGAGGCTGAGCGGGTTGTAGGTGGCGAAGTCGATGTTGAGCGTGCCGCCCTTGGTGACGCCCGCGGTGCTCGTGGAGCCGGACGCAGCTCCTTCACCCGCGACGCAGCCCGAGAGCAGCAGGGTGGCGGCGGCGGCGACGGCCGCGGCGGCAGTGAGGATCGTGGGTCTGCGGTGCATGGTGGGTGCCTCTCGTGTCTGGTGATGCGGGGTGGTGGCTCGTGCTGTGATTCGAGCCTCCCGGATGCGCCGACGGGCCGGGCGCGATCCGGTGAATCTGTGGATCAATAGGGGAAGACCGGGATTGTGGAGGACTGGCGGTCGTCGAGCGCCCTCCCGTGCCTGTCGATGCCGAGCCCGTCGAGCAGCTCGGCGCGCAGTTCGGCGAGTGCCGCGGAGCCGCGGTCCCGAGGGCGCCCGCCGGGGACCGTGACGACGCGACGGATGGTCGCGCCGTCACGGCCGTCCTCGCGGCCCAGCAGGATGACGCGGTCTGCGAGCTGGAGTGCCTCGTCCACATCGTGCGTGACGAGGAGGATGGTGGCCGGGTTCGCGGCGTGGACGTCGAGCAGGAGATCCTGCATCCGCAACCGGGTGAGCGCGTCGAGCGCGCCGAACGGCTCGTCCAGCAGCAGCACCCCGGGGTTGCGCGCCAGCGCCCGCGCGAGCGACGCGCGCTGCGCCATCCCGCCGGAGACCTCCCTCGGCCGCAGCGCCGCCGATGCGTCGAGCCCGACGAGCGCGAGCAGCCGCGCCACCCGCTCCCGCCCCTCGGCGCGGTCGAGCCCGCGCGGCAGCCCCAGGGCGACGTTGTCGGCGAGCGACCGCCACGGCAGCAGCCGAGGCTCCTGGAACCCGACGGCGCAGCGCGCGTCGATGCCCGCGACGGGAGAGCCGTCGATCCGGGCCGCACCGGTCGTCGGGGAGTCGAGCCCGCCGGCGATCCGCAGCAGCGTGGACTTGCCGCACCCGCTCGCGCCCAGGATGGCGACGACCTCCCCGGCGGCGACGCTCAGCGAGACATCCCGCAGGACCGTGCGCGCCGCAGGCTCGGCACCGCGGCGTCGTGGCGCCGCGAACGCCCGCCCGACACCGGCGAAGTCGACGGCGTACGCGGACGAGGAGGCGACGGAGGGCATGGTCCTTCGACGCTACCGACAGCGGCCCAGCGGCCGCTCGCGGGGGCGCAACGCGGCGTAACGAACGGTGCAGAGTTCTCAGAGAGCGGGTACGGGCCTCGTGCCGGACCGACGGAGCGACCTCACCAGATCATCGGCCGGTCGTCGTCGTCCTCGTCGACGACGGCGTCCGTCAGCTCCACCAGCACCGGTACGTGGTCGCTCGGGGCGTCGCCCTTGCGCTCGTTGCGGTGGATGCTCGCCGCGGAGACGCGTTCGGCGAACGCGGGTGAACCGAGGATGAAATCGATGCGGAGGCCCTCGTTGCGGGGGAAGCGGAGCTGCTTGTAGTCCCAGTACGTGTAGCCGTCCGGCACGATCGGGCGCACGACGTCGGTGAGCCCGGCCTTCTCGAACGCGGCGAACGCGGTGCGCTCCGGCGGCGAGATGTGCGTCGAAGCGCCCGGGACGAGGCTCGGGTCGCCCACGTCGGAGTCGAGCGGGGCCACGTTCCAGTCGCCCATCAGCGCGAGCTGCTGTCCCGGGTCGTCCGCGAGCCAGCGCTGCGTGTCCGCGGCGAGGGCGGCAAGCCAGTCGAGCTTGTAGACGTAGTGCGGGTCGTCGAGCGAGCGGCCGTTCGGCACGTAGAGGCTCCACAGCCGGACGCCGTCGACCGTCGCACCGATCGCCCTGGCCTCCTTGGGCAGGTCGGGGCCGTCGTGGTCCTTGAGGAAACCGGGCATGTCCGGGAAGCCGACCTCGACGTCCTCGATGGGCAGCCGGGCGGCGATCGCGACGCCGTTCCACTGGTTCAGGCCGTGCAGGACCACTTCGTAGCCCGCCGCCTCGAACGCTTCGTACGGGAACTGCTCCGGCTTGCACTTGATCTCCTGCATGGCCAGCACATCCACGTCCTCGCGGACCATCCAGTCCACCACCCGGGCGACACGGGTGCGGATGGAGTTCACATTCCAGGTGGCGACGCGCATGCCCCGATCGTATCGGGGACCGCCGACCGCCTTGCCGGGAGCGGGTTAACCGTAGAATGTCAGACGTGACGGACGCACGACAGCAGCTCATCGACTTCATCTCGGCCGAGGCCGTCTTCCACGGCGACTTCACGTTGACCAGCGGGAAGAAGGCCAGCTACTACGTCGACCTGCGCAAGGTCAGCCTGGACCACCGGGTCGCGCCGCTGATCGGGCAGGTCATGCTCGACCTGATCGCGGAGGTGCCGGACGTCGTCGCCGTCGGCGGGATGACCATGGGCGCAGACCCGGTCGCGGCCGCCATCCTGCACCAGGGCGCCGCGCGCGGCCTGGCCTACGACGCGTTCGTCGTCCGCAAGGAGCCGAAGGACCACGGCCGCGGCAAGCAGGTCGAGGGCCCCGACCTCGAGGGCAAGCGCGTCATCGTGCTGGAGGACACCTCCACCACGGGCGGCTCCCCGCTCAAGGCCATCGAGGCGCTGAAGAAGGTCGGAGCGGAGATCGCGGGCGTCGCCGTCGTCGTCG
Source organism: Leifsonia sp. Soil_N53 (assembly GCF_057655165.1). Classification (NCBI taxonomy): domain Bacteria; kingdom Bacillati; phylum Actinomycetota; class Actinomycetes; order Micrococcales; family Microbacteriaceae; genus Leifsonia; species Leifsonia sp. Soil_N53. The sequence goes on from NZ_JBDGMM010000024.1 coordinate 10,863, forward strand.
ACCGCAACACCGGCGCGCGCGAGGTCATCGAGTCCGCCGGCTACCCGTACTTCGCGGCGATCGGCCTCGGGGACCTGGGGCTGGAATAGTGGCGGGACACCGCGAACCCCCGGCGGGGGAGCCGACGGAGCCGGAGGTCGGCAGCTCGGAGTGGTTCCTCGCGCAGCTCAGCGGTGGGCGCCCGGTGACGCCGCCGGTCGCGGAGCCGGAGGTGGAGCCGGAGCCGGAAGTGGAGGCCGAGGTCGAGGAGCAGGCCGAGGTCGAGTCTCCCGGTCTTTTCGAGCCCGCTGCGCCGGTCGGCGCGCGGCCCGCCGAACCTTCCCCGTTCGAGGACCTCCTCCGGGAACCCGAACCTGCCGCATCCGCCGACGAGCCCGCCCCCGCTGCTCCGGACGCGCCCGTTGTGGCCCCGACGGCCCCCGGCTTCACCTGGAACCTGTCCTCCCGCGACGCCCCGGCGGACAGTGGCGAGACGCCGCTGCCGTACGATACCCCGGACGGGGGCGCCGACGAGCAGGTCGACGAGGAGGCTGACGCCGCTCCGGTCCGCCGCTCGAATTTCGTCGAGCCGACGGCCCCGACGGTGATCCCGGCTCCGGCAGCCGAGCCCGCAGTCACGCCAGCCTCCGAGACCGCGGAGTCCCAGCCGCCGGCGCCGTCGACGCCGCCGGCTCAGCAGCCTGAGCCGTTCGAGCCGACCGGATTCGTGGCTGCGCTGCGCATGCCGCAACCTCCCGGTGTGGAGTCCGAGCCGACGCCCGCCGAGCAGGCGCCCACCGAACAGACTCTCGCCGGGCAGGCCTCCGCCGGGCAGGCGTCCGGCGAGCAGGCCTCCGGCGAGCAGGCCTCCGGCGGGCAGGCCTCCGGCGGCCAGGCCTCCGCCGGGCAGGCCTCTGCTGGGCAGGCCTCCGCCTGGCAGACCTCGGCCTCGCAGACCTCCGGCGCGCAGGCCCCCACCGACCAGACGCCCGCAGCGCAGGCCCCCACCGAGCAGACCTCCTCGGACGTGGCGTCGCCGGTGACCGGCCCCGTCGAGGGCCACGGGCTGGCGGCGCTGCTCGGGATGTTCGAGGAGGAGCGTCCCGCCCCGCGACCGCTGCTGGGTGACACCACCGGAATCATCCCGATCCCCGCACCGCTGACGCGCAAGGACGCGCTGCAGGCCGAGGCCGACGCCCAGGCGCAGGAGGGCGCCGACGACCGCGCGCAGGTGGAACAACAAACTGACGCGGAGCTTCGCACACAGGCGGAGGAGCAGGCGCGCGCGGACGCAGAGCTTCGCACACAGGCGGAGGAGCAGGCTCGGGCGGACGCCGCGCTTCGCGCGGAGGAGCAGGCGCGAGCGGACGCCGAGGCCGCGGCGCGCGACGAAGCCCGGGCGGAGGCCGAGGCCCAGGCTCGAGCGTGG
>NZ_JBDGMM010000025.1:0-23293 GCF_057655165.1 Leifsonia sp. Soil_N53
GCCCGCGAGCGTGCCGCGCGCGAGGCGGACCGGGAGGAGCGCCGCTCCTAGCCCGGGGCACTCATCGCAGCGCCGTCGTCGCCCGGTCGCGGGTGGTGAGGTCGCGGTGCGTGGCGGCCGCGCGCCAGCCGTCGGCGGTCAGCAGCTCGCGGATCTGCGCGCCCTGCAGCTCGCCGTGCTCGAGCACGAGCGTGCCGCCCGGGCGCAGCAGCCGCCGGGCCACCCCGGAGATGACGCGCACGATGTCGAGTCCGTCGACGCCGCCGTAGAGCGCCACCGCGGGGTCGAAGAGCCGCACCTCCGGGTCGCGCGGGATGGCGTCGTCCGGCACGTACGGCGGGTTGGAGATCACGACATCCACCGTGCCGTCCAGCTCGGGGAGGGCGTCGGCGAGGTCGCCCAGCACGGCGTGGAGGTTCGGCGCGCCGACGGACTCGACGTTCCGGCGCGTCCAGGCGAACGCCTCCGGCGACTTCTCCACCGCGTAGACGCGGGCGTGCGGGACCTCCGTCGCCATCGCGAGGGCGATCGCGCCGCTTCCGGTCCCGAGGTCGACGCCGACCGGCTCGGCCGAGGGCACGGCCCGCAGCGCGTCGATCGCGAACTGGACCACCTGCTCGGTCTCCGGCCGCGGCACGAACACGCCGGGTCCGACCGCGAGCTCCAGCGAGCGGAACGGTGCGACGCCGGTGATGTGCTGCAACGGCTCGCGCGTCGCCCGGCGCGCGGCGAGCTCGCGGACGCGGCGGACGTCCTCCGGGGCGACCTCGGCCTCCATCACCACGAGCGCCTGCACCCGGCCGCGGCCGGCGCCGAGCACGAACCCGACCAGGAGCTCGGCATCCACCTCCGGGTCGGGCACCCCGGCGTTCGCGAGGGCGGCGACCGTCTCGTCACGGAGGGAGCGGACGGTGGAGGGCGCGGCGTCAGACATGGCCCGACGAGCTTACCGTCACAGGCCGTCACCGGGTCGCCGGGCGGAATAGAGTGAGACCCATGCCAGCACAGGTCTTCGAGAACATCACGGAAACAGTCGGTCGCACTCCCCTCGTCAAGCTGAACAGGCTCGCCGCCGGCACCGGCGCGACCGTGCTGGCGAAGCTGGAGTTCTTCAACCCCGCGGGCAGCGTCAAGGACCGGATCGGTGTCGCGATCATCGACGCCGCCGAGAAGTCCGGCGCGCTGCGGCCCGGCGGCACGATCGTGGAGGGCACCAGCGGCAACACCGGCATCGCCCTCGCGATGGTCGGCGCCGCCCGCGGGTACAAGGTCATCCTGACCATGCCCGAGACCATGTCCAAGGAGCGGCGGGTGCTGCTGCGCGCGTTCGGCGCCGAGATCGTCCTGACCCCAGGCCCGGACGGCATGCGCGGCGCCGTGGAGGCCGCCCAGAAGATCGTCGCCGAGAACGACAACGCCATCTGGGCGCAGCAGTTCGCCAACGAGGCCAACCCCGCCATCCACCGGGCTACCACCGCCGAGGAGATCTGGGCGGACACCGACGGCGGCATCGACATCTTCGTCTCCGGCATCGGCACCGGCGGCACGATCACCGGCGTCGGCCAGGTGCTGAAGGAGCGCAAGCCGAGCGTGCAGATCGTGGCCGTCGAGCCGGCGGACTCCCCCATCCTCAACGGGGGCAAGCCCGGCCCGCACAAGATCCAGGGCATGGGCGCGAACTTCGTCCCGGAGATCCTCGACACCAGCGTCTACGACGAGGTCATCGACGCGTCGTTCGAGGACTCCATCGACATCGCCAAGCGGCTGGCATCCGAGGAGGGCATCCTCGCCGGCATCTCCTCCGGCGCCATCGTCTGGGCCGCCCTCCAGCTTGCCGCCCGGCCGGAGAACGCCGGCAAGACCATCGTCGCCATCGTCGCCGACACCGGCGAGCGCTACATCTCGACGGCCCTCTGGGCCGACCTGCTGGACTGACGGAGTGACCCTGTTCCGAGTGCGCGAGGACATCCGCAACGCGCGCACGCACGATCCCGCCGCGCGCGGGAGCGCCGAGGTGGCGCTCGTCTACTCCGGCCTCCACGCCGTCTGGTCGTACCGCCTCGCCCACCGGCTCTGGCGCGCCGGCCTGCGCACGCCCGCACGGATGATCTCCCAGTTCACGCGCTTCCTCACCGGTATCGAGATCCACCCGGGCGCACGCATCGGCCGGCGCTTCTTCATCGACCACGGCATGGGCGTCGTCATCGGCGAGACCACCTGGATCGGCGACGACGTGATGCTCTACCACGGGGTGACCCTCGGCGGACGCGGCAGCGGCCACGGCAAGCGCCACCCGACCATCCACGACCACGTGACGGTCGGCGCCGGCGCGAAGGTCCTCGGCGCGATCGAGATCGGCACGCGCTCCGTCATCGGAGCGAACGCGGTCGTCGTCCACGACGCACCGCCGGACTCCGTGCTGACCGGCGTGCCCGCGCGGGCGCGCCCGCGCTCCGGCCACGAGCAGATCGCCGGCGACGACTGGCTGGACCCGGCGCTCTACATCTGACCCCAGCCATCTCTCCCGGACTTATGTACGCTGGCGTCGGCGTGTCGCGTACACGACTCAGGAATCGATGGTCAGTCGGAGCCGAGGTCGGCCAGTCGGGCCTCTTCGTCGGCGAGGATGTTCGACTCGATGACCGGGGCCAGGGCGCCGTTCATCACTGCGTCGAGGTTGTAGGCCTTGTAGCCGGTGCGGTGGTCGGCGATCCGGTTCTCCGGGAAGTTGTAGGTGCGGATGCGCTCGGAGCGGTCCATCGTGCGGATCTGGCCCTTGCGGAACTCGGCGGCCTCGGCGTCCGCCTCCTCCTGCTGCTTCGCGAGGAGCCGCGCCCGGAGCACGCGCATCGCGGCCTCGCGGTTCTGCAGCTGGCTCTTCTCGTTCTGCATCGACACCACGATCCCGGTCGGCACGTGGGTGATGCGCACCGCGGAGTCCGTCGTGTTGACCGACTGGCCGCCGGGGCCGGAGGACCGGAAGACGTCGATCTTGAGGTCGTTCTGGTTGATGTCGACCTCTTCCGGCTCGTCGACCTCCGGGAACACCAGCACACCGGCGGCGGAGGTGTGGATGCGGCCCTGCGACTCCGTCGCCGGGACGCGCTGCACGCGGTGCACGCCGCCCTCGTACTTCAGGTGCGCCCAGACGCCCTCGGCCGGATCGCTCGACGACCCCTTGAACGCGACCTGGACGTCCTTGATGCCGCCGAGGTCGCTGGAGGTCTGCTCGATGATCTCGGCCTTCCAGCGCTGCGCGTCCGCGTAGTGCAGGTACATGCGCAGGAGGTCGCCGGCGAACAGCGCGGACTCGGCCCCGCCCTCCCCCATCTTGATCTCCATGATGACGTCGCGGCTGTCGTTGGGGTCCCGCGGGATCAGCAGGCGGCGCAGCTTCTCGCTCGACTCCTGCAGGCTCTGCTCGAGTCCGGGGATCTCCTCGGCGAACGCCTCGTCCTCCGCGGCCAGCTCGCGCGCGGCCTCCAGGTCGTCGGACAGCTGCTTCCACTGGTTGTACGACGCTACAATGCGCGACAGCTCCGCATAGCGCCGGTTCACCTTCTTGGAGCGGACCGGGTCGCTGTGCAGCTCGGGGTCGGAGAGCTGCTGCTGGAGGTCGTCGTGCTCGGCGATGAGGCCGTTGACCGACTCGAACATGCGTGACTTCTTTCTGGATGCGCCGGCGGGAAACGAGAAAGTGCCCGTCCACCGCGCACTAAGGCGCAGCGGACGGGCACTTGCGTCAGCTAGCGGTGGTCGTTCTCGTGACCGTGCGAGTGCGCGGTGCCGTGGCCGTTGGTCGGCTGCGGCATCGACTTCTGCACCTGCATGAGGAACTCGACGTTGCTCGAGGTCTCCTTGAGGCGGCCGAGCACGATCTCCAGGGCCTGCTGCTGGTCGAGGCCGGCGAGGGCGCGACGCAGCTTCCAGGTGATCTTGACCTCGTCCTGGCCCATCAGCATCTCCTCGCGGCGGGTGCCGGAGGCGTTGACGTCGACGGCCGGGAAGATGCGCTTGTCGGCCAGCTGGCGCGACAGGCGGAGCTCCATGTTGCCGGTGCCCTTGAACTCCTCGAAGATCACCTCGTCCATCTTGGAGCCGGTCTCGACCAGCGCCGAGGCGAGGATGGTCAGCGAGCCGCCGTGCTCGATGTTGCGCGCGGCGCCGAAGAAGCGCTTCGGCGGGTAGAGCGCGGACGCGTCGACACCGCCCGACAGGATGCGGCCGGAGGCCGGCGCCGTCAGGTTGTACGCGCGGCCGAGGCGGGTGATCGAGTCGAGCAGCACGACCACGTCGTGGCCGAGCTCGACCAGGCGCTTGGCGCGCTCGATCGCGAGCTCCGCGACGGTGGTGTGGTCCTCCGCCGGACGGTCGAAGGTGGAGGCGATGACCTCGCCCTTCACCGTGCGCTGCATGTCGGTGACCTCTTCGGGACGCTCGTCCACCAGGACGACCATGAGGTGCACCTCGGGGTTGTTGGTGGTGATCGCGTTCGCGATCTGCTGCATCACGATGGTCTTGCCGGCCTTCGGGGGCGCGACGATGAGGCCGCGCTGGCCCTTGCCGATCGGGGCCACCAGGTCGATGATCCGCTGGGTGACCTTGCCGGGCTCGGTCTCGAGCCGCAGCCGCTCCTGCGGGTACAGCGGGGTGAGCTTGCCGAACTCGACGCGGGTCGCGGCCTCCTCGATGGTCTGGCCGTTGATCGAGTCGACCTTCACCAGCGCGTTGTACTTCTGGCGGCTGTTGTTGTCGCCGTCGCGCGGCTGGCGGATGGCGCCGACCACGGCGTCGCCCTTGCGCAGGCTGTACTTCTTCACCTGGCCGAGCGAGACGTAGACGTCGCTGGCGCCGGGGAGGTAGCCCGTGGTGCGGACGAACGCGTAATTGTCCAGCACGTCGAGGATGCCCGCGACGGGGATCAGCACGTCGTCGTCGGCGATCTCCGGCTCGAGGTCGTCGCCGGCCACGCCGCCGCGGCGCTTGCGGTTGCGGTCACGGTAGCGGCCGGCGCGGTCGCCCTCGGCCAGCTGCTGCTGCGGGCCGCGGTTCTGCTGGCCGCCCTGCTGGCCGCCGTCGCCCTGGAGGTCCTTCGGCTGCGCCTGCTGGCTCTGGCCCTGCTGGCCCTGGCCCTGCTGAGCCTGCTCGCCGGCCTGGCTCTTGTTGCGGTTGCGGTTGCGACGGTTCCGGCCGGACGGCTGCTGCTCGCCCTGCTCGGCGTCGCCCTGGGGCTGCTCGCCCTGGTCGCCACGGTTCTGGTCGCCACGGGCCTGGTCGCCACGGTTCTGGTCGCCACGGGGCTGGTCGCTCTGCGCCGCCTCGGCGGACTGCTCGTCCGCCTCCTGGACCGCGCCGTTCTGCTGGCCCTGACCGTTCTGGGCGCCGCGGCCGCGACGGCGGCGTCCGCCGCCCTGGCCGTCGCGCTGCGCCTGCTCGCGGGAGGCGAGCGCGGAGTCGAGCAGAGCGTCGACGTCCGGGATGAGCGACTCGACACCGGTCTCGCCGGTGTTGACGTGGGTGCCCGCCGCGACGCTGGACGCCGGGGCGATGCTGGTGCCGTCCGGGCTGGTCGCCCGGCGGGAGCCACGGCGACGCGGCTCGGCGGCGACCGGCGGCAGGAGGGCGTCGCCCGCGAAGGGCTCGTTGCCGGCCGGCTCGGCGATGAGCGGCTCGATGAGCACCTGCGAGGCGGCCGACGCGTGGTCGGCGGCCTGCTCGGTCTCGATGCTGACCGGCTCGGCCACGACCGGCTCGGCCGCGACGGGCTCGGCCGTCTCGACCGCTTCCGGCTCGACCGCTTCCGGCTCGGCGGGCGCCTCGGCCGTTCCGGCGGCCGCGGCGCGAGCCGCCGCGATCGCCTCGACCAGCTCGCCCTTGCGGAGCCGGGTCGCGCCCTGGAGGCCGAGCTCGGCGGCGAGAGCCTGCAGCTCCGCCACCTTGAGCGAGGTCAGGTCGCTGGTGTCCACGCCCCCGGCGTGGAGTTCGACATCAGTCACTGAAGAGGATTCCTTTCCCCCGGCGCGCACTCTGCGCGCCGCTGTGGAGCACTCGTCACGTGAGCCTGCCTTACCGTGCTGCGTTCGGATCCGCGCTACGGTGCGCTCTGGATACCCGGGTGCTCCGGATATCCGAAAAGCGCAGGCAGGAGTGACGGCATGATTGCTAAGAGATCACCCGGAAGCTGGATTCGCTCGTGACGCGGGTTCTTCACGGGTGCACTCCGTAGTTTACCACTTCGCAACGCGCGCTTCGGACGCTATGCCGCCGGTGTGTCCACGTCCTCGGCCGCCAGTGCGGCGACCGTCGCGCCCTTGAAATCGACCGCGAGCATCAGCGGCTGCCAGGCCGTCTGCGCCTCGCGTGCGACGAGGTCGGCGGCGGCGAGCCGCTGGCTCGGGTCGCTGCACAGCACCAGGATGGACGGTCCGGCTCCGGACACCACGGCCGCGAAGCCGTTGGAGCGCAGCAGCGTGATCAGCCGGTCGGTCTCCGGCATCGCCGAGGCGCGGTAGCTCTGGTGGAGCTTGTCCTCGGTCGCCGCGTGCAGCAGCTCGGGGCTCTGGATGAGCGCGGCGATCAGCAGGGCCGAGCGCGAGACGTTGAAGACGGCGTCCTCGTGGGGCACCGACTGCGGCTGCAGGCTGCGGGCGAGCGCGGTCGACATGACGTGCTCGGGCACGAGCACGAGCGGCGAGACGCCGCGGTGCACAATCAGTTTCTTGAACTGCGGGCCGTCCGGGGTGACCCAGGCGATCGTCAGCCCGCCGAAGAGCGCCGGCGCGACGTTGTCGGGGTGGCCCTCCATGTCGTTCGCGAGCGCGAGCAGGGCCTGGGCGTCGAACTCGGCCACACCCTCCAGCAGCCCCTTGGCCGCCATGATCCCCGAGACGATCGCCGCACCGGACGATCCCATGCCGCGGCCGTGCGGGATGTTGTTGCGCGCGACGAGGTCCAGCCCGGGCAGCGCGACGCCGACCGACTCGAACGTGTGGGCGATCGCCCGGACCACGAGGTTGCTCTCGTCGGTGGGGACCTCCCCCGCGCCGACGCCGACCACCTCGACGGTCGCGCCCGGCTCGTCGCGCACACTCACGCGCAGCTCGTCGTAGAGGGCGAGCGAGAGCCCGAGCGTGTCGAAGCCGGGACCCAGATTGGCACTGGTGGCCGGGACCTTCACCGCGACCGCGCGTCCGCGCAGGTCGACGGCGCGCAAGGTCATGCCGACGCCCCGGCGGCCGGCACGAGGCCGAGCACGTCGGCGATGGCGCTGGTGTCGACGGGGACGATCGTGGGCTTCACCTCGCCGCCGTCGGCGGTGCGGAGCGCCCACTGCGGGTCCTTGAGGCCGTGGCCGGTGACGGTGAGCACGACCGTGGCGCCGGCCGGGATGACGCCCGCTGCCGAGCGCTCCAGGAGGCCGGCGACGCTGATCGCGCTCGCGGGCTCCACGAAGATGCCGACCTCGGCGGAGAGGATGCGGTGCGCCTCCAGGATGCCGGCGTCGTCGATCGCGCCGAAGTAGCCGTCGCTGTCGTCGCGCGCGTTGAGCGCGAGCTCCCACGACGCCGGGTTGCCGATGCGGATCGCGGTGGCGATGGTGTCGGGCTCCTTGACGGCGTGGCCGAGCACGATCGGGGCGCTGCCCGCGGCCTGGAAGCCGAACATCCGCGGCAGCTTGGTGGCCTCGCCGCGCTGCAGCTCCTCGGTGTAGCCGCGGTGGTAGGCGGTGTAGTTGCCGGCGTTGCCGACCGGGACGATGTGGAAGTCGGGGGCGTCGCCGAGGACCTCGACGACCTCGAACGCGGCGGTCTTCTGGCCCTCGATGCGGTCGGGGTTGACCGAGTTGACCAGGTGCACCGGGTAGTTCGTCGCGAGGTCGCGCGCGATGTCGAGACAGTCGTCGAAGTTGCCCTGCACCTGGAGGAGCTGCGCGTTGTGCGCGATCGCCTGGCTGAGCTTGCCCATCGCGATCTTGCCCTCCGGCACCAGCACGACGGCCTGGATGCCGGCGTGGGTGGCGTAGGCCGCGGCCGACGCGGAGGTGTTGCCGGTGGAGGCGCAGATGACGGCCTTCGCGCCGTGCTCGACGGCCTTCGAGATGGCCATCGTCATGCCGCGGTCCTTGAACGACCCGGTCGGGTTCATGCCCTCGAACTTGACGTAGACGTCGGCGCCGGTGCGCGCGGAGAGCGCCGGGGCGGGGAGGAGCGGCGTGCCGCCCTCGCCGAGCGTCACGATCGGAGTCGCATCGGAGATGTTCAGGCGGTCCGCGTACTCGCGGAGCACGCCGCGCCACTGCCGGCTGTACGACTTCGGCCCATTCGACGACTGGGGCATTACGATCCTTCGACTCGGAGAACGGAAGAGACGGCGGTGACCACGTCGCTCGCGGCGAGCGCCTCCACGGTGGCCGCCAGCGCGGCCTCCTCGGCTTCGTGGGTGCCGATCACCAGGGTAGCGGTGGGGGCGGTCGCACCGTGAATCGGGGCCACGCTCTGCAACGAAGACGGCCCGGGTATTACGACGGCGCTCGTCGTGCTCGGCACGGACTGCTGCACCGTCTCCACGCTCACCCCGCCGTCGCTCAGGATGCGGGCGACCGTCGCGAGCACGCCGGGCTGGTCCGACACCGACAGGGTGATCTGGTAGCGCGTGACGACGCGGCCGACGTCGAGCACCGGGAGGCCGGCGTGCGTCGACTCCGCGACGCCCGGGCCGCCCACGACGTGCCGGCGTGCGGCGGACACGACGTCGCCGAGCACGGCGGAGGCCGTCTCCACGCCGCCGGCGCCCGCGCCGTAGAACATGAGGTCGCCCGCGGCCTCGGCCTGGACGAACACCGCGTTGTGGGCGCCGCGCACGGCGGCGAGCGGGTGCTCGCGGCTGATCAGCGCCGGGTAGACGCGGGCGGAGACGCCCTCCTCGCCGGTCTCCGGGTCGGTCAGCCGCTCGCAGATCGCCAGCAGCTTGATGACCCAGCCGCCGGCGCGCGCCGCCTCGACCTGCTCGCGCGTGATCGAGGTGATGCCCTCGCGGTAGACCTGCTCCAGCGGCACGGTGGTGTGGAAGGCGAGGCTCGCGAGGATCGCGGCCTTCTGCGCGGCGTCGTAGCCGCCGATGTCCGCGGTCGGGTCGGCCTCCGCGTAGCCGCGCTCGGTGGCGATGGCGAGCGCGTCGGCGAGGGTCTCCCCCGTCGCGTCCATGCGGTCGAGGATGAAGTTGGTCGTGCCGTTGACGATGCCGAGGATCCGGGAGACCGTGTCGCCGGCGAGGCTGTCGCGCAGCGGGCGGATGATCGGGATGGCGCCGGCCACGGCGGCCTCGTAGTAGAGCTGGGCGCCCACCTGCTCGGCCGCTTCGAACAGCTCGGGGCCGTGCGTGGCCAGCAGGGCCTTGTTCGCGGTGATCACGTCGGCCCCGGAGTTCAGCGCCTCCAGCACGTAGCCGCGGGCCGGCTCGACGCCGCCCATCAGCTCGACGACGATGTCGGCGCCGAGGATCAGCGAGGAGGCATCGGTGGTGAAGAGCTCCTTCGGGAGGTCGACGTCGCGCGGCGCGTCGACGTCGCGCACGGCGATGCCGACCAGCTCCAGCCGCGCGCCGACGCGCGAGGCGAACTCGTCGCCCTGCTCGAGCAGCAGCCGCGCCACCTGGGAGCCGACGGAGCCGGCGCCCAGCAGCGCGACCCGGAGGTTGCGGTATTCGATCATCGGCGGGTGCTCCCGTCTTCGTACGCGGCGTCGCGTGCCAGCAGATCGGCCTCGGTCTCGCCGCGCACGATGACGCGGGCCGCGCCGTCCTTCACGGCGACGACGGCCGGGCGGCCGAGGTAGTTGTAGTTGCTGGCCAGCGACCAGCAGTAGGCCCCCGTCGCGGGGACCGCGAGCAGGTCGCCCGGGGCGACGTCGCCCGGCAGGTACTCGGCCTCCACGACGATGTCGCCGCTCTCGCAGTGCTTGCCGGCGACGCGCACGAGCACGGGCGCCGCCGCGGACTCGCGGTCCGCGATCCTGGCCGAGTAGTCGGCGCCGTAGAGCGCGGTGCGGGCGTTGTCGCTCATCCCGCCGTCGACGCTCACGTAGCGGCGGACCGCGGTCTCGCCGTCGTCCTGCGCGGAGACGGTCACGTCCTTGGTCGTGCCGACCGTGTAGAGCGTGAGGCCGGCGGTGCCGATGATCGAGCGGCCGGGCTCGAATGCGACGGCCGGGATGGGGATGTCGAGGTCTTCGCAGGCCGCGGCCACGGTCTCCGCGATGCTGCGGGCGAGGGTCTCGATCCGCGCCGGGTCGTCCGCCGCGGTGTACGCGATGCCGAAGCCGCCGCCGAGGTTGAGCTCGGGGATGTCGCCGCCGGCGAGCAGGTCCTTGTGCACGGCGAGCAGGCGGGCGGCCGACTCCGCGAAGCCGTCCGCGCCGAAGATCTGCGAGCCGATGTGGCAGTGCAACCCGAGGAAGTGCAGCCCCGCGTGCGAGCGGATGCGGGCGACGGCGTCCGCCGCGTCGGCGAGGGCGATGCCGAACTTCTGGTCCTCGTGCGCGGTCGCCAGGAAGGCGTGGGTGTGCGCGTGCACGCCGCTGTTCACTCGGAGGCGCACCCGCTGGACCACGCCGTGCCGGTCCGCGGCCGCGGCGACGCGGTCGATCTCCTGCAGGCTGTCGATGATCAGCGCTCCGACGCCCGCCGACACCGCGCGGTCGATCTCGGCGAGCGACTTGTTGTTGCCGTGGAAGCCCAGCCGCTCTGCCGGGACGCCCGCGGCGAGGGCCACCGCGAGCTCGCCGCCGGAGCAGACGTCGATGTTGAGGCCGGCTTCCGTCATCCACCTGGCGACCTCGATGGAGAGGAACGCCTTGCCCGCGTAGTAGACGCGGGCGGCGGAGTCGACCTCGGCGAAGGCGCGCTGGAGGGCCGTGCGGACCTCGACCGCGCGCTCCCGCGCCTCGGCCTCGTCCACGACGTAGAGCGGGGTGCCGAAGCGCTCGGCGAGCTCGCGGACGGGGACGCCGCCGACGACGAGGGCGCCGTCTGCACGGTGGACGGTGCGCGACCAGAGGCCGGGGACCAGCGCGTTCGCATCGCCCGGCTCGGGCAGCCACGGGGGTGCGAGGGGATTCGATGCCATGGGGACAACCTCACGAGTACGGGAAATGACACGTCGACGAGTGGGGTTCTCTCTGGCGAGCGGACCCGGATTGGCCCCTGAAGCCGGTGGAGAAGCGGGAATAGTCTATCGAGAGCCCGCCGATCGCTTCGCCGTGTTACGAGCAGCTCCCCTTGCTGTGCAGGAACTTCTCATCCATCACGAAGTCCGACGCGGTCAACGTGACGGTGGCCCGCCCGGGCTTCACCTGGATGTCGCTGACCTGCACGCCGTCCGGCAGGTACTGCGCAGCGCACACCGGGAAGGGCCCGCTCGCGGTCAGCGCCTGGATCAGCTTCGTGATGTTCACGTCGCCCGATCCCGCGGACACGCTGGCCTTCCCGGGGGTGAGCAGCACGGTGTCCCCCGCCGCCTCGGCGGTGGCGCTCACCGTGTAGTCGACCGGGAGGCCGAGGAGGTCGATGCTCCCGTCGTACCCCAGCACACCGTCGCCGAGGGTGATGTCGCCCTTCGCGCCGGGGATGGTGACGAGCTTGTTGAGCGAGTCCTGCGAGATGCGCAGCGTCCCGGTCGCGGACTGGATGGGCTTGCTGAAGTCGGCCGGCACGCCCGTCGCGTGGATGGACGCGGCCAGCGGGGCGCCGTTGACCGTGGCGTGCGGCGCCTCCAGGTCGACGCTCTCGAAGCTGCCCTGGAGGAACTGCGCGATCACGGAGAACCCGCCGATGTGCACGGTGACGTCGCCCTTCACCGTGTCCGGGAGGTTCTTCTCGATCTCCGCCGCGGCGCGCTGCTCCGCGACCGCACGAGTCACCGCGTCGGCGACCACCAGCACGAGGACGACGACCGCGATGGGGATCACGACCCAGAGCAGGACCTTCAGCCAGCGCGGCCGCCCCGCGCGCGGCGGCACGGCGGAGGAGCCGGCCGGCGGTTGCTCGCCGCCCAGGACCTCGGTGGGCTGATCGCGCTGCTCGGTCATGACGTCACATCCGTTCCGGTGCGGACACCCCCACCAGCGCGAGGCCGTTGCGGACGACCTGGCCGGTCGCGTCGTTCAGCCAGAGGCGCGTGCGGTGGGCGTCGGTCACGGGCTCCTCGCCGTGCGGGAGCACGCGGGTGGAGCCGTCGCGCACGGCGTACCAGGCGTGGTACAGGCCCGCGAGCTCCTCGATGTAGCGCGCGACGCGGTGGGGCTCGCGCAGCTCGGCGGCCTGGGCCACCACGCGCGGGAACTCCTGCAGGCCGCCGAGGAGCGCGCTCTCGGTCTCGTGCGTGAGGAGCTCGGGCTTGAAGACGCTGCGGTCGACACCCGCCTTCACAGCGTTCGCCGCCACCGAGCGGGTGCGGGCGTGCGCGTACTGCACGTAGTAGACCGGGTTGTCGTTGCTGCGCTTGGTGAGCAGGTCGAGGTCGATGTCGAGCTGCGAGTCGGTGGACGAGCGCACCAGGGAGTAGCGCGCGGCGTCGACGCCGACCGCGTCGACCAGGTCGTCGAGGGTGACGATGGTGCCGGCGCGCTTCGACATCTTGACCGGCTCGCCGTCCTTGACCAGGTTGACCATCTGGCCGATGAGGATCTGGAGGTTGTTGTGCGGCTCGTCGCCGAACGCCTCCACCATCGCCATCAGGCGGCCGATGTAGCCGTGGTGGTCCGCGCCGAGCATGATGATGTTCTGCTCGAAGCCGCGCTCGCGCTTGTCCAGGTAGTAGCCGAGGTCGCCGGAGATGTAGGCCGGCTCGCCGTTGGACCGCACGATGACGCGGTCGCGGTCGTCGCCGAACGTGGTGGTGCGCAGCCAGATCGCGCCGTCGGCCTCGAAGATGTGGCCGAGGTCGTCCAGGCGCTGGATCGCGCGCTCGACGGCGCCGGACTCGTGCAGCGAGTCCTCGTGGAAGTACACGTCGAAGTCGACCCCGAACGCGTGCAGCCGATCCTTGATCTCCTGGAACATCTGCTGTGTGCCGATGCGGCGGAAGACCTCCTGCTGCTGCTCGCGGGGCAGGCCGGCGAGGTCGCCGGTGTCCGGGTCGGCGGCGGCGCGCTCGGCCACCTCTGCCGCGATCTCGCCGATGTAGGCGCCGCCGTAGCCGTCCTCCGGGGTCGGCTCGCCGAGGTAGGCGGCGAGCAGGCTGCGCGCGAAGCGGTCGATCTGCGAGCCGTGGTCGTTGAAGTAGTACTCCCGCGTGACGTCGGCGCCCTCGGCCTGCAGGATGCGGGCGAGGCTGTCGCCGACGGCAGCCCAGCGCGCGCCGCCGAGGTGGATGGGCCCGGTCGGGTTCGCGGACACGAACTCCAAATTGACCAGGAGGCCGTCGTAGAGGTCGCCCCGGCCGTACGCGTCGCCGGTCTCGACGATGGTCTGGGCGAGCTTGCCCGCGGCCGCGGCCTCCAGCCGGAAGTTGATGAAGCCGGGGCCGGCGACCTCGGCCGAGGAGACGCCCTCGATGCCGGCCGCGCCCTCGGCGATCTCACCGGCGAGCTCGCGCGGGTTGGCGCCGACCCGCTTGGCGAGCCGCATCGCGACGTTCGACGACCAGTCGCCGTGCTCGCGGTTCTTCGGGCGCTCCAGCGGGATGTCCTCCGCGGTGATCGTGATCTCCGGGATGCTCGCGTCGGCCTCGCGTCGGCGGCTCACCACGGTCGTCACGATGGCGAGCAGGGCGGCGGAGAGGTCAGCGGGAGTCATGAAGAAACAGTCTAATGGCGCTCCAAGGCTTCCCGTTCCGGCTCTTGATAGGGTGCGATGCGACACGCACCGGGACGACACGGAAGACGCACACCGCATGCAGCAGCACACAGCACGGACCCTCGCCGCCCTCGCGATCGCCGCCGCCGCCGTCACGCTCGTGGGCTGCACGCCAGCCGCGAAGCCGGGACCGGCCGCGTCGTCCACGGCGCAGGCGGGAGGCACGAAGGGCGACCCCGCCGCGACGGCCACCCCGACCCCGACCCCGACGGCGCCGCCGACGCCCGTCGCACTCACGTGCGACCAGGTGGTGACCGCCGACCAGCTGTACGCCTTCAACCCGAACTTCTCGACCGATCCCGGCTACGCCCCGGCCGCCGGGACGCTGGAGAAGCAGATCGCGGACTGGAAGGGCGTGACCTGCGCCTGGAAGAACCAGACCAGCGGCGATGTCATCCAGGTCGCCGTGGCGATCCCGCCCTCGGACAAGCTCGAAGGGCTGAAGAACACCGCGATCACGGTGGCCCAGCCGGTCCCCACCTATGGCACGCCGCCGCAGGTGGAGGGCTACTTCAAGCCGGGCACCGCCGGCCAGGTGCAGATCTTCCGCGGCACGTACTGGATCGTCGCCGAGTCGACCGCGTTCTTCGAGCCGGGCGACGCGGCGCCGCTGATGCAGAGCGTCCTGGGCAACATCCCCGCCGGCTGAGCGCGGCCCGGCCGGGCCGGTCTGGACGGGCCCGGCGCGAAAGGATGCTAGCCTGGACGGGCACTCCTGGCCCCCATAGCTCAGGGGATAGAGCGTCTGCCTCCGGAGCAGAAGGCCGTAGGTTCAAATCCTACTGGGGGCACTCCTATTGGGGGCACCGAAAGCACGACCGAAGCCCCCTCCCACGGAGGGGGCTTCCGTCGTCTCAGCTGCCGGCGACCGCGTCCCGGAGCGCGTACACCGCCTGGGGCAGCGGGGTGGCATACAGCACGGTCCCCGCGCATCCGCCGGTGACCTCCGAGCCCGCGCACCGGGACGTGACCGCCCAGACGGAGCCGGCGCCCGACGCGTTCACGTCCTTCAGCCACGGGCCGCCGCTCGCGCCGTCGTTGAAGTCGCAGCGAGCGACCGCGTCGTGCGCGTAGCTGTTGATGCGGGTCGTGGTGGCGTCGCAGCGCTGAGCGGTCTTCCCGGTGTACGGCGCCTGCATCGGGTAGCCCCAGATCTGCGCGTTCGCTACGGCGTGCGTCGATCCGGCCAGGACGGCGTTGCCGCCGACGCGATCCACGATCTGCGTGCCGTTGCTCGGCGCGAGCCGCACGAAGGCGTAGTCGTGATCCCACTTCTTGCTCTGCGCCCACTCGGCGGAGGCGCGGGCCGCCGTGCCCGACCAGTAGCCGAGCGCGGAGGGGCCGCCGTTCCAGCCCGGGGCGAACAGGAAGTTCTGGTGGTAGGCCTTGCCGGCCCCACCCGGGTGCACGCAGTGGCCGGCCGTGATGATCAGGTTCTTCGTCGCACTGTTGACGACCGAGGCCGTACAGGACGCGTCACCGGCAGGGGTGCGGAAGAACAGCCGGCCGACCGTGCTGTTGGCCGCCGCCGTGGACCCCCGCGTCGCGGGCCGCGCGGTGTCCGCGGCCGACTCCGCGCCCGGCGAGCGCCCCGGATCGGCCTGCAGCTCGGGCGTCGCCGCCCGCAGTCTCTCCGCCGTCCAGTGGCCGCTCGGATCGACGGTCGGCTCCGCCGCCGCTGCCGGCGTCAGGCCTCCCGCGGCCAGTGTGACCGCCACGGTGAGCATGCTCAGTACACGTGCGAGCGTTCGCATCCTGTTCCCCCTCCCCGCCCCCGCGTCCCTCGTCGGACGCCTCCTGCGGAGCGGTCGTTCCTTCGACGCTACGGCGGGGAGACCGGCCACCGCGTCGGCCTGGAGAGGGCCGGGGCTCAGCCGCTACTCGGCGTCGAGGTCGGTCTCCAGGAGCACGACGAGCTCGTCCAGTGCGACCTCCGCGCCAGGGGCGTCCGACTTCAGGGTCACGACGGTGCCCTTGCTCGCGGCGAGTCCCATCAGGGAGAGGATGCTGGCCGCGTTGAGGTCGGGGCCGTCACCGGCGGCGATCGTCACCGGGATGCCCTTCTCCTGGACGGCTTGCACGAACAGTTTCGCGGGGCGGGCGTGGAGGCCGGACGAGCTGGCCACGGTGGCGGTGCGCTGGGTCATGGGTGTCTTCCTTCGATGGTGGTGTGTGGTGCGCCGGTGCTGGGGTCGGCGGAGGTCAGGCCGCGACGGTCGCCGGCACGGGCTGCTCGGCCTCCCGCGCCGGGGTCACGACGCGGGGCGCCGCGAACCGCTTCAGGCCGACGACGAGCACGGCCGCGACGAGGGTCCCGGCCGCGAGCGCCAGCAGGAAGCCCCAGATCGGGTCGATCGCGAAGAACACGAAGATGCCGCCGTGCGGCGCGCGCGAGCCGACACCGAACGCCATGGCCAGCGCCCCGGCGACGGCGCCGCCTGCGAGGTTGGCCGGGATGACCCGCAGCGGGTCGGCGGCGGCGAACGGGATGGCGCCCTCGGAGATGAACGAGAGGCCGAGCAGCCAGGCGGCCGCCCCGTTCTCCCGCTCGACCTCGGTGAACCCGCGCCGGTAGAGCACGGTCGACGCGAGCGCCATCCCGAGCGGCGGGACCATGCCGGCGACCATGACCGCGGCCATGATGTGGAAGCTGGCGTCGGTCTGTGCGGCAAGCCCGGCGACCGCGAACGCATAGGCCACCTTGTTGACCGGGCCGCCCAGGTCGAAGCACATCATCAGGCCGAGGATGACCCCGAGGAAGATCGCTCCGGCGCCGGAGAGGCCGTTCAGGAAGCCCGTCAGCTGAGTCATCAGCCACGCGATCGGAGCGCCCAGGATGAGCAGCATCAAGCCGGAGGCGACGATCGAGGCGCCCAGCGGGATGATCACCACGGGCATCAGACCGCGCAGCCAGCGCGGCACCGCCGGGCGGCCGATCAGCCACGCGGCGTAGCCGGCGAGGAGGCCGCCGATGAGACCGCCGAGGAAGCCCGCGTTCATGAAGACCGCGATGGCGCCGGCGACGAAGCCGGGCGCGATCCCGGGCCGGTCGGCGATCGCGAAGGCGATGTAGCCGGCGAGGGCCGGGACCAGGAAGCCGAGGCTCACGCTGCCGATCTCGAACGCGATGGCCCCGAGGTAGTAGCCGAGGCCTTCCGGTGGGAGGTTCCAGATCGCGTAGTGCGTCAGCGTGTAGACGGCGTTGTTGACGCCGGAGTCCCCGTGCGCGAGCGCGATGCCGTACCCCCCGAGGAACGGCAGGAAGCTGATCGCGATGAGCAGACCGCCGCCGGCCACGAACGGGATCATGTAGCTGACGCCGGTCAGCAGGATGCGCTTGAGGTTGGCGCCCCAGGAGAGCGACGACGCAGGCGCTGCGGCGGCGGACGCGCCGGACGCCGGCACGCGCGCGCCGTTCGGATCGGCGGCGACGGCGACCGCCTCGGCGATGAGCTGGCGGGGCTGCTCGATGCCGCGCTTGACGGTGGAGCGGACGACCGGTTTGCCGGCGAACCGCGCCTCCTCGCGCACATCCACGTCGTTCGCGAAGATGACGGCGTCGGCGTCGTCGATGATGCTCTGCGGGAGCGCCTGGTAGCCGCTGGAGCCCTGCGGCTCGACGGCGAGGGCGACGCCGCTCGCGGTGCCGGCGGCGGTGAGCGCGTCGGCGGCCATGAACGTGTGGGCGATGCCGGTCGCGCAGGAGGTGACCGCGACGATGCGGGCGGGGCGGCCGTCGATCTGCAGGGCGGCGTCGGCGGCGGCCTGCTCGGACGTGGTGGCGGTGGGATCCGGGGCCGCGGGCGCCGCCGGGCCCTCGCCGATGGCCTCGTCCACCAGCCTCACGACGTCCTGCGGCGTCGTCGCGGACCGCAGCCCCGCGGTGAACTCCTCGGTCATCAGGCTGCGCGCGAGCTTGGACAGCACGGCGAGGTGGGCCTCCGCAGCGTCCGCCGGCGCGGCGATGAGGAACACGAGGTCGGCGGGGCCGTCCGGGGCGCCGAAGTCCACGCCGGGGTCCAGCCGGGCGAACGCGAGGGTCGGCACCGTCACGGACGGGCTCTTGGCGTGCGGGATCGCGATGCCGCCGGGGAGGCCGGTCTCGTCCTTCTGCTCGCGGGCCCAGGCGTCCGCGTACAGCGCGTCCGCGTCGGTCGCGCGTCCCTCCGCCACCACACGGGCGGCGAGCTCGCGGATGACGGCGCTCTTGTCGGTCGCGGCGATGTCGAGGCCGACGAGTTCGGGGGTGATTGTCTTCGGTGACACGGTTCCTCCAGATTGCGGGGATGAACTCCGTGGAGTTCGAGGGTTCAGGGATGGAGAGCGGCGACCTCGAGGTCGCCGGAGGGCAGGTCGGCCGGTCGGGGCGCCTGCGTGCCGGGCAGCGACGCGGCGGCCGAGCCGTAGCGGATCGCATGGACGAGCCGTTCGGCCGGGGCGGCGCCCGCGACGTCGGCCAGCAGGTAGCCGGCCAGCGCGCTGTCGCCGGCTCCGACGGTGCTCCGCACCCGGATGCGCGGGGCGCGGGCGACGAAGCCGCCGTCGGCGGTCACGAGGACCGAGCCCTGGGCGCCGAGCGTGACCAGTGCGGCCCCGACCTGCTCGGGGACGAGATCGCGGGCGACGGCGAGGACCGCCTCCGTGAGCTCGGCGGACTCGAACGAGGCTCCGGTCAGCTCGGCGAGCTCGTCCTCGTTGGGCTTGATGAGGTCGGGGTGGCCGTCGAAGACGGCGGCGCGCAGCGCCTCCCCCGAGGTGTCGACCGCGATCAGGGGCGCGGCTTCCGCCCAGCGCTCGCGGACCGCGCGGATGACCGTCACGTAGAAGTCGTCGCCCGCGCCGGGGGGCAGCGAGCCCGCGAGCACGAGCCAGCGCGCGCCTTCGCAGGCCGCCACGACGGCCGCCACGAGCGCCGCCGAGTCGGCCGCGTCGAGGGACGCGCCGGGGAGGTTGATCTTGGTGGTGACGCCGGCGGGGTCGGTGATGGTCAGGTTGGCCCTGGCGTGGCCGTGGATGGCGACCGGGCTGATCGGCACGGCGGCGGAGCGGAGCGCGACGCCGAACGGGTCGCCGTCGGCGAGCGGGAGCACGGCCACGGCCGGCAAGTCCGCCGCCGCGACCACCCGCGCCACGTTGATCCCCTTGCCGCCGGCATCCTCGCGGGATGAGGCGGCGGACTGGACCTCGCCGGGGCGCAGCGGCGCGCTCAGGGTGACGGCCCGGTCGAGGGACGGATTGGCGGTGAGGGTGACGATCATGCTTGCACGACCTCCACTCCGGACGAGGCGAGCGCGTCGGCGAGCTCGCCGTCCGGCGCGCGGTCGGTCACCAGGACGTCGACGGCGTCGAGCGGTGCGAACGAGACGAGCGACTCCTGCTGGAACTTCGTGGAGTCCGCGACGACCACCACGCGGCGCGCTGCCCGGACGATGGCCTCCTTCACGGCGGCCTCCTCGGGGTCGGGGGTGCTCAGGCCGAAGCCGGCCGAGACGCCGTTGACGCCGACGAACACGATGTCGGGCCGCAGCGACTGGATGGAGCGGACGGTCGCCGCGCCGACGGCCGCCGCGGTCACCCCGCGGATGCGGCCGCCGATGACCGTCAGCGCGACGCGGTCCGCGGCGGCGAGGGCAGGGGCGAGGGTGAGCGAGTGGGTGACGACCTCCGCGTCTCCCCCGGTCGCCGACAGGCGCGCGGGGAGCAGCTGGGCCACGGCGGCCGTGGTCGTTCCGGCGTCGAGGTAGAGCGAGCCGCGGAAGCCCTCGCCGAGGACGTCGAGTGCGCGGGCCGCGATGCGCTGCTTGGTGTCGGCGCGCAGTCCGGAGCGCTCGAAGACGGAGGCCTCCGCGGTGCTCACCCGCTCCAGGGCGACGGCGCCGCCGTGGACGCGGCGGAGGGTGCCGGCCTGTTCGAGGGAGTCCAGGTCGCGGCGCACCGTCTCGGTGGTGACGCCGAACCGCTCGGCGAGCTCGACGACGGCGACGCGGCCATCTTCGAGCAGCAGCCGTTCGATCAGCTCCTGACGCTCCATTGCATACACGCGGCGCCTCCTTTGGTTTCCCACACATTACAACATGAATCAACATCCGGCAAGACAATTGTTTGTTGTTGTATCTGCGTTTTGGTTCGGCGATGTGGGAATGTCGGCGCCACGTACAATCGTTCGCGGAATGGACTGCTCGTACTTCGACGCCGGCGTGTGCCGCTCGTGCACGCTGATGGGCGTCGCCTACGCCGAGCAGCTCGCCGGCAAGGACCGGCACTCGCGCGAGCTGCTCGCGCCCTACGGCGACCCGGTCTGGCTGCCCCCCGTGGCGAGCGCGGAGTCGGGCTACCGCAACAAGGCGAAGATGGTCGTCTCCGGCACCGTGGACGCGCCGACCATCGGCATCCTCGACGAGGCCGGGCGCGGGGTGGACCTGCGCGAGTGCGGGATCTGCGCGCCGGGCGTGCGCGCCGCGCTGCCGGTGCTGGCCGACTTCGTCACCCGCGCCGGGATCGAGCCGTACAGCGTGCCGGACCGCCGTGGCGAGCTCAAATACGTCCTGGTCACGCACTCCCCCGACGACGAGCTGCTGGTGCGGTTCGTGGTGCGGTCGGAGGAGGCCGTCGGCCGGATCCGCGCGCGGCTGCCCGAACTGCTCGCGGCCCTGCCGAACGCGCGGGTCGTGACGGTGAACCTGCAGCCGGAGCACAAGGCGGTCGTCGAGGGTGACCGCGAGATCGTGCTGACGCGGGAGTCGTCGCTCGTGATGCGCGTGGGCGGGATCCCGCTGCGGCTGCGGCCGCAGAGCTTCTTCCAGACCAACACCGCCGTCGCGGAGGCGCTGTACGCGCAGGTGGCCGCCTGGGTGGACGAGGTGTCGCCGGCGAGCGTCTGGGACCTCTACTGCGGTGTGGGCGGCTTCGCCCTGAACGTCGCCGCGCCCGGCCGCCGCGTGGTCGGCGTCGAGACCAGCACGGAGGCGGTGCGCAGCGCCCGCGCGACGGCCTCGGCCGCCGGGCTGCCGCTCGTCGCGTTCCGGGCCGGCGACGCCACGGGGTTCGCGCTGGCGGCGAAGACCGCGCCGGAGCTCGTCATCGTCAACCCGCCGCGCCGCGGCATCGGCGCCGAGCTCGCCGGCTGGCTCGAAGGCTCCGGCGTGCCGAACGTCGTGTACTCGAGCTGCAACCCGAAGAGCCTCGCGCACGATCTGGCGCGGATGCCGTCCTACCGGATCCGCACCGGGCGCGTGCTCGACATGTTCCCGCAGACCGGCCACCAGGAGGTCGCGGTGCTGCTCGACCGGGTCTGAGGGGCGGCCGGAGACGGCACGAGGCCCGCGTCGTGTCGACGCGGGCCTGGCTTCGAAGGGCGGGACTAGCTCGCCGCCGCCTCCCGGCGCGGGAGCTTCCAGTCCGGGCGGGCGAAGTGGCAGGTGTAGCCCCACGGGATGCGCTCCAGGTAGTCCTGGTGCTCGGGCTCGGCCTCCCAGAACGGTCCGGCAGGCTCCACCTCGGTGACGACCTTGCCCGGCCAGAGACCGGAGGCGTCCACGTCGGCGATGGTGTCCTCCGCGACCCGGCGCTGCTCGGCGTCCTCGTAGTAGATCGCCGAGCGGTAGCTGGCGCCGACGTCGTTGCCCTGACGGTTCTTCGTCGACGGGTCGTGGATCTGGAAGAAGAACTCGAGGAGGTCGCGGTAGCTGACCCGCTCCGGGTCGAACTCGATCTCGATCGCCTCGGCGTGGCTGCCGTGGTTGCGGTAGGTGGCGTTGGGCACGTCGCCGCCGGTGTATCCGACGCGGGTGCTCACGACGCCCGGGCGCTTGCGGATGAGATCCTGCATGCCCCAGAAACATCCTCCGGCCAGGATGGCCTTCTCGGTCGTCATCAGTGGTTCTCCTTGTTCTGGTCGTTCTCGAAAAGGTGTCGGTAGTCGCCGTAGCCCTGCGCGTCCAGCTCGGCGAGCGGGACGAAGCGGAGCGCGGCGGAGTTGATGCAGTAGCGCAGCCCGCCGGCCTCGGCGGGTCCGTCGTCGAACAGGTGCCCGAGGTGGCTGTCACCGTGGGCGGAGCGCACCTCGGTGCGGACCATCCCGTAGGTGCGGTCGGTCTTCTCGACGATGTTGGCCCGGTCCACCGGCACGGTGAAGCTCGGCCAGCCGGACCGGCTGTCGTACTTGTTCACGGACGCGAAGAGCGGCTCCCCCGACACGATGTCGACGTAGAGCCCCGCCTCGTGATTGTTCCAGAACTCGTTGCGGAAGGCCGGCTCGGTGGCCGCCTCCTGGGTGACCGCGTACTGCGCGGGGGTGAGCCGCGCGACGGCGTCCTGGCTCTTGCGGTAGTCCTGTGTCACGTTTCCTCCTGAGTGCGGCTGGCGCTGGCTGCGACGCCGTCAGTAAGGAGAACAGCGGAGGGCGCCGGGATGGTCCCGGGGTTGCTGTGAGTTCGCTGAGGGGCTACGCCCGCTGCACGATACGGTCGATCGCAGCCTCCACCCGGCGCCAATCCCCGACGACCTGCCGTGCGGACACCCGGAGCCGCCGGTGTCCGAGTTCGGCGAGCGTGGAGTCCCTCAGCCGGTCGCGCTCGAATGAGCCTGCGTCGCTGTGGAAGGCGTACCCGTCGATCTCCAGATACAGCTCGCCGTCGATCCGCATGTCCACCCGGCCTACCCCGCGCACGTGCACCTGCTGCTCGACCCTGTGTCCACGGCGCTCCAGTCGCTGCCGCACGAGCGACTCGACTCCGGAGTCCGACCCCGCCTGCGCGAGCGCCGCCCGCTCACGCGCGGCCCTCGGCGCCTCCTCCAGGATCCCCCGAAGACCGGACGGGCTGACCAACCCCGCAGTGAGCGCCGTGTCGAACGCCGCGACCGCCGTCTCCTCATCCGCACACCGCGCCACCGACCGCAAGCAGTCGGCGAGCGACACCCGCCAGAGCTCCGGATGCTCCTCGGCTTGCCGCCAATGGCATACGAGGCCCGGCGGCGCACGGCGCGACTGCGGCGACAGCATCACGTGCGTCCGCCGATCCGAGCCGGACCAGAGCCCGTAACTGGCGCAGGCCGAGACGCACGAAAGGCGCGCTCCTGCACGGACGGCCTGCAGTGCCACTCCATCCAGAAGCGGAGAGACGTAGACGCCCTTCCGCACGCGATCCACCACGCCGCCACGCACCGCGCGCTTCAGATCCTCGGGCGTCGCGCCCGCAATCCGGAGTTGACGGGTGGTGGCCGCGCCACCGAGTTCTCTGAGCCGATTCATCCAGGTCATGGATCGATCGTGGACGCGGGAAGCCGCCGAAGGGTCCCATTCCCCGAATCTGTGGACAACCCGGCGCCAGGGGCGGCTGGTGTGAACAGGAGACACGTTCTGAATCTCCTTCCGGTGGGGGTTTGGAAGGAAAACCAGGGTGTGTCGAACGGATTTCTCCTGTTTGCGGGGTGGGGGTGGGTG
>NZ_JBDGMM010000026.1:0-23829 GCF_057655165.1 Leifsonia sp. Soil_N53
CGGCGGCGGCCCGGGCGGCGGCCGCGTCGCCGTCGCGGCGGGCCAGGTCGAGCACGCCGATCGGCGCCAGCAGCAGGGGAGTGGGCAGGCGGCGGCCGAAGAGCTCGATCGAGAGGTCCCGGCGGGACACGTCGCGCAGCACCCGCGGCACGATCCGCTGCCGCGCGAAGGCGTCGGTGTTCGCCCGGTCGGTGCGCTCCAGCCCGGCGGAGCCCGCGATGTACGCAAACGCGGCGCGCGACATCGTCCGTCGTGCGGCGCGTTCCAGCTCGGGGAACGCGACCGGGATGGCCGGGCGGCGCCCGCTCACGCCCGCGCGATAGACGACGCTCTGCGCCGCTCGACCGATGCTGGTGCCGATGCTGGTGCCGATGCTGGCCGTCATCCGCCCATTCTCCCTACCCGTCCTGCACCCATGCGATCTATCTGACACAACACGCCGTCTCGGCCGGCGGCTTGACGGCGTGTCCTGTCACGTAGACGCGGTATCAGCGCTTGGGGCGGGGCCGTTTGCCGGTGGAGCGCTTGGCTGCGGCGGCGCGCTTGGCGTGCTTGGCGGCCCGGGCGGACTGCGTGGCCGCGATCTTCGCGGCCTTGGCCGCCTTCGCGTCCTGGGCCGAACGCTCGGCCTCCGTCGCGGCGACCTCGGGGTTGCGCGAGCTGTGCGCCGTGCGCCCGCGCACGATGCCGATGAACTCGTCCACCAGGGGATGCTGCCCGTCCCGCGGCCAGCTGAGGCCGACCTGCGAGACCGGCCCGTCCTCCAGCCGCATCGCCGTCACGTCCTTGCGGCGGAGCGCCTTGGCCACCGAGGCCGGCAGCAGCGCGATGCCCTCGCCTGCGGCCACGCTGCGCATGAGCGCCTCGGACGGCTCCCCGGTCACGCGCGGCTCGCCGTCGAGGTCGGCGAGGTGCAGCTTCTCCTCCAGCGTCAGCAGGTGCTCGTGGTGCATCACGACCACGACGTCCTCGGTGTAGAGCGGGATGAGGTGGCGGTCGTGGTCCTCCGGGGCGTCGCGCGCGAACACCATGTCGGCCTCGCCCGCCGCGAGCGCGGCCAGCGGATCGGCGGAGGGCGTCACCACCAGCTCCACTCCGGGCTGGCGCTCCGCGAACGCGCGCGTCCACTTGCCGATCGTGACTCCGAGCGGGAAGGCGAGGGCGAAGCGGGAGGCCATGCAGGCCAGGCTACCGGCAGGCCGCCGCCTGCCGCGGACGATACCCTTGGAAGCATGAAGCCCCAGACCATGAAGGCGGCCACCGCGGCCAAGAAGCTCGGCATCCTGCTGTCGGCGGCGCCGGAGGAGTTCCGCGACCGCGAGATCAGCCGCACCGAGCTCGACGAGCTGAACGCGAACCCGCCCGCCTGGCTGGTCACCCTCCGCGCCGACGGCCCGCACCCGCGCGACGTCGTGGCCCACAAGCTCGGCGTGAGCAACTCCGGCCTGGCCCGCGCGGGCGTCACCGAGGCGCTCACCACGGCCGAGATCAAGGCGCTGCTGGAGGAGAAGCCGGAGTGGCTGGTCGTCGAGCGCGCCACCCAGGCGCAGGTGCACGCCGAGAACGCGCGCGTGAAGCAGCGCAACGCGGAGCGGGCCGAACGGGGCTGAGTCCCCTGAGGCGTCCTACTGCTGTTCCGGGGCCCCCGTCGCCGCGGCCTTCTTCACCGCGTGCGCCAGCACCTCCGGCCCGGTGACGAACGCGCGACGCCAGGGGGCGACGCCGTCGATCTCCACCTGCAGCGAGAAGCTCAGGATGGTGCGGATGAGCACGATGATGCCGAGCACGGCCGCGTCGGTGAGCGTGGGGCTGGATGTCACGGTCTTGACGAGGTCGGCGGCCACGAGCAGTTCGAGCCCGAGCAGGATGACACCGCCGAAGGCCTCCCGCAGCGTGCGGAAGGCGTCGGCCCCGCTGCGTGAGCGCACCCACACCGACAGCGCGATCACGATGGCCACCACGAAGCCGATCGCGAGAGCGGCCACGCCCGCGAACTCGAAGGCTACCCCGACCGCCTCGAAGAACGCGCGAGTGTCCATGCGCACATGGTGCCACAGCGCCGCAGCGGTGGAGAGATGGCGCGCTCAGGCCACGTGGACGGCCGGCCTCCGCTTGACGTCCTTCTCGGCCTCCCGCAGCACTTCTCGGGTCACCGGGGCGACCTCGCCGACGCCGGTGATCAGGTAGCGGAACATGTTCGAGATCGGGTTGCCCTCCGTCCACTCGAAGTAGATGCTCGGCACCACCCCGGTGACGTCGCGCATCTCCAGCAGGATCGCCGCGATCGTGTTGGGCACGTTGCCGCTCTTCACGCGGAGCACCCGGTAGCCGTACTTGACCACACCGTGCACGACCAGGTCCTCCTCGAAGTCGGAGGAGTCGGACTTCATGACCTCCAGGAAGATCGTGCGCGACCGCTGCGGGATGTGGCTGAACCGGCGCTCGTCCTTGTTCTTCTGCTCGTACTCCGTCGTCGTGTCGACGTCGGGCTCGTGCGAGATGATCCGGATCTCGCCCTCCTCGGCGTCCTCCAGGATGAAGTCGAGCGCGGACACGTCGAAGGTGACGCTGGTCGCGCGCAGCTGGAACGACCGCCCGACGCGCGAGACGATCGACACCACCAGGATGCCGAGGATGAACAGCGTGGCGATCCGGAGGCCGTCCGGCCGCTCGATGATGTTGTCGATGGTCGTGTAGATGAAGATCGCCGTGATGATCGCGAACACGACGGTGCGCTTGGGCTGCTTCTTGCGCCAGGCCGACAGGCTCACCGCGAGCGAGGCGGAGGTGATCAGCACGAGCACGCCGGTCGCGTAGGCGCCGCCCTGGGCGTCC
Organism: Leifsonia sp. Soil_N53; assembly: GCF_057655165.1. NCBI lineage: Bacteria > Bacillati > Actinomycetota > Actinomycetes > Micrococcales > Microbacteriaceae > Leifsonia > Leifsonia sp. Soil_N53. Next base: position 2,836 of record NZ_JBDGMM010000026.1, read on the forward strand.
ACGTTCGCGTCGAAGATCAGAGTGATCAAGAAGGCGATCGCCGTGAAGACCAGCACCAGCGGCCGCACGGCGCGCGCCCACTGCGGCGCCATCCCGTAGCGGGGAAGGTAGCGGGGCACCAGGTTGAGCAGGCCCGCCATCGCGGAGGCGCCGGCGAACCACAGGATGAGGATCGTGCTGATGTCGTAGACCGTGCCGAAGCCGTTGCCCAGGTACTCGTGCGCCAGGTAGGCGAGCGCGCGGCCGTTGGCGGGTCCGCCCTGCTGGAAGTCCCGCTGCGGGATGAGCAGCGTCGTCGTGAAGCTCGACGTGATCAGGAACGCGCTCATGATGATCGCCGCGGTGGTGAGCAGCCGGCCGGCGCCGCGGATGCGGCCCTGCGGGTGGTTGGGGTCGTCGTCCGGCTTGCCCGTGATCTGCGGCATGACGGCCACGCCCGTCTCGAAGCCGGAGAGGCCGAGCGCGAGCTTCGGGAACACCAGCAGGGCGACGCCGACGATGAGCAGCGGGTTCCCGTGGGAGACGAACAGCGCATCCCACCAGTCCTCGATGGCGGTCGGGTGCTCGAACACCTGGATGATGGAGGTCGTCACGACGACCACGTTGAGCGCCAGGTACACCGCCACCAGCACGACGGCGATGCCGATCGCCTCCCGGAAGCCCTTGAGGAAGACCGCGGAGAGCAGGGCGAGCAGGAAGAGCGTGATGAGCACGTTGTTGCCGTGGAACCAGGCCGGCGCGTACGGGTTCTCGATCGCGTGGGCGGTGGCGTCGGCGGCGGACAGCGTGATCGTGATCATGAAGTCGGTCGCGGCGAAGCCGAGCAGCACAAGGACGAACAGCTTGCCCGCCCACCACGGCAGGAACCGCTCCAGCATCGCGATCGAGCCGGAGCCGCGGAAGCTCTCCTTGGCGACCCGGCGGTAGACCGGCAGTGCGCCGAGCAGCGTCAGGGCCACCAGGACGAGCGTCGCGAACGGTGAGACCAGGCCCGCCGCCAGCGCCGCGATCGCGGGCTGGTAGCCGAGGGTGGAGAAGTAGTCGACACCGGTGAGGCACATGACCTGCCACCACGAGTGCGTCCGCTCCGGGTTCTGGCCGTGCGGGCCCTGCTGGGTGCCGCGCTCGTCGACCATGCCGCGTAGCAGCCAGTGCTTGAACCGGCGGCCGCGCACCGGCCGGGTGGCCGTCGGGTGCGCCTGCCCCGGGATCGGGATGGGCTCCTTCGGCGACGGGATGGTGCTCGACATCGACTGCCCTTCGTTCAGACCTGGGTCAGTCTAGTGGCGAACGCGAGGCGGCGGAGAATGCGCCGTCTCGGCGTCTCGGGCCCGACTCTGCGCCGTCTCGGTGAAGGGGTCACCAGGGGGAGGGGCGGTAGTCCTTGAGGAAGACGCCGTGGAGGTCCTCGCCGGCCTCGCCGCGCACGATCGGGTCGTAGACGCGGGCGGCGCCGTCGACCAGGTCGAGCGGGGCGTGGAAGCCCTCCTCGGCGAGGCGGACCTTCGTGTAGTGCGGGCGCTCGTCGGTGATCCAGCCGGTGTCGACGCTCGTCATCAGGATGTTGTCCGTCTCGAACAGCTCCAGCGAGCTCGTGCGGGTGAGCATGTTGAGGGCGGCCTTGGCCATGTTGGTGTGCGGGTGCCCCGCGCCTTTGTAGCGGCGGCCGAAGACGCCCTCCATCGCCGAGACGTTCACCACGTACGAGCGGCCGGCGGCGGCGAGCGACGGGCGGAGCCGGTCGATGAGGATGAACGGCGCCGTCGTGTTGCAGAGCTGCACCTCCAGCAGTTCGAGCGGGTCGATCCCGCCGACGGCGCGCGTCCAGGTGTTCACACGCTGCACGTCCGGCACCAGGCCACCCGCGTCGATGGCGGTGCCGTCGTGGTGTCGCTCCAGCGACGACGAGCCGGCGGCCATGGCGGCGGAGGCGAGGTCATTCGCGGTGAGCGCGGCGGCGCCGACCAGCTCGGCGACCGTGCCGTGCACGTTCGCCGACGACAGCAGCGGGTGGGCGGCGACGGAGGCCTCCAGGGCCTGCGGGTGCGGGTCGGCCGTGTGGCCGAAGGTCTCCAGCTCGGGGAGCGGGCCGTCGGGCAGCGGGTGCGACTCGGCCTCGGCGAGCAGCGAGTACGCGCCGGGGGAGCGGCGAACGGTCTGCGCGGCGTTGTTGATGAGCACGTGCAGCGGGCCGCGGGAAGCGACCGAATCGGCGAGGCCGATCACCTGGGCCGGATCGCGGAGGTCGATCCCGACCACGCGGAGCCGGTGCAGCCAGTCCTTCGCGTCAGGGAGCTGGGCGAACCGGCGCACGGCGTCGCGCGGGAAGCGCGTCGTGATGGTGAGGTCGGCGCCGTCGCGCAGCAGGCGCAGCGCGATGTGCATGCCGATCTTGGCGCGGCCGCCGGTGAGCAGCGCGCGCTTGCCGGTCAGGTCGGTGCGCGCGGTGCGCTTCGCGTGGCTGGACGCGGCGCACGACGGGCAGAGCTGGTGGTAGAACCAGTCGACCTGCGTGTACTGCTGCTTGCAGATGTAGCAGGCCTGCGAGTTGATCAGGGTGCCGGCGGTCGTGGACCCGGTGGTCGGGGAGCTGAGGTCGCGGCCGCGGGTCTCGTCGTCGATGCGGTCGGGCGCGCCGGTCGCGGTCGCGGCGATGACGGCGCGGTCGGCGGCGAGCTCGGCCTCCCGCAGCTCGCGCCGCCTGGCCTGCTTGACGGCCTTGAACATGTGCGCGGTCGCGCGGCGCACCGAGACGAAGTCCGGGTGCTCCTGGTCGAGCTCGTGGAGCTGCGCGAGGACGCGGAGGGTGGTCGCGAGGTCGTCGGGGTCGAGGCTCGCAGGTGATTCTGGCACCGGACGATTGTACGGGCAGTGGATGACCGCCCGCTGAGGGCGCCGGGCCCCCTCAGACCTCCAGCTCGAGCCAGTCCAGGCCGCGCAGGTCGAGGGAGAGCTTGCCGTCGCGCTCGGTCGCCATCGCGATGACGTCGCCGCAGACCCGGCAGCGCAGCACCATCCCGTGGTCGTCGGGCCAGAGGTGCGCCTTCGCGATCACCGTCACATCCCCGCAGTGCGCGCACTTGCCGCGCGCCACGGTCACGTCGACGGCGAACACCTCCGAGAGGAGTCCCGCAGCGGCGTTGCCGTCCAGGTAGTCCATGTCGCTCACGCTGCCCCTCCGATCCCGCCGTAGCGTTCGGTGCGGATGCGGTCCGGGTCGTGACCGGCGTCGACCAGCCAGCCCGAGACGGCCTCGACGAACGGGGTGGACCCGCACAGGTAGAACCTCGGGGCGTCCGCGGCGGGCAGGACGAGCGCGCCGAGCCCCTCCGCGGTCAGCCGCCCGGCCGCGACCGGCCAGCCGGCAGGCGCCTCCCGCGTGTAGACGTAGTCGACGGTCAGCGGTGCGGAGGCTTCGCCGAGCGCCATCAGTTCGTCGCGGTAGTAGACGGACATCGGCGAGCGGGCGGAGTACAGCAATTGGAAGGGCGCGGAGCTCGCCGCGGCGGCGTGCGCACGGGCCATCGACATCAGCGGCACGACGCCGGAGCCTCCCGCGATCAGCTGCACCGGACCGTCGTCGCCCGCCCGCCAGACGAACCAGCCGCCGACCGGGCCGCGCACCTCCAACTGGTCGCCCACCCCGAGGCCGTGCACGAGATACGGCGACACCTCGCCGTCCGGAAGCTCCTCCACGGTCAGTTCCAGCTCGTCCGGCGCCAGGCCGCCCACGCCGGAGGCCGACGCGATCGAGTACGACCGCACCGCCTGGTACCCGTCGGGCGCGGTGAGGCGCACGTCCACGTGCTGCCCGGCCAGGTGCCCGGTGAGCCCGGGGATGCGCAGCCGGATCGTGCGGGCCGTCGCGGTCTCTTCATGCGCGGCCACGACATCCGCCACGCGCCACGCGCTGCTCACCAGTAGCGCTCTTCCTTCCAGGGGTCCCCGTACATGTTGTAGCCGTTCTGCTCCCAGAAGCCGGGCTGGTCCTGCGGAAGCATCTCCAGCCCGTTGACCCACTTGGCGCTCTTCCAGAAGTACAGGTGCGGCACCAGCAGGCGGGCGGGGCCGCCGTGCTCCGGCGGGAGGTCGGCGCCGTCGAAGGTGTGCGCCACCCAGGCCTTGCCGTCGAGGAGGTCCTTCAGCGGAACGTTCGTGGTGTAGCCGCCGTAGGAGTGCGCCATCGTGTACTCGTAGTCGGTGTCGACCTTCTCGAACAGCGTGTCGAGCGCGACGCCGCGCCACGACGTCCCGAGCTTCGACCAGCTCGTGACGCAGTGGATGTCGGTGCCGACGTCGTCCTGCGGGAGCGCCAGGAACTCGTCCCAGCTCCAGCGGTGCACCACGCCCTTCTCGGTCGTGATGGTGAACGCCCAGTCCTCTTTGGCGATCCGCGGGGTCGGCCCGGCCGACAGCACCGGGAAGCCCTCCGTGACGTACTGGCCCGGGGGGAGGCGGGGGTCCTCGGTTCTGCGCCGGCCGAGGAAACCGGACGAGATGATTCCCATGGTCGGAGCTTATTACCCGCGCGGGGCGGCGGTCTACGGCTGCGCGGTCTAGGGTGAATCCATGGTCGCGGTCAATCTCGGTCTCCCGCGCAGCGCCTCGCTGCGGGATGCGCGGGGCGCTGCCGCCGCCCCGAGCCTCGACGGCCGGCCCGATGTCGCAGGCCTCGTCGACCGGTTCGGCCGCGTCGCCCGCGACCTGCGCGTGTCGGTCACGGAGAAGTGCTCGTTGCGCTGCACGTACTGCATGCCGGCGGAGGGTCTGCCCGCCATCCCGCGGGAGGACCTGCTGACCCCGGCCGAGATCGCCCGGCTGGTGGGGATCGGGGTGCGCGACCTCGGCATCCGCGAGGTCCGGTTCACGGGAGGCGAGCCGCTGATGCGCGCCGACCTCGCCGAGATCATCGGGCTCTCCGCCGCGGCGGCGCCCGGCATCGACCTCAGCATCACCACCAACGGCATCGGGCTCGACCACCGCGTGGGCGAGCTCGTCGCGGCCGGGCTGACCCGGGTGAACATCTCCCTGGACACCGTGGACCGCGAGCACTTCGCCGCCCTGACCCGCCGCGACCGGCTGCCGGCCGTGTTCGCCGGCATCGCCGCCGCGCACGCCGCTGGCCTCACTCCGCTGAAGCTGAACGCGGTGATGATGCGGCAGACCCTCGCCGGCGCTCCCGACCTGCTGGCCTGGGCGCTGGAGCAGGGTTGCCGGCTGCGCTTCATCGAGCAGATGCCGCTCGACGCCGACCACACCTGGCTGCGCGACAACATGGTCTCCGCCGAGGAGCTGCTGGCCGTCCTCCGCACCCGGTTCGACCTGGTGGAGGCCGGGCGGCGGGACGACCCGTCGTCGCCGGCCGAGGAGTGGCTGGTCGACGGCGGCCCGGCCACGGTCGGGATCATCGCGTCGGTGACCCGCTCGTTCTGCTCCGCGTGCGACCGCACCAGGATCACGGCGGAGGGCACGGTGCGCTCGTGCCTGTTCGGCGATGACGAGACCGACCTGCGCGGGCTGCTCCGCGGCGGGGCGGACGACGCCGAGCTCGCCCGGTGGTGGCGCGGCGCGATGTGGGGCAAGCAGTCCGGTCACGGGATGGAGGCGGCCGGCTTCGTGCCGCCGGTGCGCAGCATGGGGGCGATCGGTGGCTGAGGGCACGCACTCCGTCCTGGTGCGGTACTTCGCCGCCGCCGAGGAGGCGGCCGGCCGGGAGGAGGAACGCGTCTCGCTCGACCCCCCGACGGTGGGCGCGCTCCGTGAACTGCTCGACGCCCGCTATGGCGAGGCCATGCGGCTGGTGCTGCGAAATGGCTCGTTTCTGGTCGACGGCGTCGTGTCGCGCGACCCGGATGCCGCGATCGGCGAGAGGGTGGACGTGCTGCCCCCGTTCGCCGGGGGATGACGTCCGCAGCGCGCGATCGCCAGGCTGCGGCGAGGGGGGACACCATGAGCGTGCACATGCGGGAACTGGCGGCCGTCCGGCGGCGGCAGGGCAGGTTCGCGGCGCTGGTCGTCGGGGCCGTGCTGTCCGGCGCGGCGACCTGGCTGACGCTGCCGTTCGGGATCGTCCTGCTGGCACGTGGCGAGGTCTTCGGCCTCGCGCTGGTGGTCGCGGGGGCCGTGCTGCTGGCGGCGTGCGTCGTCGCGATCGTCGGCGCGGTGCGTGCGCGGGTGGAGCCGCAGAGCCTCCCGGGCCGGCCGAATCCGCTGTTCGACGAGCCGCGGCCGTCGTCGAACCCGGACGGCGGGTACTCGACCGCCGGGATGAAGATCGGTTCCTAGTCCCGTCAGACGGGGGAGATGCGGACCTCGGCGGGCGGCACCGTCAGAGTGACCGGCGTGCCGGCGGCGAGGCGGAGCTCCGCGACCACGGCTGCCGGGACGAGCGCCGTGAGCCGATCGGTTCGCACCCGCACCAGGTCGTCGCGCGGCTCCAGCGCAGTGACCGTCGCCGCGATCGCGCCCGCGCCCTCCGGGCCCGCGTCTTCCGTCGCCGTGCTCACTCGCACCGCCACCGTCGACGGCCGCACCACCGCGGTCACCGGCTGGCCCTCAGCGATCCGCACGGTCGGGGTGCCGGCGAGGGCGAGCCCGTCGTCGGTCATCAGGCCGGTCGCGGTGCGTCGCCCGGTGAGGAGGCTGAGGCCGGTGAGCTCGGCGGTGAACGGGTGCCGCGGCTGCGTGAGAACCGTGCGCGCCGGGCCCTCCTCGACCACGCGGCCGGCGCCCAGGACCGCGACCCGGTCGGCCAGCAGGTAGGCGTCGAGGGCGTCGTGGGTGACGACGACCGCCGTGCGTCCGGCCAGCACGTCCGCCAGCATCCCGCGGAGCTCGCCCGCCACGCTCACGTCGAGCGACGCCAACGGCTCGTCGAGGAGGATCAGGTCGGGCTCGGCGGCGAGCGCCCGCGCGATCGCCACGCGCTGCGCCTGGCCGCCCGAGAGCTCGTCGGGACGCCGCTCGGCCAGTGCGCTCACGCCGGTGCGCTCCAGCCACTCGTCGGCCTTCGCGCGCGCCTCGGTCCGGGTGGCTCCCGCCGACCGCGGCGCGAACTCGACGTTCCGGCGCACGCTCAGGTGCGGGAAGAGCAGCGCGTCCTGGGCGAGCAGGGCGATCCCGCGCCGGTGCGGCGGCAGCCAGGACCCGGGGAGGTCGAACAGTGTCTCGTCCGCGAGGGTCGCGCGCCCGGCGTCGGGGCGGATCAGCCCGGCGAGCACTCCGAGCACCGTCGACTTTCCCGCTCCGTTCGGGCCCAGCAGAGCGAGCGTCTCGCCGGTGCCCAGCCGGAGGTCCACCGCCACGTCCCGGTCGGCGACCGTGGCGGAGAAGGCGAGGCTCACGGCGTCGCCCCGGCAGCCGGCCGCGACGCCCCACGCGGTGCGGTCCCGGGCCGCGGCCGCCGGCGCAGCGGCTCTCCCGCACCGTGCGCGACCGCGACCACGGCGATCGCGACCGCGATCAGCACGAGCGACAGTGCGACGGCGGTGTCCGGGTCGGTCTCGCGCTGCAGGTAGATCTCCAGCGGGAGCGTCCGGGTGGTGCCCTGCAGGCTCCCGGCGAAGGTCAGCGTTGCCCCGAACTCCCCGAGCGCCCGCGCGAACGACAGGATCGACCCCGAGACGATCGCGGGCGCCACCAGCGGCAGCGTCACCCGGAACAGCACGGCGGACGGCTGCGCGCCGAGGGTGGCGGCGACGGCCTCGTAGCGCTCGCCCGTGGTCCGCAGCGCGCCCTCCAGGCTCAGCACCAGGAACGGCAGCGCGACGAACGTCTGCGCGATCACCACGGCCGGCGTCGAGAACGCGATCGGGAGGGCGCCGTCGAGCAGCCCGCGCCTGCCGTACAGCGCCAGGAGGGCGATCCCGCCGACGACGGGAGGCAGCACCAGCGGCAGCAGCACGATCGCGCGGACCAGGCCGCGGCCGCGGAACGGCACCCGTGCCAGCACGACCGCCATCGGGATGCCGAGCACCAGGCAGCCGGCCGTGGCGGCGACCGAGGTGCGCAGGCTGAGCAGCAGCGCGTCCACCGACGACGGCGACGTGATCAGCGCGACGAAGTGCGTCCAGTCCACCCGCGTGACCATCGCGACGACCGGGAGCAGCACGAACAGCGCGCCGAGCGCGGCGACGACGAGGACCCAGCCGGGGATCCCGGTGCTCGCGGGCGCGCGGCGCGGCGTCACGGCTTGCCGAATCCGGCCGCTTCGAGCGCCTTCCTGCCCGCCGGGCCCGTCACGTAGGCGATGAAGGCGGCGCCCCCGGTGAAGTTCTGCCCCTGCTTGATCTCGGCGATGGGGTAGGTGTTGACGACGTCCTTCGCCTCGGGGAACGGCACGGAGTCGACGCTCTTCCCCGCGCCCTTGACGTCGGTCGCGTAGACGATGCCGGCGTCGGCCTCCCCGGAGGACACCTTGCCGAGCACGTCGGTCACCGCCGACTCCTGGCTCACCGGCTTCAGCGTCACACCGGTCTTCGACTCCACCGTGGCGGTCGCGGCGCCGCAGGGCACCTGGGGGGCGCAGACCACGACTTTGAGGTCGGACTTCGCGAGGTCCGCCCACCCCGTGACATGGGCCGGGTTGCCGGGCGGGACCGCGATCGCGAGCACGTTCGTCGCGAAGTCGACGGGGTCGCCGGAGACGACGCCTGCACCGACGGCCTTGTCCATGTTCTTCTGGTCCGCCGACGCGAACACGTCGGCCGGGGCGCCGGCGGAGAGCTGGGTGACCAGGTCGGAGGAGCCGCCGAAGCTGAAGCTGACGGTGCTGCCCGGGTTGGCCTTCTCGAAGTCCGCGCCCAACTGGGTGAACGTCTTGGTGAGGGAGGCCGCGGCGAAGACGGTGACGGTGCCGGTGACGGCGTGCTTCGTGGGGGTCTGAGTGGGCGTGTCGGTGCCCGTGCCCGCGCCGGCGGAGCACCCCGCGACGGCCAGTGCCACTGCTGCGAGCATGCTGGCGACGACGCCGGTCCTGGTGCGCATCCTGTTCCTCACTCCGCCGGCCCTGCGGTCTCGACGATGACGTTGGTGGCTTTGACGACGGCGACGGCGATCGAGCCCAGCTCGATCCCGAGCTCGCGCACGGCCTCGCTGCTGATCAGGGAGACGACGCGGTGCGGGCCGCACTGCAGCTCGACCTGCGCCATGACCTTGTCCATGACGATGTCGGTCACGATCCCGACGAAGCGGTTGCGCGCCGACCGGCCGACACCGGACGGGTCGGTGGGCAGCACGGCGTTCTGCTTGGCGAGCTGTGCGAGCTCCAGGCCGTCGAGCACGGTGCGGCCGCCCTCGTCCTTGGCGCTGGAGAGCATCCCTGCGTCGATCCAGCGTCGCACGGTGTCGTCGCTCACCCCGAGGAAGCTCGCGGCTTCCTTCACCCGTATCTGCGGCATGAATAGAACTCTAGACCCGCAGGAGCGTCTATTTCGACCCTAGGAACGGGGCTGAGCCTCAGAGCCCGACCCACTCCGACGCGCCGTCGGCGAAGTGCTGGCGCTTCCAGATCGGCACCTCGGCCTTGATCCGCTCGACGAGCTCGGCGCACGCGGCGAACGCCTCCGCGCGGTGCGGGGCCGCCACCGCGGCGATCAGCGCGAGGTCGCCGATGGTCAGCGAGCCGACGCGGTGCACGGCCGCGACCCGGAGGCCGGTGCGCGCCGCCAGCTCCTCGCAGCAGCGCCGGAGGAACGCGGCGGCCTCCGGATGCGCGCGGTAGTCGAGCGAGACGACGGACCGGCCGCCGTCGTGGTCGCGCACGATGCCCTGGAACGAGACCACAGCGCCGTCCTCCCGCTGCCAGACGAACTCGTCCAGAGTCGAGGGGTCGAGCGGCCGCTCGGACACGTCGGAGAAGACGTCGGTCATCGGGTCGCTCCTTCGGGGTGGCGCTCGGCGTCGTGGCCGCGGTCGCGGTCCCCGCCGAGCTGGTCGAGCAGGTGGGCGAGGACGTCGTCCAGGACGGCGAGCCCGTCGGCGACGCCTCCGCGGGAGCCGGGGAGGTTGACCACCAGCGTGCGCCCGGCGACGCCCGCGCGGCCGCGGCTCAGCGCCGCGAGCGGGGTGGAGGCCGCGCCCTTGGCTCGCAGGGCGTCGGCGAGGCCGGGGAGGTCGCGGTCGAGCACGGCGGCGGTGGCCTCGGGGGTCCGGTCGTCCGGGGAGACGCCGGTCCCTCCGGTGGTGAGCACGACGGCCGGGTGCTCGGCGACGGCGGAGGCGAGCGCGTCCGCGATGTCCGCGTCCGCCACGACGCGCACCTCGGGGTGGAGGCCGTAGACGTCGAGCCAGGAGGCGATGACCGGGCCTGTCGTGTCGGGTGCCGCTCCGGCGGCGGCGCGCGTGGAGGCGACGATCACGACGGCAGCGTCGGTGCGGGTGGGCGTCGGTGCGGTCTGTGGAGCAGGCGCGCTGCTGTCCTCACCCGGCCGCCGCCACTCGCCGCGCTTCCCCCCGCTCTTCGCCACCAGCCGCACATCGGTCAAGCTCGCGGCCGGGTCGACGGCCTTCACCATGTCGTGCAACGTCAGCCCGGCCACTGCAACCGCGGTCAGGGCCTCCATCTCCACGCCGGTGCGGCCATGCGTGCGCGCGACCGCTTCGATCGCGATCGCACCCGCCGCCTCGTCCAGGGCGAAGTCGACGCGCAGCGAGTTCAGCGGCAGCGGGTGGCAGAGCGGGATGAGGTCGCTCGTGCGCTTGCCGCCGGCGATCCCGGCGATGCGGGCGGTGGCGAGCACGTCGGCCTTGGGCAGGTCGTCGGCGGCGACGAGGCGCACCACCTCGGGAGTGGTCACCAGCCGGCCGCGGGCCACGGCCTCCCGGTCGGTCTCGGGCTTCGCGCCGACATCGACCATGCGGGCGCGCCCGTCGGCGTCCAGGTGGGTGAGTTCGCTCATAGCGTCCAGACTGTCACGTCCGAGCCCGACTCGACCGTCTCCGCCTCCGCGGGCAGGTCGATGAGCACGTCCGCGGTCGCCATCGCCGCCACCAGGTGCGAGCCGGGGCCCGACACCGGCGCCACGCCGTCCGCGCCGACCCGGCCGCGCAGGAACTGCCGCTTGCCCGGCACCGACCGCACCGACTCGGTGAGACGCGCCCGCTGCACCGGAAGCGCGGGCAGCCCGGCGGCGTCGCGCAACGGCGCGCGGAGGAACACCGCGAACGAGACTTGCGTGCTGACCGGGTTGCCGGGGAAGCACAGCACGGGGACGCCGTCGACCACCGCGGTCGCCTGCGGGCCGCCCGGCTGCATCGCCACGGTCGTGACCTCGGCGCCGCGCGGCAGCAGCACCTCGCGCACCACCTCGTACGCGCCCTTCGAGATGCCGCCGGAGGTGACCACCAGGTCGCTGGCCGCCAGGGCCGCGTCGAGGACGCGCGCGAACGCCTCGGGGTCGTCGGTGCTGCTGGCCCGCAGCGACACGACGGCGCCGGACTCCTCGACGAGCGCCGCGAGGGCGACGCCGTTCGCGTCGAAGACCTGCCCGAACCGGACATCCCGCCCGGGCGCCGCGAGCTCCGATCCGGTGGTCAGCACCGCGACCCGCAGCCGCGCCCGCACCGCCAGCGAGGTGACGCCCGCCGCCGCCAGCGCGGCCAGGTGGCGCGCGGCCAGCCGGGTGCCCGCCGTCACGAGCACGTCGCCGCGCTCCAGGTCGCTACCGCGCTCCCGGACGTACTCGCCGCGGTGCCGGGAACGCCGGATCTCCACGATCGCGCCGGCCAGGTCGTCGTCCCTGCCGAGGACGAGCTCGGTGTCCTCCACGGGCACGATCGTGTCGGCGCCGCTCGGCACGGGAGCGCCCGTCATGATCCGGATGGCGGTGCCCGGGGTGAGCGTCAGGGGCACCTCGTGTCCCGCGGGTACATCTCCGGTCACCTCGAGCGCGACCGGGACCCGGGCGACATCGGCCGCGCGCACGGCGTAGCCGTCCATCTGCGAGTTGCGGAACAGCGGGAGGTCGACCTCCGACCGGATGTCGACCGCGGCGACCCGGCCCGCGGCCTCCGCGAGCGGGACCGTCTCCAGATCGGGCTCCGCGCTGAGCGGCTCCAGCAGGCGATTGACGTGGGCGGCATGCTCCTCGACGCTGCGCGGTGGGGTCATGGCTTCAGTATCCCGCGTGCCCCGCGGACGTGCGAGGCTTCGCCCGCTCGCCCGGCCGCGCTCGGCAGTGCTCAGTAGCGCTCAGTAGCGGGGCAGGGCCGGGTCGATCTCGCGCGCCCAGGCGTCGAGGCCGCCCTCCAGCACCATGCCGGGAGCCCCGGCGGCGGCGAGCAGCCGGCGTGCTGTCTCCGCGCGCGGGCCGTGGTGGCAGATGATCACAAGCGGTTCCTCGCCCAGTCGCTCGGCAACGCCCGGCGCGTCGCGCATGACCACATCGAGCGGCACCAGCAGCGACCCGGGCAGCTTGGCGATGTCGGCCTCCCACGGCTCGCGGACGTCGAGCAGGATGTGCGGCTCTCCTGCGGCGAGCCGGGCGGCCAGGTCGGCGGCGGTGACCGTAGTCGCGGTCGCCTGCGTCGCCTCGGCCGCCGGGGCGGTGAGCCCGCAGAACAGCTCGTAGTCGATCAGCTCCGTGACCGGCTCCGCCGCCGGGTCCGCCGCATACGGCAGCTCGCGGAACGTCCCGCGCAGCCCGTCGTGCACGAGCACCCGGCCGAGCAGCAGATCGCCCTCCCCGGTCACCACCTTGATCGCCTCGCTCGCCATCAGCGACCCGACGACGCCGCACACGCTCGGCAGCACACCGGCCTCCGCGCAACTCGGCACACTGCCCGGCTCCGGCGGCACCGGGAAGAGGTCGCGGTACTGCGGCCCGTGCGGCGCCCAGCTCAGGCCGACCTGGCCGCCGAACCGGTGCACGGCGCCCCACACCACGGGCAGCCCGGCCAGCAGCGCCGCGTCGTTCACGAGGTAGCGGGTCGGGAAGTTGTCGCTGCCGTCGAGCACGAGGTCGAACCCGCTCAGGATGCTCGCGGCGTTCACGGAGGTGAGCCGTTCGGGGAAGATCCGGACGTCGATCCCGGCGTCGATGGCGCGGATCGCGTCGGCCGCCGATGCCGTCTTCTGCCGGCCGAGGTCGCGCTCGCGGTGGATCGTCTGCCGCGGCAGGTTGCTGAGCTCGACGCTGTCGTCGTCGACGATCCCGATCGTCCCGAACCCGGCCCCCGCCAGCAGCGGCAGCACGGCCGAGCCGAGGCCCCCGGCGCCGACCACGAGCACGCGGGCCGCGCGGAGCCGGCGCTGGGCGAGCTCTCCGAAGCCGGGCAGCTGCTCGGTGCGGGCGTAGCGCGCGCGGTACTCCGAGGCCAGCGCGGGCCCGGGCGCGACGAGTGCGCGGGGGTGGTCGAGGGCGGTCATACCGTTAGCTAACCACCGTGACGCCGATCGTGTGCCACCCGGTCGCGCCGTCGGGGACGACGTCCTGCTCTTTCGAGGTCTGCACGGTGCCGTGGGCGTCCGTCGCCCGCACCTTGATGGTGTGCGAGCCGGGCGTCGCGTCCCACGCGTACTTCCACTGCCGCCAGGTGTCGGCCGAGATCGCGTCGGCGAGGGTGGCCTGCTGCCAGGCGCCGCCGTCGATCTGCACCTGCACGGCGCTCACGCCGACGTGCTGCGACCAGGCGATGCCCGCGACCGCGACCGTCCCCGCCTTCACCTGCCGGCCGTCGCCCGGCACGTCGATGCGGGACTCCAGCTTGACCGGGCCGCGCTCCGACCAGCCGCGGTCGGTCCAGTAGGACGTGGCCTTGTCGAACCGCGTCACGTTCAGCTCCACCACCCACTTGGTGGCCGAGACGTAGCCGTACAGCCCCGGCACGACCATGCGCACCGGGTAGCCGTGCTCCAGCGGCAACGGCTGGCCGTTCATCCCGACCGCGAGGATCGCGTTGCGCTCGTCGGTCAGCGCCTCCAGCGGCGTCCCCGCCGTCCAGCCGTCCTGGCTGCGCGAGAGCACCATGTCGGCGTCGGCGGTCGGCTTCGCCCGCGCCAGCAGGTGCCGGATCGGGTAGCCGAGCCACTTCGCGTTGCTGATCAGGTCGCCGCCGACCTCGTTGGACACGCAGGTGAGGGTCGTGATGGACTCCTCCAGCGGGAGGGCGAGGAGCTCGGCGAAGGTCAGCTCGATCTCCTCCTCGACCATGCCCGTGATCCGCAGCCGCCAGTCCTGCGGCTGGATACCGGGGATCTGCAGCGCGGTGTCGATGCGGTAGAAGTCGGCGTTCGGCGTGATGATCGGCGACAGCCCGGCGATGTCGAACGACGCGCCTGCCGGGACCGGCGGGGCGGTGGCGGCGGGCTTCGGCAGGTGGAACGCGGCACGCGCGGCGGCGGCCGCGCGGTAGCCGGTGGCGACCGCCTGCCCGACGATCGTCGCGACGACGCCTGCGGCGGCGGTCGCGGCGGTGGCGGTCACGAAGTGTCGGCGCGACACCTCGCCCTGCGGGGCGATCCGGGTGGGCCGCGTCCTGCGCAGCAGGTCGGCCAGCCAGCCGAGGATCAGGATGGCGACCAGCGCCGCGAGCGCCGACGGCACGACGTTCACGATCGAGGAGCCGGCGCGGGTGAACGCGGCGAGCACGCCCAGCGCCCCGCCGACGCCGATGAGGATGCGGCCGAGCGGCGGCCGCCGCAGCTCCAGCCAGCCCGCGAGGCCGCCGCCGATGATGAGCACCACGGCGAGGGAGGAGATCAGGAACGCCTTGTCGCCCGTCCCGAACACGCCGATCACCGCGTTCTTCAGCCATGCAGGGGTGAGGTCGATGACGAGAGCGCCGACCACGAGGATGGGGCTGCCGTCCTGCACGAAGAAGGCGCTCAGCAGTTCGGCGGCGCCCACGCCCGCCGCGATGCTCGCCACGCCCACGGCCGCCGCACGCCAGAACGATCGCGCGGGCCGCGGAGGTCCGGCGAGCTGCTCGGGTTCGGCGGGTCGCGCCGGTCCTGGGGGCTGCGCCGATTCAGCAGGAGTGGCCGAACCCATGTCGGACGTCGATCCCATAGCCGAAGGATAGGCGCGCGAACCGGTGGATATGCCGTGCGTCGCCGCGCTGTGACAGGCTTGGACGTTATGGCCTCCCTGCGCGTCGACGACCTCCCCGGCTGGGCCGGCCCGGCAACGGTGAGCGAGGACGCCGTCTACGAGGCGTTCGTCGCCTGGGCGGAGTCCACCGGCATCACCCTCTACCCGGCGCAGGACGAGTCGCTCATCGAGATCGTCGGCGGCTCGAACCTCATCCTGTCGACACCCACAGGAACCGGGAAGTCGCTCGTCGCCGTCGGCGCGCACTTCGCGGCACTGGCCCGCGGCGAGCGCAGCTTCTACACCGCGCCGATCAAGGCGCTGGTGTCCGAGAAGTTCTTCGCCCTGGTCGACGTCTTCGGGGCGGAGAACGTCGGGATGATGACCGGCGACTCCTCGGTCAACGCCGACGCGCCGATCATCTGCTGCACCGCCGAGATCCTCGCCAACCTCGCCCTGCGGCAGGGGGAGGACACCCCGGTGGGCCAGGTCGTCATGGACGAGTTCCACTTCTACGCCGACCCGGACCGCGGCTGGGCCTGGCAGGTGCCGCTGCTCGTGCTGAACCGCGCCCAGTTCGTCCTGATGTCGGCTACCCTCGGCGACGTGACGGCGCTCGCCGCCGACCTCTCCCGCCGCACCGGCCGCGAGACCGCGACGGTCACCGGCGTCGAGCGCCCGGTGCCGCTGCACTACTACTACGAGCTGACGCCCGTCCACGACACCGTCGAGGACCTCCTGCACACCGGCCAGGCGCCGATCTACATCGTGCACTTCTCCCAGCTCGCCGCGCTGGAGCGCGCCCAGGCGCTCTCCAGCGCCAAGATCGCCAGCCGCGAGCAGCGCGACGCGATCGCTGAGCTGATCGGGGAGTTCCGCTTCACGACTTCGTTCGGCCGCACGCTGTCCCGGCTGCTGCGCCAGGGCATCGGCGTGCACCACGCCGGGATGCTGCCCAAATACCGCCGGCTGGTCGAGCAGCTCGCCCAGCGGGGGATGCTGCGGGTGATCTGCGGCACCGACACGCTCGGGGTCGGCATCAACGTCCCGATCCGCACCGTGCTGCTGACCGCGCTCACCAAGTTCGACGGCACCCGGCTGCGGCAGCTCAACGCCCGCGAGTTCCATCAGATCGCCGGCCGCGCCGGGCGGGCGGGCTACGACACCGCCGGCACCGTGGTCGTGCAGGCGCCCGAGCACGAGAGCGAGAACGTCAAAGCCCTCGAGAAGGCCGGCGACGACCCGAAGAAGCGCCGCAAGATCGTGCGCAAGAAGGCGCCCGAGGGGTTCGTCTCCTGGGGCGAGCCGTCCTTCCGCAAGCTCGTGGAGGCCGAGCCGGAGACGCTCACGTCGTCCATGCAGATCACGAGCGCCATGCTCATCAACGTCATCGGGCGCGGCGGCGACGTCTTCGGCCACGTCCGCGACCTCGTGTTCGACAACCACGAGCCGTGGAAGCGGCAGCTCGGCCTGGCCCGGCGGGCGCTCGGCCTGTACCGCTCGCTGGTGACCGCAGGAGTCGTGGAGGTGGTGGACGGCGAGATCCGGCTCACGGTCGACCTGCAGCCCAACTTCGCCCTGAACCAGCCGCTGTCGCCGTTCGCGCTCGCCGCGTTCGAGCTGTTCGACGCCGAGTCGCCGAGCTACGCCCTCGACATCGTGTCCGTGGTCGAGGCCACCCTCGACGACCCGCGGCCGGTGCTCTCCGCCCAGCAGTTCCAGGCGCGCGGGGACGCGGTGGCGGCGATGAAGGCCGAGGGCGTCGAGTACGACGAGCGGATGGAGGCGCTGGAGACCGTCACGCACCCCAAGCCGCACGACGAGCTGCTGCACGTGACGTTCGCGACCTACGCCTCCAGCCAGCCGTGGGTGGCCGACTTCGAGCTGAGCCCCAAGTCCGTCGTGCGCGACCTCTACGAGCGCGCGATGACGTTCGGCGAGTTCATCGCGTTCTACAAGCTCGCCCGCTCGGAGGGCGTCGTGCTGCGCTACCTCTCCGACGCCTACCGCGCCCTGAACCAGACCGTGCCGCTCGACCTGCGCACCGAGGAGCTCCGCGACATCGTGGAGTGGCTCGGCGAGCTGGTGCGCCAGGTCGACTCCAGCCTCCTGGACGAGTGGGAGGAGCTGGTGCACCCCGACGCGGCACGGCACGCCGCCGAGACCGGCGAGCTCGCGCCGCCGGCCCCGCGGAATGTGACCACCAACCGCCGCGCGTTCTTCGTGCTCGTGCGCAACGAGGTGTTCCGACGCGTGCAGCTCGCGGCGCTCGACAAGGTCCAGGAGCTGGGCGCGCTCGAGAACGAGGCTGCGGCGCTCGCCGAGGCGCAGGCGCCGTCGTTCAGCGAGCTGCAGTGGGACGAGGCGCTGGAGGCCTACTACGCCGAGCACGACGAGATCCTCACCGACGCGGCGGCGCGGGCCGCGGGGATGATCGTCGTGGACGAGTCTCCGGCCGCTGCGGAGGGGGTGTGGCGGGTCCGCCAGATCCTCGCCGATCCCGCCGGCGACCACGACTGGGGCATCGCCGCCGAGGTGCTGCTGGAGGACTCCGCCCGTGCGGGCGTCGCGGTCGTCCGGGTGACGGGGGTCGACCGGCTCTGACGGTTTGACGCACGCGAGACGGCCGTGAAACCATGTGGGCGGCTGCTTAATCGCGCCAGCCAGTCCGCATGAACTTCCGGTGAACTCCCGCCGGCAGTCCACACGAGAAAGAAGCCGGTGGATCTCACCCTCATCATCGTGCTGGTCATCGCGCTGGCCCTCTTCTTCGACTTCACCAACGGGTTCCACGACACGGCGAACGCGATGGCGACGCCGATCGCGACCGGCGCCATGCGCCCCAAGATCGCTGTCGCACTGGCAGCGGTCCTGAACCTGATCGGTGCGTTCCTCTCCACCGAGGTGGCGAAGACCATCTCGGGCGGCATCATCAACGAGGGATCGGGCGGCGTGCTGATCTCGCCGGAGCTGATCTTCGCCGGTCTGGTCGGCGCCATCGTCTGGAACATGGTGACCTGGCTCTACGGCCTCCCCTCGTCGTCCAGTCACGCGCTGTTCGGCGGCCTGATCGGTGCGGCGATCGTGGGCGCGGGAGTCGCGTCGGTGAACTTCCCGGTCGTGCTGCAGAAGGTCGTCCTGCCCGCGGTCATCGCGCCGTTCACGGCCGGCGTGGTCGCGTGGGCGGCGACGAAGCTCGCGTACTGGATCACCCGGCGCTACGACGGCCGCCCGGACGGCCGGGGCGGGTTCCGCTACGGCCAGATCTTCTCGTCGTCGCTCGTCGCGCTCTCGCACGGCACCAATGACGCGCAGAAGACGATGGGCGTCATCACGCTGCTGCTGATCTCGGCGAACCTGCTGCCCGCCGGCAGCGGGCCGCCGCTGTGGGTCATCGTCTCGTGCGCCCTGGCGATCGCGATCGGCACCTACTCCGGGGGCTGGCGCATCATCCGCACGCTCGGGCGCGGTCTGACCGAGGTGAAGCCGGCGCAGGGCTTCGCCTCGGAGACGAGCACCGCGGCGACCATCCTCGCGTCGAGCCACCTCGGCTTCGCCCTCTCCACCACTCAGGTCGCCTCCGGATCGGTGATCGGCTCCGGCCTCGGCCGCCGCGGCTCGTCGGTGCGCTGGGGCACCGCCGGCCGGATCGCGATCGGCTGGGTGCTGACCCTCCCGGCGGCAGGGATCGTCGGTGCGGTGGCCTCGCTGATCGGGCTGCTCGGTCCCATCGGCATCCTCATCGACACGGTCGCGGCCGTGGTCGTGGTCACGTTCATCTTCTGGCGGTCGCGTCGCAACAGCGTCTCCAGCAGCAACGCGATCGAGCCGGTGCCCGTCCAGGGTCAGAGCGACGTCGCCGCGTCCGGGCGCGTGGTGAAGATCAAGAAGGTCAAGCCGCTCAAGAAGGAGCGCTCGGGAAGGAACCCGGCATGAGCGCCGTCCTGCAGTTCATCGCGGTCTTCGCCGCGTCGCTGATCGGCGCGTGCGTCGTGGTCGGGTTCTATTCGCTCGGCACGCGCCTCCTCGCCGTCGCCGGCCGCGCGCTCTTCGTGGAGCCGGCCGAGTTCACCGACGCGATCACCGTGATCACGCCGGAGGAGGCGGCCAAGGCGCAGAAGAAGGCCAAGAAGGCGCGGCGCAAGAACCCGGCCAGCGAGGGCCAGAAGCGGGCGGCGCTCACCGGCGCCTACGCGTGCTTCGCCCTCTGCGGCGCCGCGGTCCTCTACGGGCTGTACCTGATCATCCCGTACTTCCACGGCTGACGCTGGTCAGATCGAGGAGTAGCCGCCGTCGATCAGGATGTTCTCCCCGGTGACCATGCCGGCCTCGTCGGAGGCCAGATAGCCGATCAGCGCGGCGACCTCCTCGGGCTGGGCGAATCGCCGCGCCGGGATGCGCGAGCGCAGCTCGTCGCCCTTCGCCCCCTTCCAGGCCTCCCTGCCGAGGGGCGTCTCGACGACGGTCGGCGATACGGCGTTGACCGTGACGCCGTGCGGCGCCCACTCCAGCGACAGCACCCGGGTCATCCCGAGCAGGCCGGCCTTGCTCGCGCAGTAGGCGACGTGCTCGTCCAGTCCGACGACACTCGCCTGCGACGCCAGGTTCACGATGCGGCCGAAGCCTGCGGCCACCATCCGCGCGCCGGCGGCCTGCGCCATCCGGAAGCTCGCGGTCAGGTTGACCGCGAGGGTGCCGTCCCAGTCGGCGGCCGTCGTGGCGAGCGCGGGGGAGAGGCGGGCGATGCCGGCCGAGTTGACCAGGATGTGCGGGACACCCGCCCGCGCCTGGATGCGGGCGACGGCCGTCTCCGCCGCGTCGGGCGCCGTGAGGTCGGCGGCGACCGGCAGGTGTGCGGATCCCGGCAGCGCAGCGAGCGCGTCGGCGACGCGCTCGTCGCGGTCCACGCCGGCGACGGTGGCGCCGCGCTCGGCGAACCAGCCCGCGACCGCGAGGCCGATGCCGCTCGCGGCGCCCGTGACGATCGCGACCCGTCCCTCGAACGCCCCGCTCATCGCTCGAGCTCCGCGATCAGCTCGACCTTGCGCGCGGACGGGCTCGTCGTGTCGAACCGGTAGGTCAGCCACTCGCCGACCAGCCGCCGGGCCAGCTCCGTGCCGATGACGCGCTGGCCGAGGCACAGCACCTGGGCGTCGTTGGAGAGCACCGACCGCTCGACCGAGTACGAGTCGTGGGCGGTGACGGCCCGGATGCCCGCCACCTTGTTGGCGGCGATGGCGACGCCGAGCCCGGTGCCGCAGACCAGCAGCGCGCGGTCGGCCTCGCCGGACGCGACCAGCTCCGCGGCCGCGGCCGCGACAGCCGGATAGGCGGTGTGCCCGTCGGCGTCCACCCCCACGTCGACCAGGGAGGCGACGAGCGCGTGCGACTCCAAGTCCGTGCGCAGGGTCTCTTTCAGCGTGTAGCCGGCGTCATCGCTGCCGATCACGACGCGCAGTGCGGTCATGCGGGTGTCCTTTCGGTGTGCTGGTCGTTCGTCGGGAGGTCGTCGCGGGTCAGCTGTTCGGCGAGCACGCCCACGATCAGCGCCAACGACGTGGCTCCCGCATCCGGCGTGCCGACCGACTTGTCGGCCAGCGGCCGCGCACGGCCACGCTTGGGACGGAGCGCCGCGGT
Source organism: Leifsonia sp. Soil_N53 (assembly GCF_057655165.1). Lineage (NCBI taxonomy): Bacteria > Bacillati > Actinomycetota > Actinomycetes > Micrococcales > Microbacteriaceae > Leifsonia > Leifsonia sp. Soil_N53. Next base: position 23,502 of record NZ_JBDGMM010000026.1, read on the forward strand.
CGCCGACGCTGCCTCGGCGGCGATCCGCGCGGCGTCGCGCCAGGCCTCGGCGAGGGGTGTGCCGTCTGCGAGCCGATCGGTCACAACGTCGCGGAACGGCAGCAGGGCGTCCACCAGGGTCTTGTCGCCGGGCTCCGCACGTCCGAGGTCGAGGATCGCCGCGGTGAAGGCGGTGATCGCGGCGCCGGCGCAGTCGTCGCCGAAGGTCTGCGCGGTGTCGTCGAGCGTGGCGCCCGCCGCCTCAAGCGCCGCGCCCCAGAGCACCCCGGAGGTGCCTCCGGCCTGCTCGGCCCAGGCGCGCCCGGCCGCCGCGAGCACGGCGCCGGCT